>CAXTCN010000005.1:0-110033 GCA_964242575.1 uncultured Acetobacteraceae bacterium | reverse complement strand
CTGTGGCACCGGGACTGGCGCCGGCGTGACCGGCGCCGGTGGGGACGGCGGCGCAGGCGCGGGCGGCCTCGGCGTGGGCGGTGGCGCGGGTGGCGCAGGCAGCGGCGGGGGGGGTGGGGGCGGCGGCGGCAACGGAGGCTCCGGCGGCGCGGGCCGCGGCGGCTCCGTACTGGGCGGGTCGCTCGTGGGCGCGGGCGCTATCCCTGGAGTAGGCGCTGGAACCGGCGCGCGCTGCGCGGGAGCCGCCGCGCCCTCGAACTGCACCTCGACCGTGGCCTCGTCCGGCACCTCCGGCAGGGCGGCTGGCACAATCAGCACCAAAGCCAGCAACGCCATGAGGTGTACCGCGAACGAGATCGCGCCGCCGCGGCGAAGGAACGGCGACATCCTGAGGTGGACGTCCTAGCCGCGGCCCTGGCGGCGAGGCGCCGCAGCAGCAGGCTGCGCGTCAGCCGGTGGCACCGGCGCCGTGGCTGGGCCGCCGCTCTGTTCCGCCAGCAGCGCCACCTTGGTAAAGCCGCCCTGGGTGATCGTCGCCATGACCTCCATGATCCGGCCGTATGCCAAGGCCTTGTCGCCCCGCACGAAAATCCGCCGGTCCGGCTTGTTCTGCGAAATGGCCAGCAACTTGGTCACCAGCTCCGGCAACCCAGCCTCGGTCTCCTGCAGGAAAATCTTGCCCTCGGCGTTCACCGAAACCGTCAGCGGCTCGCTATCCTGGTTCAACGGCGCGGCGCTGGTCTTGGGCAAATCGACGTTCACGCCGGAGGTCATCAGCGGCGCGGCCACCATGAATACGATCAGCAAAACCAGCATGACATCGACCAACGGCGTGACGTTGATCTCGGCCAGCGGCCGGTAGCGGCCCTTGCCACGGTTGTAGCCCCCGACTGCCATGCCGTTAGACCCGCTCTTCCGACTGCCGCGACAGGATGGCCGCGAACTCGGAGCCGAAGCCCTCCATGCGCGACGCGAAGCGGGACAGGTCCGTGCTGATTTTGTTGTAGGCCAGCACCGCCGGGATGGCCGCCACCAGGCCAATGGCGGTCGCGAACAACGCCTCGGCGATGCCGGGCGCCACCACCGACAAGTTGGTGTTGCGGCTGGTGGCGATGGCCGAGAACGACCGCATGATGCCCCACACCGTGCCGAACAGCCCGATGAACGGCGCGGTCGAGCCGACGCTCGCCAGGAACACCATCCAGCGCTCCATCCGGTCCATCTCGCGCTGGATGGTGACGGTGACGGTGCGGTCCACCCGGTCCCGCACGCTGCCGCGGGTCATGTCCGCGCCGGCCACCCGGGCGCTGCGCCGCCACTCGCCCATGGCCGCGCCGAACACGGCGGCGATGGGGTGCGTCGGCTTGGCGCCCTCGGCGTCATACAGCTCGTCGAGGCTGCCGCCAGACCAGAACTGGTCCTCGAACCGGTCCGCCGCCCGGTTGGCCCGGCGCAAGGTCGCGATTTTCTCGAACACGATGGCCCACACCCACACGCTCGCCAGCAGCAGCAGTACCATGACGGCCTTGACCACCAGGTCCGCCTGCAGGAACAGCCCCAACATCGACATATCGCCGGCTGCCGCCAGGTTCGCCGCATCCACTGCACGATCCAATCGCTAGTCCCCCACTGCTTCCCCGCCCAGCGCGACGCGCCAGCGGTCCGGTATCCGCGCCGGCCGGCCATCCGCGGCCCGCACGCACGCCAGCTTGACCTGCAAGGCAGCGAGCGCCTGGCCGCCGGCTTCAAACCGTTGCTGCACCTCTACGCTCGCGCCGCGCATTGCCCACGGTCCCGTCAGGACTTCGATCTCGTCATCCAGCCGGGCTGGCCGCAGATAGTCTATTTCGGCGCGGCGCACCACGAAGATCAGTCCGAAATGCTGCATAAGCTCAGCATGGGGAACGCCGGCCTGCCGCAACGCCTCGGTGCGCGCCCGCTCGGCGAACGCGAGATAGCGGGCGTGGTAGACGATGCCGCCCGCGTCCGTGTCCTCGTAATAAACCCGCAAGCTCAACCGGTAGGCGCTCACTCCGGGTCCGGCAGCAGATCAAGCTGCGGCTGCGTGCGCGGCGGCGCGAGGCCAAGGTGCCGCCATCCACCCTCCCCCAACATGCGCCCACGGCTGG
Organism: uncultured Acetobacteraceae bacterium; assembly: GCA_964242575.1. Taxonomy (GTDB): domain Bacteria; phylum Pseudomonadota; class Alphaproteobacteria; order Acetobacterales; family Acetobacteraceae; genus JANPPS01. The sequence goes on along the minus strand of CAXTCN010000005.1, from coordinate 107,904 downwards.
TGCGGAGAATGAGGCCCTCCTGGATCAAATACGGCTCGATCACGTCTTCCAGCGTGTCGCGCGCCTCCGCCAGCGCCGCCGCCAGCGTTTCGACTCCGACTGGGCCGCCGGCATGGTGCTCGGCGATGCGGCGCAGATAACGCCGGTCCATCGCGTCCAGCCCGAGCCGGTCCACCTCCAGCCGGGTCAAGGCAGCGTCGGCCATCTCGCGGTCCACCGGGTCCTGCCCCTCGACCGCGGCAAAGTCCCGCACCCGGCGCAGCAGCCGTCCGGCGATGCGCGGCGTGCCGCGGGACCGGCGCGCGATCTCCGCCGCACCCTCGGCCGTGAGGTTGAACCCCAACTTCTGCGCGCCGCGCGCAACGATCAGCTCAAGCTCGGCAAAGGTGTAGAACACCAGGCGCAACGGGATGCCGAACCGGTCGCGCAGCGGCGTCGCCAACAGGCCGGCCCGGGTGGTGGCGCCCACCAGGGTAAAGGCGGACAGGTCGATCCGCACGCTGCGCGCCGCCGGGCCTTCGCCGATGATGAGGTCGAGCTGGAAATCCTCCATCGCGGGGTACAGCACCTCCTCGATGGCGGGCTGCAGCCGGTGGATTTCGTCGATGAACAGCACGTCGCGCGGCTGCAGGTTGGTGAGGATCGCCGCCAAGTCCCCGGCGCGCTGGATCACCGGGCCGGACGTCGCGCGGAAGCCGACGCCGAGCTCGCGCGCGACAATCTGCGCCAGGGTGGTCTTGCCGAGGCCGGGCGGCCCGTGCAGCAGCACGTGGTCCAACGCCTCGCCCCGTCCGCGCGCGGCCTGGATGAAGATGCGAAGGTTCTCGCGGGACGCTTTCTGGCCGATGAACTCCGCCAGCGTCTGCGGCCGTAGGCTGGCTTCGGCGCTGTCGTCTTCAATGCGGCCAGGCGTCAGGGTACGGTCCGCTATGGTTCGTTCATCGCTCATTGCGTCGCCAATTCCTGTAGGCTCTCACGGATCACCTGGCCGACGCTGGCCGTGTCGCCCAGCCGCTCAATGACTCGGACCACGGCGGGATGCGCCTCCGCCCGCCGGTAGCCGAGGTTCGCCAACGCGGAAATGGCGTCCGCCTCCGTGCCGCCCGCCGGCGCGGCAAAGGCGATGCTGGTTCCGGTCGGCATCGCGCCCGCCTTGTCGCGCAACTCGGACAGCAGCCGGACCGCGAGCTTGGCGCCCACCCCCGGCGCTCGGGTGAGACTGGTCTTGTCGCCAGCCGCGATGGCGCCGATCAGGTCGCGCGGCGACAGCGCGGACAGGATGCCGAGCGCCACCTTTGCCCCCACGCCCTGCACGGTCAGCAACAGCCGGAACCAGTCGCGCTCGGCTGTGTCGGTGAAGCCATACAAGGTGATCGCGTCGTCCCGCACATGCGTCTCCACCAGCACCCGCGCTACCGCGGGCGCTGCCGGCAGCGAGGCCAAGGTGCGGGTTGACGCCTGCACCAGGTAGCCGACGCCGTTCACGTCGATGATGCAACGGCCCTCCTCCAAAGCATCGACCCGGCCGTTCAGCAACGCGATCACGCCATCACGGTCCCGGATGCCACCCGCAGCCGCGTGGCCCGGTGATGCGCGTGGCAGATCGCCACCGCCAGCGCGTCCGCCGCGTCGGCCCGGCGCAACGTGGCGCCCGGCAGCAGACGGCGCACCATCAGGACCACTTGCTCCTTCGACGCCCCTCCGGTGCCGACCACGGACAGCTTCACCGACTTCGCGCCGTACTCCGCCACGATGATGCCCGCCAGCGCCGGCGCCAGCAAAGCGACGCCGCGCGCGTAGCCGAGCTTCAGGGTCGCGGTGCCATTGCGGTTGACATAGGTCTCCTCCACCGCCGCCTCGTCTGGCTGGTACTCGTGGAACAATGCCGTCAGCGCGTCATGCAGGAACTTCAGCCGGTGCGGCACGGAGTGCGCGTTGTCGGACGCGATCACCCCGTCCGCCACGTGCCGCAGCCGGTTGCCCTGCACGTCGATGACGCCCCACCCGGTGAAGCGCAGCCCAGGGTCGATGCCCATCAGCCGGGCCACTAGGCGCTCAGCCGTTGCAGCACCGCCTCGGGGATTTCGAAGTTGGCGAACACGTTCTGCACGTCGTCGTTGTCCTCCAACGCGTCAATCAGCTTCAACAGGCTCGCGGCCCGGTCCTCGTCGAGGGTGACGGACGTGCTCGGTCGCCACTCCAGCGTCGCCGACTGGGGCGGGCCGAACCTGGCCTCCAGCGCGTCCCGCACGGCGAAGTAGTCCTCGGTGGCGCAGGTCACCTCGTGCCCATCCGGCCCGCTCTCGGCGTTGTCTGCGCCGGCCTCGATCGCCGCCTCCAACATGCCGTCCGCGCTGGCCACCGTTGCAGGGTAGGTGAGGACGCCGAGTCGCTCGAACAGAAAGCTGACGGAGTTGGTCTCGCCCAACGCGCCGCCATGCTTGTTGAATGCCGCGCGCACGTCGGACGCGGTGCGGTTGCGGTTGTCGGTCAGCGCCTCGACGATCACCGCGACGCCAGCCGGGCCGTAGCCTTCATAGCGCACCTCGACGTAATCATCGCTCCCAACGGCACCGGACGCCTTTTTAACCGCGCGCTCGATGGTGTCCCGCGGCATGTTCGCCTCCCGCGCCGCGGCCATGGCGGCACGGAGCCGGGGATTGGTGGCCGGGTCAGGCAGGCCGGCACGGGCGGAGACGGTGATCTCGCGGATCAGCTTGGCGAATTGCCGGGCGCGCTTCGCATCCTGCGCGCCCTTGCGGTGCATGATGTTCTTAAATTGTGAGTGGCCGGCCATCGCCGTGGTCCCTGCTTGTCAAGGACCGGTGATAGCAGGGGCAAGCCGGAGGTGGCTACGCTTGGACCAACGCGCCCTGCTCCGGCATCACCTGCGACAGCCGCCCGCCCTGCCGCACCGGCTCGGCGCTGAGGGCCAGGCCCGTTGCGTCGTCCGTCACCACGAACAGCCCGCACACCGTCGCCACGCCGTCGGCCGGCTGCATGCGTTCGCCGGGCATCTTGCGCCAGAACCGGGCGGCGGAGCCTTCCTTCGCCATGCCGATCACGCTGTCGTAGTCGCCGCACATGCCGGCGTCGGACTGGTAGGCGGTGCCGCCGGGCAGCACCTGGTGGTCCGAGGTCGGGACGTGGGTGTGCGTGCCCACCACCAGCGACACCGAGCCGTCGAACGAGTGGGCAAAGGCCAGCTTCTCGCTGGTGGCCTCGGCGTGGAAGTCCGCCACGATAGCGCCGACGCTGGCGCCCAGCTTGTAACGCGCCAGCAACTCCGCCGTGCCGCGGAACGGGCAGTCGAGCGCGTCCATGAACAGCCGGCCCATGGCGTTCAGCACCAGCGCGCGGCGCCCATCGGCCAGGCTCACCAGCACGGACCCGGCGCCCGGCGTGCCCGGCGGAAAGTTCAGCGGGCGCACCACCCGCGGCTGCTGCGCGATGTAGGGGATCAGCTCCTTGCGGTCCCAGGCGTGGTTGCCCAGCGTGATGGCGTCGGCGCCGGCGGCCAGCAGCGCCTCCGCCATGTCCGGCGACAGGCCGAAACCGTGCGAGGCGTTCTCGCCGTTCACCACCACGAGGTCGGCCCGCAGCGTGGCGCGCAGGCCCGGCAACGCGGCGGCCACGGCGTCCCGGCCGGATCGCCCGACCACGTCGCCCAGAAACAAGATGCGCATCAATGACCCTTGCAGAAAACAACGCCGCACTCCGTGGCGACAGCGTCCAGACGCATGTCATGTGGCCCGGCCGGCACAAGTTCCACCTGCTGCGCCGCGTAGGCGCAGCCGATGGCGCGTGCGCCGGGCAGCGCGGCCAGGGTGCGGTCGTAGTAGCCGCCGCCGTAGCCCAGCCGGCGTCCGGCCGCATCGAACGCCAGCAGCGGCACGAACAGCACCGTGGGCGTCGCGACCTCGCCGGATGGGCGCATGGTGCCGAACCGTTCGGTTACCATGTCGTCGCCGGGTTGCCAGCGCCGAAACCGCAGCGGCTGGCCGCGCGGCGGCGTCTCCGGCAGCACGACCATATGGCCGCGCCCGGCCAGCGCCACAAGCAACGGCCGGATGTCGATTTCGTCGCCCATGGGCCAGTAGCCCGCCACGACGGCACCCGAGGGCAACTCGCAGCGCGCCAGCATATGCGCCGCCAGCGCAGCGCCAACGCCCGGATCGCAGTCCTTGCGCGCCGCCAGCATGGCCCGGCGCATCGCCCGCTTCTGTTCGGTTAAAGGGTGCGGAGCCGCCATAGCCGTTGGCGTATCACCCTCCCAGAGCCTGCTTGCGCAGGTGGGCACCGGTTACCTTGACCACGATCAAGACAGAGCCAGCTCCCGGGAGTGTGCTTATTGGCCCTAGGGATGAATTGCCTGACGCGCCCAGCAGCCCCGCCACCGGAACTTAGTGCCGCTCAAGCTCCGCCGCAATCTCCTCCGCGCGCGACGCCAGCATAACCAGTTGCTGCTTCTGCGCCGTGTCGTGCGTGGGCGCTGCGCTGCCCCGGCGCAGCGTCGCCATCTCCGCCCTGAGGTCATGCAGCTCGTCGGCCATCAGCAGCGCGGCTTGCAGCAACAGGCGGGACTCGCCGCTTTGGCTGCCAAGCGCCTTCATGCGGGTCACGCGCTCCTCGACCTGCTCGACCATCGCTTGCAGGTGCGCCTCCTCGCCATTCGCGCAGCCCAACGTATAGGCGTAGCCGTTGATCTTAACGGTCATCTGCGTCATGGCGGTTTCCTTAGGTCTCGAGCGCGTCGCGCAGTTGTGCGATCAGGCTGTCCAGGCGCGCCGCGACGTCGGCTGCCACGGGGTCCGGCGCGCCCACTTGCACCGCTATCCGATCAAGCGCGGACGCGAGCCTTGCCACCGGGTCGGCGTTGTTGTCAGGCATGCCTAAATTTCCCTGCCCGTTGCGTGACCGCTTGAGCTTAAACGGCTCAACCACTTGAAAGTCAACAATGCAGCTTCCGCCGGCGATCGTCATTCACGGACTGCCGCACGCGCGGGCCGCGCTCGCGCTGGGCCGGCCGGTGACACTACTGTCCGCGCCGGGCGCTGCGTTGTATGCGGGGTGCGGCTGGTGGCGGGCGCTGGTAGCGGCGGCGTTGGCGGGCCGGGACGGCGTTCCCGACATCCTGGATTGCGGCGACGCGCCGGGCCGGGCGCTGGAGGCGCTGAGCGTCGGCTGCCGGCTGCTGGTGCTGCAGCCCGGGCCAGCGTTCAACGACGTTGCCGAGCGTGCCGCGCGGGGTGGCGCCCGCGTGCTGGCGGCCCGGCCCCTGGCGCTTGACCTGCGACAGCGCGGCGTCAGCCGGCGCATCAGTGACTGGCTCGGCCACGGTGACAGCGGCGGCCCTATCGGCTAATCCGCCCGCAACGTTCAATGCGCAAGGCAGCCACCATGCAGGTTACATCCAAGGTCAGGGCCATCCTGGACTGTTATGAGAGCGACAACCCCGGGACCAAGGCCAACCTCGCCCGCATCCTGATGACCGGCAAGCTCGGCGGCACCGGCAAGCTGTTGATCCTTTCGGTGGACCAGCGCTTCGAACACGGCCCCGCCCACAGCTTCTGATGGCTAGGGCAGGACAGCAACAGCCTACGTCGGAATCAACCGGTTCCTGCCGGTTGTACTTGGTGACGCCGGTCACCGCCGGGCCAGGGTTCGCGGACACGCTGGCCCGCGCGCTGGACGGCGGCGACGTGGCGGCGGTGCAGTTGCGGCTGAAGGAGGCTGGTGATGACCAGTGGCGCCGCGCAATCGACGCCCTGCGCCCGGTCACGCAGTCCCGCGGCGTCGCATTCCTGGTCAATGACCGGGCGGACCTGGCGGCGTCCACCGGCGCGGACGGCGCGCACGTCGGCCAAACCGACCTGGCCGCGGCCGAAGCGCGGCGGCTGCTGGGTCCCGGCCTGACCTTGGGCATCACCTGCCATGACAGCCGGGACCTCGCAATGGCCGCCGGGGAGGCCGGGGCGGACTACGTCGCGTTCGGCGCGTTTTTCCCGACCCGGACCAAGCTTGCCCCCACCCAAGCCGACCCGGAGCTGCTGGCCTGGTGGTCCGAGTTGATGGAGCTGCCCTGCGTCGCCATCGGCGGCATCACGCCGGAGAACTGTGCATCCCTGGTGCAAGTTGGCGCTGATTTCCTGGCTGTGGTCGGCGCCGTATGGAACCACCCGGACGGACCCGGTGCCGGCGTGCGGGCGATGAACGCCGCCATCGCCGCGGCTAAGCAAACTCCCTAGAACGATGCTGCGTCAGCGGCCGCTGCTGGCTCCGCCACGCTGCCCATTGACTGGATTGATGTTGGAGAAGCTGGCCTCGCCGGGCGGTCCCGTGTAAGCGCCAGCGCATCCAGCGACGGCCATGAGCGCGATGACGGCAGCGAGGCGAAAGTGCGTCAATTACTGCCCAAGGCAGCTAGCCGGATCAACCGCATGAATTCCCTCGAAGCGACCAGGTCAGCACCCGTCCCTCGCCCAACTCGAATGTCGTCTCGCACCCGCGCTCCAGGACTTGCGACGGGAACGCGCCGTAGTAGCCATAGCCCGCGCCGAGGTAACCGAAGCCGCCGCCGAACCCGCCAAAGAACGGTCCGCCTTGGTAAACAGTGGTGCGGCGCTCGGTATAGGCGACGAACTTCCGCCCGCCAGCCTCATAGGTGCGTGACGGCACGCCCAACTGCCGGATCAATTCGGTTTCCGGCTGTCCCACCAAGGTCGCGAGGTAGGCGCGCCGGTCCACGCCATAGGAGCAGGCCGTAATGCCGAGCACGGCAAGGAGTGTCAGGAAACGACGCATCCCACTACATTTTGGCGGTGGCCCGTGATTAATCAATCCGTGGCAGCCACTGCACCTGGCTGATCCGGTCCGCGCCCGACGCGAGCATCGCCAGCCGGTCGAAGCCCAGCGCGATCCCAGATGCGGGCGGCATCCCGTGCCGGAGCGCCGCCAGGAAGTCCTCGTCAAGCGGCCAGTCCTCGCCATGCAGGGCGTGCCGCCGCGCACGGTCTGCTTCGAACCGCGCCTGTTGCTCGGCGGCGTCGGTCAGCTCCTCGAACGCGTTGGCCAGCTCAATCCCGCAGGCGAACAGCTCGAACCGCAACGCAACGCGCGGGTCGGCCGGGTCACGCCGCGCCAGCGCCGCCTGCGCCGCGGGCCAATGGGTCAGGAACGTCGGGTGCGCCCTGCCCAGACGCGGCTCCACTCGTTCCAGCAGCAAGCGGAAGAACAGGTCCTCCCAGCCCTCCCCGTCCCGCAGCACGACGCCGGCGTCGCGGGCCAGCGCCGCCGCGTCGCCCGCGGTCCCCAGCACGTCCGCGCCCGCATACCGGTGGAACGCCTCGGCGACCGTCAGCCGTTCGAACCGGTCCAGGCTGGTCTGCACCCCGCCGCTCCGCACCACCAGCGGCAGCACGGCGCGGAGGAACGCCTCGGTCTCGCGCATCAGGCCATCGAACGGCAGGCCGGGCCGGTACCACTCCAGCATGGTGAACTCCGCCGCGTGGCGGGCGCTACCCTCGTTGTTGCGCCACACGCGGGCCAGTTGAAACACCGGCCCGGCGCCCGCGACCAGCAGGCGCTTCATCGCGAACTCCGGGCTGGTGTGCAGCCACAGCGGGGTGCGGGCGCCGTCCGGATGCTCCTGCTCGGTCCGGAAGGCGCGCACATGCACCTCCTCGCCAGGCGTGGCTACGGCGTAAGGCGTCTCGACCTCGGTGTAGCCATGCGCGTCGAAGAACGCCCGCGTGGCTTGGGTCAGCAGCGCACGGCGGCGCAGGAACGGCAGGCGGTCGGCGTAGCGGTCGGGACGCCAGGGCGGGGTCGGCATGGCCCGGTCGTTACCCCGCCTTTAACCCGGCCGCCACACCGGCTATGTCTGCGGCATGGGAACATTGCCGGAACCGTTTGCGGGCTGGTTCGCGCGCCGGGGTTGGGCGCCGCGTCCGCATCAGTTGGCGATGATCGCGGCGGCGGACGCCGGGCGCAGCGCGTTGCTGGTCGCGCCGACCGGCGGCGGCAAGACGCTGGCCGGCTTCCTGTCCAGCCTGATCGCGCTATCCCAGCGGCCCCGGCCCGGCCTGCACACCCTATATGTCAGCCCGCTCAAGGCGCTGGCGACCGATATCGCCCGCAATCTGCTGGCACCGGTGGACGAGATGGGCCTGCCAATCGCCATCGAGACCCGCACCGGGGACACGCCGGCCAACCGCCGCAAACGGCAGAAGGAAGCGCCGCCCAACTTTCTGCTGACCACGCCCGAGAGCCTGGCCTTGCTGCTGTCCCAGCCAGACGCACCCACCCTATTCGCAGGCCTAGACACCGTGGTGATCGACGAGGTGCACGCCCTCGCCGGCACCAAGCGCGGCGACCAGTTGGCACTGGGCCTGGCGCGGCTCACCACCGTGGCGCCAGGTGCGCGCCGGGTCGGGCTGTCCGCCACGGTGGCGCACCAGCGGGCGCTGCTGGACTACGTGGGCACCGGCGCCGAGCCTGAGCTGATCGAGGTCGCGTCCGGCGCGCCGCCCGTGCTGAGCATCCTGTTGCCAGAGAACCGGCTGCCGTGGTCCGGGCATATGGGCCTCAACAGCGCGTCGGCCATCCTGGAACGCATCCGCGCCCACGGCATGACCATCGTGTTCGTGAACACCCGCGCCCAGGGCGAGCTGCTGTTCCAGGCTTTGTGGAAGCTGAACACCGACACCCTGCCGATTGCGCTGCACCACGGCAGCCTCGACATCAACCAGCGCCGCAAGGTGGAGGCCGCGATGGCGGACGGCCGGCTGCGCGGCGTGGTGGCGACATCCTCGCTCGACCTCGGCATCGATTGGGGCGGGGTGGACCAGGTGATCCAAGTTGGCGCGCCGAAGGGCGTGTCCCGCCTGTTGCAGCGGGTGGGCCGGGCCAACCACCGCATGGACGAGGCCTCAAACGCGATCCTGGTGCCAGCCAACCGGTTCGAGCTGCTGGAGTGCGAGGCCGCCATCGAGGGGGTAGCCGCGCGCGAACAGGACGGCGACCCGCCCCGCCCCGGCGGCCTGGACGTGCTGGCGCAGCACCTGTTGCTGACCGCCGCCGCCGGACCGTACGACGCCGCCGATATGTATGACGAGGTTCGCCGCGCCAGCCCCTATGCCGCGCTGGCCCGCCGTGATTTCGAGGACGTGCTCCGCTTCGTCGAGGACGGCGGCTACGCGCTGGCAGCATACGACCGCTACCGCAAGCTGTTCCGCGACGTCGACGGCCTGATCCACATCCGCGGCGACCGCGTGGCCCGGCTCGCGCGCATGAACATCGGCACCATCGTCGAAGCGCCGCTGCTGAAGGTGCGCCTGGGCGCCCGCGGCGGCGCGTTGGGCGAGGTGGAAGAAAGCTTCGTGTCCATGATGTCGCCCGGGGACACATTCATGTTCGCCGGCCGCCTGCTGCGCTACCTGCGCATCCGTGAAACCACGGTCGAGGTCGCCGAAGGCGGCGCCGGCGAGCCGATGGTCCCTGCCTACGCCGGCAGCAAGTATCCGCTCACCACCAGCCTCGCCGCCCGGGTGCGCGCCATGCTGCATGACCCCACAACCTGGAGCCACTACCCCGACCAGGTGCGCGAGTGGCTGCTGTTGCAGACCGACCGCTCCGAACTGCCCGGCACCGACGACCTGCTGGTCGAGACGTTCCCGCGCAACGGCCGCTGGTTTCTGGTGGCATACTGCTTCGAGGGTCGCAACGCCCACCAGACGCTCGGTATGTTGCTGACCCGGCGCATGGAGCGGTTCGGCTACGGCCCGCTCGGCTTCGTGGCGACGGACTACGTGATCTCGGTCTGGTCCAGCTATGAGCCGGAGGACGTGCCGGCCCTGTTCGAGCAGGACATGCTGGGCGACGACCTGGAAGCCTGGATGGCTGAAAGCAGCATGTTGCGCCGGACATTCCGCAACGTCGCGGTGATCGCCGGGCTGATCGAGCGCAACCATCCGGGCGCGGACAAGAACCGGCGGCAGGTGACGGTGAACAGCGACCTTATTTATGACGTGCTACGCCGGCACCAGCCGGACCACGTGCTGCTGCGCGCCACGCGGGCGGACGCGGCCGGGGGCCTGACGGACCTGGGGAGGCTCGCGGCCATGCTGGGGCGCGTCGCCGGGCAAGTGCGGCATGTGCGGCTGTCTCGCGTGTCGCCGCTCGCGGTGCCGATCCTGCTGGACATCGGCCGCGAGACTGTGCGCACCGGCGCCAACGAGGACGACCTGCTGGCCGAAACCGAGGCGCTGGTGGCGGAGGCGACCGGCGCCGCCGAGCCCAGCCAGAAGCCGATGCGGGTGCATCCGGTGCACCGGGCCAACCTGGCGATCCTGCAACGCAAGCCGCGGCCGCGGGCGCAAAACCCGCTTTGAGCGCCGCGCCGCTGCATTTCCGGGGCGAACGCCTGTTGCTAGACCCGCTCGGCGCTGTGGTGTGGCCGGCCGCGAACCTATTGGCGGTGGCGGACCTGCATTTGGAAAAAGGCTCGGCGTCGGCGGCGCGCGGCCACCTCGTGCCGCCTTGGGACACGGGCGTGACGCTGGACCGGCTGGCGTTGCTGCTGCGGCGCTGGCGTCCGCGGCGGGTCGTGGCGCTGGGTGACAGCTTCCACGATGCCCACGGCTCCACCCGGATGCTCCCCGGCGACGCAGCGCGGCTGCGGGCCATGACGACGGAGACGGACTGGGTCTGGGTGCTCGGCAACCACGATCCCGTGCCGCCAGCCGGCCTCGGCGGCGCGGTCGTGGACGCCTGGGCGGAGGGTCCGCTGGTGTTCAGGCACCAGGCCCAACCCGGCGCGGTTGGCGAGCTGTGCGGGCACCACCATCCCAAGGCCAGCGTCACCACCCGGGCCGGGCCGGTGACGCGGCCGTGCTTTGTCTCGGACGCGCGGCGGCTCATGCTGCCGGCTTTGGGGGCCTACGCCGGCGGCTTGGATTTGTGGCACCCGGCCATCGCCGGGCTGTTCCAGCGTGACGGGCGCGCATTTTTACTGGGGCGGGATCGGCTGTTCAGCTTTGCCTTGGCGCAGACTTCGCCGGGCGCGCGGGCGCGGGCGGCTATGGACGCGGCGGGGAAGAATCCCATCTACCTCGAATGACCAACGCCCAACCCGACTCCGCCAGCCCCGCCCTAATCTGGTTCCGCCAAGACCTGCGTCTCGCCGACCACAGCGCTTTAGAAGCGGCGATGGCCGGGGGCCGCCCGGTCGTGGCGGTCTATGTGCTGGACGACGCCGCGGCGGGCGCCTGGGCGCTTGGCGGCGCGGCGCGCTGGTGGCTGCACCACAGCCTGGCGTCGCTCGGCGCGGACCTGCGCGCGCGCGGCGCGGCGCTCGTGCTGCGCCGGGGCGCCGCTGCGGTCGTGCTACCGGCCTTGGCCCAGGAGGTAGGCGCGCAGGAGGTGCACGCCGGACGCATGCACGAGCCCTGGGCGCGCCAGTGGGACGAGACCACCGCGACCGCGCTGGATGCGGTTGGCGTCAAGCTGCGGCTGCACCGCACCGCGACCCTGTTCGACCTAGACGGCATCCGCACCAAGACCGGCGGCGTCTATGGCATCTACACGCCGTTCGCCAACACCCTGCGGGGCCGCGGCGACCCTGGCGCTCCGACGCCCGCCCCGGACCGTATCCCCACGGTGCCGACAGCATCTGAGCGGTTGCAGGATTGGGAGCTGCTGCCGACCCGGCCAGACTGGGCCGGCGGCTTCCGCGAGACCTGGGAAGTCGGCGAGGCTGCTGGGCACGCCCGCCTGGCCGCGTTCCTGTCAAAGGCGGTGCACGGCTACGACACCGGCCGCAACCTGCCGGGGCAGCCCGGCACCAGCATGGTGTCGGCCCACCTGCACTGGGGCGAATTGTCGCCGCGACAGGTGTGGGACACGGCCCGCGCTGCCGCGCAACAGACCGGACGCGGGCTTGAGGTGTTCCTGGGCGAAATCCTGTGGCGCGAGTTCGCGGCCTACTTGCTGTATCATAACCCGCACATGCCGGAGCAGCCGCTCCGTCCCGATTTCGCCCGCCTGCCGTTCCGCGATGACCATGCCGCGTTGCAGGCCTGGCGCCGTGGCCGCACCGGCATCCCGATCGTGGACGCGGGGATGCGGCAGCTCTGGCGCATCGGCTGGATGCACAACCGGGTCCGCATGATTACGGCGTCGTTCCTGGTCAAGCAGTTGCTGATGTCCTGGCAGTCCGGCGAGGCCTATTTCTGGGACACCCTGGTGGACGCGGACCTTGCCAGCAACGCCGCCAGTTGGCAGTGGATCGCCGGTTGCGGCATCGACAGCCAGCCGTTCTTCCGCGTGTTCAACCCAGTGAGCCAGGGTGAGAAGTTCGACCCGGACGGCGCTTACGTGCGCGCTTGGGTGCCCGAGCTTGCGCGCCTGCCGGACAAGTACGTGCACGCGCCCTGGACCGCTCCCGCCATGGTGTTGGCCAACGCCGGCGTGGTGCTGGGCGGCACCTATCCCCAGCCCATCGTGGACCTCGCGGAGGCCCGGCAGCGGGCGCTCGACGCCTACCGCAGCACCGTCCGCAGCAAGGCCGCGTGATCCCTCCCGGCGTAGCGCTCCGCATCGTGGGGGACGTGCATGGCGACGTGCGCGCCTTTACGGCAGCGGTTGCGACCAACCACTTCGTTGTCCAGTTGGGCGACCTCAGCGACCATGGGCCGGACAGCGCCGGGGTGCTGCGGCTCATGTTCGATCTGCTGGATGCCGGGCGCGGCCTGTTCATTCTTGGCAACCACGACCGCAAGCTCGGGCGGGCGCTGGCCGGGCAGGCCGTCCGCATGGACGCGGCCTTGCAAGCCACGTTGTCCCAGCTTGATGAGCCGCTGCGCGCCCGGGCGCTGCTGGAAGTAGGCCGCGCGCCAGCCTGGATCGCCGCCGGCCCGGTCGCCTTCGTGCACGGCGGCTTCCACCCCGCCATGCTGACGGAGCCGCCGCCGCCGCCGCTGGGCCGGGTCGATCCGCTGCTGTCCCGCGCCCTGTTTGGCGAGACCACCGGCCGCATGCAACCGGACGGCTATCCGGAGCGGGTGCTGCGCTGGGTAGACCGCATCCCGTCCGGCATGACGGTCTATTGCGGACACGACCAGCGCAGCACGGATGGACGGCCATACCGCCGCATCGGCGCTTCGGGCGGCCAGGCGGTGTTCCTCGATACCGGCGCCGGCAAGGGCGGCCATCTGTCCTGGATTGACCTGCCAGCGCCCACTGCGGAACTTTAGCGGCAAATCCGGCTTTGACCGGAACAACCGCCATCCGGAGCGAACCCATGTCGTACAGCACCAACGCACCCGCAAATCAGCAAGCTGTCGGCCGCATCGAGGTGCAACCAAGCGACCAGCGAACCATGCTGCGCAACCACGTCTCCTGGGGCGCGATCCTTGCCGGCGTGGTCACTGCGCTTGTGGTGCAGTTGCTGCTGAACCTGCTCGGCATCGGCATCGGCCTGAGCACGCTCGATACCTACAACGCATCGAATAACCCGAGTGCGTCGGGCGCGTCGCTCACCACCGCCGTTTGGATCGCGTTGACCGGCATTGTCGCGTCGTTCCTCGGTGGTGCCATAGCGGGCCGGCTGTGCGGCACGTCGCGCGACAGCACCGGCCGCCTGCATGGCCTGGTCACCTGGGCGTTGGCCACGCTGGTGCTGTTCTACTTGCTCACGACGGCGCTCAGCGGCCTTGCAGGCGGCGCGTTCAGCGCGGTCGGCTCGGCGGCGCGCGGGGTCGGCAGCGCGGTCGGCGGCGCAGGCAGCGCGATTGCGCAGGCCGTGCCAGGCGCCGCGCAGGCGCTCGACCCGGCTGGATCGTTGACCCAGGACCTGAAGAACCAGGTGCAAGGCGCGGTGAACAGCAATGACCCGCAGGCCGTGCAGGACAGCTTGATCGCCTACGTGCGCAGTGCCGCTAGCGGCGACCAGGCCGCGCAGGCGGCGGCGAAGGAGCGCGCGGTGAACGCGTTGGCGCGCGCCGCGAACGTCAGCCCCGAGGAGGCCACCACGCGCCTCGACCAGCTACAGACCCAGTACCGCGACGCCCAGGCCAAGGCCGAGCAGGTGGCGCGCGATGCGGCACAGAAGGCCAAGGAGGCAGCCGACACGGCGCGCAAAGCGACTTCGACGGGCGCAATCGCCGGCTTCTTCGCACTAGCGCTGGGCGCGCTGGCCGCGTGGTTCGGCGGCGGATACGGCACGCCCAAGCGCGAGATGTCGATTACCGGGTCGTACTAACCAACGAAAGGGCGTCGGCAGCGATGCCGGCGCCCTTACACCGTCTCCGCGGCGTCCATCCGCGCCAGGAAGCCCGCGGCCTGCGCCCGGATCGCCGCCACGCGGGCCGGATCCATCTTTGCCAGCGTGCGAACCGGCATAGCCATGCGGGGGTTCTGCCCGAACCGCTCCGCATGGCGGCCGATGAAGTCCCAGTACAACGCATTGAATGGGCAGGCCCGCTCGCCCAGCACCTCCTTCACGTCGTAGTGGCAGGCCCGGCAATAATCGCTCATGCGGTTGATGTAGGCGCCTGACGCGGCATAGGGCTTGGAACCCATGATCCCGCCATCGGCATGCAGCGCCATGCCGCGCACGTTGGGCATCTCCACCCACTCATAGGCGTCGGCATACACCACCAAATACCACTCATCGACCTCGTCCGGATCGAGCCCGGCCAGCAGGGCGAAGTTGCCGGTCACCATCAGGCGTTGGATATGGTGCGCGTAGGCATGGGCGCGGGTGTCGTTGATGGCTTGGTGCAGGCAGTTCATCCGCGTCTCGGCGGACCAGTAGAACCACGGCAGCTTCCGCGTGGCGCCCAGGCTGTTCAGCCGGCCGTACTCCGGCATCTTGAGCCAATAGACGCCCCGCACGAACTCCCGCCACCCAAGGATTTGCCGCACGAATCCCTCGACCGCGTTGAGCGGCGCAAGCCCCGCGCGCCACGCCGCCTCCGCCGCCCGGCAGGCATCGAGCGGGTTCAGCAGCCCGGTGTTGAGCGAGGTCGAGATCAGCGCGTGGAACAGCGCGCTCTCGCCGGTTTTCATGGTGTCCTGCCAGTCGCCGAACTGCGGCAGCCGGTTGGCCACGAAGTCGGCCAGCGCCGCTTGCGCGTCCCGGCCTGTCACCGGCAAGGCGAAGCCGTTCACGCTGCCGAAGTGCTCCGGGAAGGTCCGGGCCACCAGCGCCATCACCTCCTGCGTGATCGCATCCGGCGCGAAGCGCGGCACTGGTGGCGGCGCCAGTGACTTCGGCAGCGGCTTGCGGTTGTCCGGGTCATAGTTCCACTTGCCGCCGGCCGGCGCGTCGTCGTCCATCAGGATGCCGTAGCGGCGGCGCATGTCGCGGTAGAAGAACTCCATCCGGAACGCGCCCCGGTCGCGCGCCCAGGCGCGGAACTCCTGGATGCGGCACAGGAAGCGGTCGTCGTCGCGGATGTCGGTCTCCAGGCCGGACGCCTCGTGCCAGTGCCGCATGTCCTCGGACAGCCGGTACTCGCCAGGCTCGGTCGCCACCACCCGGTCCGGCCGGTGCCGCGCCACCGCCCGCAGCATCTCGCCGCGCAGCGAGCCGGTGTTCGCCGGGTCGTTCAGTTGAACGTAGTCCACCTGCACGCCCCGGCTGCGCAACGCCGCCGCGAAATGCCGCATGGCCGATAGCACCAGCACAATTTTTTTCGGGTGATGCTTCACGTACGTGCACTCGCCCATCACCTCGGACAGCAGCACCACATCGGCGGCGGGATCGAGGTCGGACAGCGCCGACAACCCAGGGCTGCACTGGTCCCCCAGCACGATGCGGAGCGCGCCCACGGCTCAGCCCTTGGTCCGCAGCGTGGACCGGCCGCCGTCAACGGCGAACACCTGCCCGGTGATCCACCCGGCCTCCGCCGACAGCAGGAACGCCGCCAATGACCCGGCGTCGTCTCCCTCGCCCAGCCGCGGAATGGGGTGCTGCGCCGCGATTGCCTTGGCCATCGCCTCGTTGCCGGTGAGTGGCTGCGCGATGCCGGACCGCGTGAGGCTCGGCGCGATGCAGTTCACCCGCACATGCGGCGCGAACTCGGCGGCAAGCGCCACCGTCAACCCCTCCACCGCGCCCTTGGCGGCCGAGATCACGGCATGGTTGGCGAAGCCGGACCGCACGGCCACGGTGCTGAACAGCACGACGCCGGTGCCAGGCGACGCCCGCAGCGCGTCCGCCGCCGCCGCGACCGCCAACGCGGCCGACACGGCGTTCAGCCGGAACGTGTCGATGAAGTCCGAGGATGTCGCGCGCTTCAGCGGCTTCATGACGATGGAGCCGACGCAGAACGCCAGCCCGCCAATGCTTGGCCCGGCTGCCTGGACCGCTGCCGCCAGCGCCGCCTCGTCCAGCACGTCGGCCACGGCGTAGCTCGCGCCGAGCGATGCCGCGAGTTCGGCCGGGTTCCGCCCAACCAGGTGCAGCGCATCGCCGCGCGCCGCTACCCGCCGGGCGATGGCTGAGCCGATCGCCCCCGTGCCCACGACCACTACCGGTCCCGTCATAAAATGTTCTCCAACCTGATTGCCCAAGTGTGGCGCTGAAGCCGGTCCGCACAACCCGCGGCGTCCGCCTTGCGACCGGACGCAGGCCGGGGCAGTGTCAAACCTATGCGGCAACTTCTCCTGCTCCGGCACGCCAAATCATCCTGGGACGACCCCAAGCTCGCTGACCATGCCCGGCCGTTGAATCGCCGCGGGCACGTCGCGGCCAGCGCGATGCGGACCGCCATGGAGGGGCTTGGCCTGGCGCCGGACCTCATCTTGGTGTCCACATCGCGGCGGACCTTGCAGACCATGCAGGCGCTGGAACCCTGGCCCGACACGCCGCTGATCGAGCCGATGGATTCGCTTTACCTCGCCGACGTTCCGACCATGCTGGCGGCGCTCCGCGGCATTGCCGAGACGGTGCGGAGCGCCATGCTGGTGGGCCACAACCCCGGCCTGCACGAGCTGGCAATGACGCTGGCCGGACCGCAGGCCGCGTCGTTCGACAGCCCGGACATGCGCCGGCTGACCGAGAGCTACCCGTCCGGCGCCATGGCCGAGTTCACCATCACCGGGCCTTGGCACACGCTTGACGAGGGCGGCGGCCGGCTTGTGCGGTTCATCTGCCCGCGCGACCTGCCGGGCACGACGGAGTAGCCGTGCCGCACGCGCTGGAGTTGTCGCTGCGGCCGGAAGGCCTGGAGGCGCTGTTCCGCCTGCCGTTCCTGGAGCGGACAGGCCGGCCCGCACGGGTGGAGACGGTGTGGTCCGACACCGTGACCGGCACGTTGGCGGCGCGGGCCGAAGCGCTTTCCGAGACCAGCGGACGTTGGCGGCTCGAACGGCTCCGGCCCAGCCCGGACGTGGCATGGCCGCCCATGACCCCGGCGCCGCTGCTGAGCGAGGGCGATAGCCCCGATGATTGCCGGGCTGGCCCTCCAGCGGAGCTCGGCGCCATCGCCAGCTTCCGCGGCCAGCGCCGGACCCTCGCCACACAAGCCGCCACGAATCAGACCGAGGACGCGGTCGTGCTCACGGTGCTCGACGGCCATTTGCGTGGCGTTCCGGCTGATCGTCCGGTATGCCGCATCACGCTGACCGGCGCTGCGCCGGCCCTGCGCGAGACGGCGATGCGTCTCGCGCAGGCGGTTCCGGTCACCGTGCCGCGCGCGGCACTCGCGGCCGAGGCCATCGCCGCCGCGCGCGGCCAGGAGCCTGCCCCGCGTCATCTCGGCACCCCGGTGCTCCAGCCGGACCAGGCGCTGACCGACAGCATCGCCCAAGTCATCGGCCAGTTGCTCGACGCCATGCTGCACTGGACCGAACAGGCGGCGGCTGGGGCCACCACGGTGCCGGTGCACCAGATGCGCGTCGCCACCCGCCGGCTCCGGTCGGCGCTGTCCATCTTCAAGTCTGTAACGAGCGGTCCAGAGATGGACCTGCTCAGCGCGGCGCTGCGCGAGACCGCCACCCGGCTCGGCGGCGCACGGGACTGGGACGTGTTCCTGGAAGGCGTCGGCGCCCAGGTCAAGGAGGCGTTCCCGGAGGACCGCCGGGTCCAAGGCCTGCTATCCGCCGCACGGCGCAAGCGGGCGGAAGCGTATGCCGAACTGCGCGCGCACCTCGCCAGCACGGCGTTCCATGAGCTTGAGGTCGCGCTGGGCTGCGCAGCCGCGTTGCGGCCCTGGGAAGCGTCCGGCGACGATGCGTTGCGCCAGGACACCGCCGCATTCGCCGCCGCCGTGCTGGCCCGGCGCTTGCGCAAAGTGCGGCGCGCCGGCCGTGGCCTCGCCACCCTGCCCGTCGAGGCCCTGCATGAGTTGCGGAAAGACTGCAAACGGCTCCGCTATGCGGCCGAGTTCTTCCAGCCGCTGTTCCCGGACAAGGGCACCCGCCGCTTCCTGAAGCACCTCGCGGCCTTGCAGGAAGAGCTGGGCGCGTTGAACGACGGCGCCGTCGCAGCCAACCTGATGTCGCACCTGGGCCGGGCCGAGCGTGGCTATGCCGCCGGTTTGGTGACCGGGTTCGTGACCGGGCGGGCCTCGGACACCCGGGCCAGCATCGGCCGGGCTTGGAAACGGTTCAAACGGCAGGACCCATTTTGGGCCTGAGCCTGGCTTGACGGCTTGGACGGCCGCTTTCCCATAACGACAGCCGCCAGAATTGGGCAGAGTTGATTTGCTGCATTTGCGAAGGTTGCGTCCACAGCCGCCTCGACCCTATTTTGCCCGCAAGCACGGCGCGGAACCACCGCCGGCAACATTGGGGTCCAAGCTATGAGTGGCACTGCGAACGGGTCGGTCACGGTGACCCTGAACGGTTCGAACAAATCCCTGTCGCTCCCGTTGCGCGACGGCACCATCGGCCCGTCGGTGGCCGATATCAGCAAGCTCTATGGCGCGCTCGGCATCTTTACCTACGATCCAGGATATGGGGCCACCGCAGCGTGCGAGAGCCGGATCACCTACATCGATGGCGACGTTGGCGTCCTGCTGCACCGCGGCTACCCCATCGAACAGTTGGCCGAGCACTCGACCTTCCTTGAGGTCGCCTACCTCATGCTGAACGGCGAGCTGCCGAATGCCGCCGAGCGGCATGAGTTCGACCACGGGGTGATGCGGCACACCATGCTGCACGAGCAGCTCCGCCGCTTCTTCGATGGGTTCCGCCGCGACGCGCACCCGATGGCCGTGCTGTGCGGCGTGGTCGGCGCGCTGTCCGCGTTCTACCACGACAGCCTGGATATCAACGACCCCGAGCACCGCCGCATCAGCGCCTTCCGCCTGATTGCCAAGCTGCCGACCATCGCCGCCTGGGCGTACAAGTACACCATCGGCCAGCCGTTCATGTATCCTCGCAACGACCTGAACTACGCAGAGAACTTCATCTACATGATGAACGCGGTTCCGGCCGAGCCCTACGTGGTCAACCCGGTGCTCGCCCGCGCGATGGACCGCATCTTCATCCTGCACGCCGACCACGAACAGAACGCCTCCACCAGCACGGTCCGCCTGGCTGGCTCCACTGGCGCCAATCCCTTCGCCTGCATCGCTGCCGGCATCGCCAGCCTGTGGGGCCCGGCGCATGGCGGCGCCAACGAGGCCGTCCTCAAGATGCTGGCCGAGATTGGGCACAAGAACAACATCCCGGCCTTTATCGAGAAGGTGAAGGACAAGGACAGCCACGTGCGCCTGATGGGCTTCGGCCACCGGGTCTATAAGAACTACGACCCGCGCGCCAAGATCATGGAGCGCACCTGCCACGAGGTGCTGGCGGAGCTCGGCGTCCAGGATGACCCGTTGCTGGACCTGGCCATGGAGCTGGAGCGGATCGCCCTGCACGACGAGTACTTCATCAGCAAGAAGCTTTACCCGAACGTCGATTTCTACTCCGGCATTATCCTGAAAGCGATGGGCATCCCGACCAGCATGTTCACCGTGCTGTTCGCGGTCGCCCGCACCGCCGGCTGGATCAGCCAGTGGAAAGAGATGATCGAGGACCCGTTGCAGCGCATTGGCCGCCCGCGCCAGGTCTATGTCGGCGCGCCGCAACGTGACTTCGTGCCGCTCGACCAGCGTTGACGCACAAGCTCTGGCCGGGGCAGCCCGGCCGGAGCCAGAACTTACCCCGGAAGGGGAGCAGCCCTGGCATCGGCTTCGGCCAGCACGCCCATGGCCCGGTCCGGCCAGTCGGTGATGACGCCGTCCACATTCCAGCCGATCAGGCGGCGCAGCGAGGCCACGTCGTTCACCGTCCACGGAATGACCCGCAATCCCCGGTGTTGGGCTTGGGCCACGGCATCCTGCGTCAGGCCTTGATAGTGCGGCGTCCACGTGCCGCCGCCCTCGTTTATAATCGCCGAGACAACGTCAGCCACCGGCTCCCTGCCCCACCAGAGCCGCTGGTCCGCCACCGTGCCCGAATGGGTCAGCCATCCCCGGGCAATGGCTGGCCGGATGCGGCGCAGGTGCCGGGGCGCACGCCAGTCGAACGACTGCACCGTGACCCGCGGCCCCGCCCCGTCCTGGTCCAGCACATGCAACACCCGCTCGGCCATCTCCTCCGCCGCGACGGTCCACTCGGGATGGGCAGGCTCCAGCTTAAGCTCGATGTTCCAGTGAATTTGGTCATCGAGCCGTAGCACCTGCGCCAACGTCGGCACGGCCGCGCCGTCCTGCGCGGCCTGGCGCGGGAACTGGTCCGCGTAGGCCGTGCCGGGTTTAAGCCGCCCCACGTCGTACCGGATCAGCTCGGCGTAAGTCAGCTCATGGATCAGCGGCCCCTGGTGGCCGAGCCATTCCCCGTCACGCCGGGCGATGTCGGGGTTGAGCGCCGGGTCATGGTGCACCACGACCTCGCCGTCGCGCGTCACGCCGACATCAAGCTCGAACGACCGCACGCCCATCGCCATGGCGGCCAGGAAGCCCGGCAACGTGTTCTCGGCATACAGCGCACGGGCGCCGCGGTGGCCCTGAAGGTCAAACATGCGCGCTGCTGTGCCGGTGGCTTGCATTGCGGTCAAGCCGGTCCAGACTGCCCGGCATGGATAGGACCCGAATACTGGGCGTGCTCGGCGGCATGGGGCCGCTGGCTAGCGCGCACTTCATGGCCCGCCTCACGCTGCTGACCCCGGCCGAGCGTGACCAGGACCATATCCCGGCCGTGCTGTGGTCGGACCCCCGGGTGCCGGACCGGGTCGCTGCGCGTGCCGGCACCGGCCCGGACCCGTTGCCGGCGCTGCTGCGCGGCTTGCGCGGGCTTGAAGCGGCCGGGTGCGGGGCCGTCGCCATGCCGTGCAACACCGCGCACGGCTGGATAGATGCCATGCGCCAGGCCACCAGCTTGCCGATTTTGCACATCGTGGACGCGGCGGTTGACGATCTGCGGCGCCAGGAGGTCCCGCCAGGTCCGGTCGGCGTGCTGGGGACCGCCGCCACGCTGTCGATGCGGCTGTACCAAGACCAGCTCGAAGCGCTGGGCTGGCCGTGCGTCACGCCCAACAAGGCCGAGATGGCGCGCTGGGTCAGCCCGGCCATCGCCGCCGTGAAGGCCAACCGGCTGGCCGACGCCTACGCGCCGCTTGCCGCCGTCACGCGCGCGCTCATGTCAAAGGGGGCGCAGGCGGTGGTGCTGGGCTGCACTGAAATCCCGCTCGGCATCCAGGCCGGGCCAAGCTTCGACCTGGTTTTGGTGGACACCATCGATGCGCTAGCCCGGCGGTCGATTGCCTGGGCACGGGGGACGGACTAGTCGCAGTCGCAGCCCGGCGTCGGCCCGGCCTTGGCCTGCACCACGTGATGGTCGATCCACTCGGCCACCAGCCGGCGCGCCTCGCTCAACGAGCTTTCAGGATGATGGATGCGGTACAGCGTTGTGCAAGCCCGGAACGCGTCCAGGTCCGCGTTGCCGTACTCGCGCAGCTCACGATATGCCGTGACGACGGCGCGTTCGCAGCGGCGTGCGATGGTGCTGGTGTCACGACCCAATGTAGAACCCCTGTCTGCCAGCCAATGCGCCGTCACCACCGTCGTAAGACCCGGCGGGCACGCGCGCAAGCTTAGCTTAGCCACCCGCAACGATCTCCGCCAGCGCGCGGCCGACCTCCACGGTGCCGGCCTGCCCGCCCATGTCGCGCGTCCGCGGCCCGCCGTCCCGCAACAAGGTCTCGATGGCCCGTACGATCGCCGCCGCCGCCTCGGTCTCGCCCAGGTGCTCCAGCATCATGGCGCCGGACCAAACCTGGCCGATTGGGTTGCAGACGTGCCGCCCGGCGATGTCCGGCGCCGAGCCGTGCACCGGCTCGAACATGCTGGGGTGCGCGCGTTCGGGGTTGATGTTGGCGCTGGGCGCGATGCCGATGCTGCCCGCGACCGCCGGGCCAAGGTCGCTCAGGATGTCGCCGAACAGGTTGCTGCCGACCACGACATCGAACCAGTCCGGGTGCTGCACAAAGTGGGCGCACAGGATGTCGATATGGAACTGGTCGGTCGCCACGTCCGGATAGCGCGCCGCCATGGCCGCGAACCGCTCGTCCCAATAGGGCATCGTGATCGTGATGCCGTTGGACTTGGTGGCGGATGTCAGCTTGCGCCGGGGCCGGGTCTGCGCGAGCTCGAACGCGTATTTCAGGATGCGGTCCACGCCGTGCCGGCTGAACACGCTCTGCTGCGTGGCGAACTCGCGGTCGGTGCCCTCGAACAGGCGTCCGCCCAGGCTTGAGTACTCGCCCTCGGTGTTCTCGCGCACCACATAGAAGTCGATGTCCGCCTCGGTTCGCCCAGCCAGCGGCGTGCGCGCGCCGGGCATGAGCCGGCACGGCCGGACGTTGGCGTACTGGTCGAACCCGCGGCGGATTGGGATCAGCAGGCCCCACAGCGACACATGGTCCGGCACGCCGGGCCAGCCGACCGCGCCCAGGAACACCGCGTCGTGCGTGCGCAACTGATCCAGGCCGTCCGCCGGCATCATGGCGCCGGTGCGCTGGTACCGCTCGCATGACCAGTCGTAGTCCGTGGTGCGCAACTGGAACCCGAACCGGGTCGCGGCGGCGTCCAGCACGCGCAGACCCTCCGGCACGGTCTCCATACCGATGCCGTCGCCGGGGATAGCGGCGATGCTGTAGCTGCGGTCCATAGCCTGCCTCACGCTTGTTTGGCCGGTGACAATGGACGCTGCGTGGCCGCCGGTCTAGGAAGCCGCCTTGCACACGGGGCACCCTGCGATGGCCAATCAGCACATGACCGACTGGGACCGCGACGCGGCGCTCACCACCGCGCGCATCCTGCTGGAGATCAAGGCGGTGAACTTCCGCCCGGAAGAGCCGTACACCTTCACCTCCGGCTGGCGCAGCCCAGTGTATATCGACTGCCGCAAAATCATCTATTTCCCGCGCGCCCGGGCAAAGATATGCGAGCTGGCAGCCGAGAAAATCGGCCGGCACGTCGGCTACGAATCCATCGAGGCCGTGGCCGGCGGCGAGACGGCCGGCATCCCATTCGCGGCCTGGATCGCCGACCGGATGATGACGCCCATGGCTTACGTACGTAAGAAGCCCAAGGGTTTCGGCCGCAACTCGCTTATAGAAGGCGACGTGCCGGAGGGCCTGCGCACCCTGCTGGTCGAGGACCTCACCACCGACGGCGCATCGAAAATCCAGTTCGCCCAGGCGTTGCGCGACGCCGGCGCCATCGTGAACCACACCTTCGTGGTGTTTTTCTACGGCGTGTTCCCCGGCAGCTTCGAAAAGCTCGCGGCTATGGACATCACCCTGCACCACCTGTGCACCTGGTGGGACGTGCTGGAGGCCTGCCGGGACCGGCCGTACTTCGCTGAGCCTGCCTTGGCCGAGGTGCGCCGCTTCTTGGAGAACCCGGTCGCCTGGTCCAAGGCGCATGGCGGCGTCGCCTCCGCCGAGGAAGCGGCCGAGCGCAAGGCTGCCGCGATGTGAGACCGAAGTCAAAACAGTTCCAAACCGGGCCGCTCAAGGCGTAGGCTAGGGGCCTCGTTAGAACAGGCCCGTCATGACCCCACCCGCCCGCGCCAACTCCGCCGCCGCCCGCGACATCGCCAACGTGATGCACCCCTACACCGACCTTGTGGCGCACCAGCAGGCCGGCCCCATGATCGTCTCCCGGGGCGACGGCGTGCGCGTGTGGGACGACGCCGGGCGCGACTACATCGAGGCGGTCGCCGGGCTGTGGTGCGCCAATCTCGGCTTCAGCAACGAGCGCCTGGCCCGCGCGGCATACGACCAAATGCGCAAGCTGCCGTTCTATCACGCGTTCGGCGGCAAGTCGCACGACCCGCTGATCGAGCTGTCCGAGATGCTGATCGCCCGCGCCCCGGTGCCGATGAGCAAAGTGTTCTTCGCCAACTCCGGGTCCGAGGCGAACGACACCGCCATCAAAATGGCCTGGTATTACAACAACGCGCTTGGCCGGCCCGCCAAGAAAAAGCTGATCGGCCGGCTCAAGGGCTACCACGGCGTGACGGTGGCGGCGGCGTCGCTCACTGGCCTGCCGAATAACCACCGCAGCTTCGACCTGCCGCTGCCGGGCTTCATCCACACCCTGGCCCCGCACCACTACCACGGCGCGGAGGCCGGCGAGAGTGAGGACGCGTTCGCCACCCGCTGCGCCGATGAGCTTGACCGGCTGATTATCGCCGAGGGCCCGGATACCGTCGCCGCCATGTTCGCCGAGCCGATCATGGGCGCGGGCGGCGTGATCGTGCCGCCGCCCACCTACTTCGAAAAAATCCAGGCGGTGTTGCGGCGTCATGACGTGTTGCTGGTGGTGGACGAGGTGATCTGCGGTTTCGGCCGCACCGGCAACTACTGGGGCACCCAGACCTTTGGGCTGGAGCCGGACATGGTCACCTGCGCCAAGGCGCTGTCCGGGGCCTATTTGCCGATATCCGCGGTCATGGTGACCGACCGCGTGTTCCAGGCGCTCGCGAGCGAAAGCCACGAAATCGGCACGTTCGGCCATGGCTACACCTACTCCGGCCATCCGGTCCCGGCGGCGGTCGCGGTCGAGGCGCTCAAGATTTATGACGAGATCGGCATCGTGGACCACGTACGGGCCGTGGGTCCCTACCTGCAATCGGAACTCCACCGCCGATTCGCCATGCACGAGCTGGTGGGCGAGGTGCGGGGCATAGGCATGATCGGCGCCATCGAGCTAGTGGCTGACCGCGACGCCTGCCGCAGCTTCGAGCCTGGCGCCAAGGTCGCGGCACGCCTGGCCAAGCACTGCGAGCGCCACGGCGTGATCGCCCGCGCCTTGCCAAACGACAGCCTGGCGTTCAGCCCGCCGCTGATAATGACGCAGGCCGAGGTAACAGAGATGCTGGACCGGGTCGGTGCTGCCCTGGACGACCTCACCGTCGAGCTGCGGCGCGAACGCCTGGCAGTGGTCTAGCTCACCCGGTTCACGGTGTAGTCCGCCACGTCCAGCAGCGCGCGGCGAAGCGGGCTGCTGGGGAACACCGCCAGCGCCGCCTTCGCGCCGCCGGCATACCGGGCGGCGTGGTCCAGCGTCGCGCCAATGGCGCCGCTTTTCGTCATCAGCGCCATCGCCTGGTCCAAATCCGCCTCGGTCTGCTGGCTGCGCTCAATCGTGCGCACCCAGAACTCCCGCTCCTCCGCGTCGCCGGCGTGATACGCCGCCAGCACCGGCAGCGTGATCTTGCCCTCGCGGAAGTCGTCCCCAACCGTCTTGCCCAGCGTCATCTGGTCGGCAGAGTAGTCCAGCGCGTCGTCAACCAACTGGAATGCCATCCCAAGGCTGCTGCCATACTCCGCTAGCGCCTGTTCCTCAACCAGCGGCCGGTCGGCGACCACCGCCCCTACACGGCACGCGGCGTCGAACAGCGCGGCGGTCTTGCCCCGCACCACTTCGAGGTAACGCTGTTCGGACGTGGACAGGTCATTCTGCGTCACGAGCTGCAGCACCTCGCCCTCGGCAATGGTGGCGGCCGCGTGCGACAGGATGCCGAGCACCTTGAGCGACCCGTCCTGCACCATAAGCTGGAAGGCCCGGGCGAACAGGAAATCGCCGACCAGCACGGACGCCTTGTTGCCGAACACCGCATTGGCGCTCGACAAGCCCCGGCGCAGCAGGCTCTCGTCCACAACGTCGTCGTGCAGCAGCGTCGCGGTGTGGATGAACTCCACGCAGGCCGCCAAATCAATGTGCCGTCCACCGGCGTAGCCGCACATGCGCGCGGTGGCCAGCGTCAGCAACGGCCGCAGCCGCTTGCCGCCCGCCGCCACGATGTGCGCCGCAAGCTGCGGAATGAGCGCGACCGGGCTGTCCATCCGCGCCACGATGGTGCGGTTGCACGCCGCCAGGTCCGGCCCGACCAGCGCCAGCAAGGTGGACAGCGCATCGGCCGGACCAGACGCCATGCCGCCGGCATGGCCATCCGGCAGCTTAGGCGGTTGCGGTTGGATGGTGACAACGCCCAAACTATACTCCTGGCCTAATCGCGCCCTCGGTAACTCCACCATATCGGCGGCCCGGAAAACCGGTCAAGGCGACCAACCCGGTCCCGGCTCATGCGCCGTGCGGTTTCCATCCCTGCCCTTCCAGCCACGGACCCTGCCCAGCCCCATGCGCACGCTGCTTCGATCCAATGACCCGGTCCGGCTCAGCTTCCTGGTTGCCCTGTTGCGGGACGGCGGGGTGGAGAGCGTGCTGCTGGATGGGCACGTCAGCGCCGTAGAGGGCAGCATCGGCGCGTTCCCCCGCCGGCTGGCGGTCCTGGCCGAGGACGAGGCCCAGGCAATCCGTATCTTGACGGAGGCTGGCGAGGCGTAGTGGACACGACCCAGGGAACCCTGCTCGGCGGAAGCGTCCGCTACGCCCAGCCCGCCACCGGCTACCGCACCGGCATCGAGCCCGTGTTGCTGGCCGCCAGCATACCCGCTGCGGCCGGGATGCGGGTCCTGGAGGCTGGCGTGGGCGCCGGGGCCGGGCTGCTGTGCCTTGTGGCCCGGGTGCCCGGCGTCATCGCTGCTGGCGTCGAGGTCGATCCCGAAATGGCGTCACTGGCGCGGCGCAACCTTATCGACAACGCCAGCGTCCCATTTGGCGAGATCATCACCGCCGACATCGGCGCGTTGGCTGGTCTCCAGCTTTTTGAGCACGCTTATGCCAACCCTCCTTGGCACGACGCAGCCGCCACGCCCTCGCCCAATCCCGGCAAGCGGCTGGCGAAGCAGGCGGGCTTGGCAACGCTCGAGTCCTGGATCGCAAGCCTGGGCGCGTTGGTGAAGCCTGCCGGGACGGTGACGGTAATAGTTCCCGCGTCGCATACCGGACGTGTGTTCACCGCGCTGCACGCGTCCGGCTGCGGCGCGCGCACGCTGTTCCCGCTCTGGCCGAAGCAGGGCGTCGATGCCAAACTGGCGTTGATCCAGGGCGTGAAAGGGCGTCGCGGGCCAGACCGGGTCGCGCCAGGTTTAGTGCTGCACGAGCCGGACGGAACCTATACAGCCCTCGCCCGGGCAATCCTCACCAACGCGGCTCCGCTCATATTATAGTCACTGCTCCGGATCAGGGTGGCGGAGGTTCCATAGCCGTTCATAGGCGGCGACTAGGCTTTCCATGCTGCGACGCCGGTTGATCTCGGCCGGCACTGGCCGCCGGGTCAGCATCAGCTCAAGCACGCGCAACAAATGTTCTGCGACTTCCAAATCCATGGTGTCGCAGGCATGATGGAACGCAACCAATACCTTGTCCGGCAGCCGACGGGTCTGGCGCGGCGGCCCGCCGGTGGAGCCTTCCCGGACCGCCTCGCTGGACTGGGCGAGCGTCGCGTCGCCAGTGCCTTCCGTGTTGCCGTCCAATACGCGATACCCCGATAGCGAAACCTAACCGTAGGACGGTTTTTGCACGGTTGTCGAGGGTCCCCAGCACGTTTCGAACGCACCGGGAACCCTTCCCGCTATAGCGCGCTCGCGCCCGTGGCCCGCCCGATTTGAATGACCCCTTGCGGCTGCTCCGATTCGAACACCTGGCCGGCGAACGCCTCCTCCCAGGTCCCTGCCGTCGATGCCCGGCTGTACTCGGTGGCGCGGTTCTCAAAGAAGTTCGCGTGCTCGACCGCGTTCAGCATGTCATCCAGCCACGGCAGCGGGTTGTCCTCGACATGGAACAGCTCGTTCAGCCCAAGCTGCAACAGCCGCCGGTCGGCGATGTAGCGGATGTAGCGCTTGACGTCCTTGGCATCGAGGCCCTCAATTGGCCCTTGCTCGAACGCTAGGTCAATGAACGCGTCCTCGTGCTCGACGATGGTGGCGCAGACCTCATAGATCTCTTGCTTGAGGTTCTCGGTCCAAATCTCCGGGTTCTCCTGCACGAAGGTGCGGAACAGCCGGATGATTGACAGGCAGTGCAGCGTCTCGTCCCGCACCGACCAGGACACGATCTGGCCCATGCCCTTCATCTTGTTGAAGCGGGGGAAATTCAGCAGGATCGCGAACGACGCGAACAATTGCAGCCCCTCGGTGAACGCCCCGAACGCCGCCAGCGTCTTGGCGATCTCATGCTTACTGTCCACCCGGAAGGACTGCATGTAGTCGTATTTGTCCTTCATTTCCTTATACTTGAGGAACGCGGTGTACTCGCCCTCCGGCATGCCGATGGTGTCAAGCAAGTGGCTGTAGGCCGCCACGTGGATCGTCTCGATGTTGCTGAACGCCGAAAGCATCATCAGCACTTCGGTCGGTTTGAATACCTGGCTATAGTGCTTCATGTAGCAGTTGTTCACCTCGACGTCCGCCTGGGTGAAGAACCGGAAAATCTGCGTCAGCAGGTTTTGTTCCGCGGCCGTGAGGTTGCGGTGCCAGTCCTTCACGTCGTCCGCGAGCGGCACCTCCTCCGGCAACCAGTGCACGCGCTGCTGCGTGAGCCAGGCCTCGTAGGCCCAGGGATAGCGGAACGGCTTGTAGACCGGGTTCTCGGTCAACAGGTCGAACTTCGGCGCGCCGTTTTGGGCAATCATTCCGTCCATGGTGCTCTCCTAGTGCTGGGTGCCTACTGGCAGGCCAGGCATTCCTCGTAGTTGTTCGGCTTGGTTGCGCCCTCAAGCGACATCCGCCCGGTGTCGTTCGGCGCCGCGGTCGCCATTTCGGTCGGCCGCACCACCTTCTCGCTCACGTTGTCGGCACGCTGGATCGATAGGCTGCGGCAATAGTACAGCGACTTCACCCCACGCTTCCATGCGAGCTGGTGGATTTGGTGCAGGTCCCGCTTGTGCACGTTGGCCGGCAGGAACAGGTTCACCGACTGGCTCTGGCACACGTACGGCGTGCGGTCGGCCGCGTGCTCCACCACCCAGCGCTGGTCCAGCTCGAACGCGGTGCGATACACCGCCTTTTCCTGCTCGGTCAGGAAATCGAGGTGCTGCACGCTGCCCTTATTCAGCGTGATGCTGGACCAGATGGCGTCGGTGTCCATGCCCTTGGCGGAGAGCAACTGCTGCAAGTGCCGGTTGCGCACGGTGAAGCTGCCGGACAGGGTTTTCTGCAGGAACACGTTGGCGGCGATCGGCTCGATGCCGGGGCTGGTGCTGCCGGTGATGACGCTGATGCTGGCGGTGGGCGCGATGGCCATCTTGTTGGAGAAACGCTCCATGATGCCGTACTCCTCGGCATCCGGGCACGGCCCCCGCTCTTCTGCCAGCATCCGGCTCGCGGCGTCCGCCTGGGCGCGGATGTGCTTGAACATCCGCTTGTTCCACACCTTGGCCACCACGCCCTCGAACGGCACGCTCTGCGCTTGCAGGAAGCTGTGGAAGCCCATCACGCCCAGGCCCACCGAGCGCTCCCGCATCGCCGAGTATTTGGCCCGCTCCATCTCCTCCGGCGCGCGGTCAATGAAGTCCTGCAGCACGTTGTCGAGGAAGCGCATCACGTCCTCGACGAACAGCGGGTGGTCGTGCCACTCCAGCCAGCTTTCCAAATTGAGGGAGGCCAGGCAGCACACGGCTGTGCGCTGCCGCCCGTGGTGGTCGATACCAGTTGGCAACGTTATTTCACTGCACAAGTTGCTGGTCTTGACTTCAAGCCCGGCCAGCTTCTGCTGCTCCGGCCGCGCGTTGTTCACGTGGTCGGAGAACACGAGGTATGGCTCCCCCGTCTCGATCCGCGCGGTCAGGATGCGGATCCACAGGGCGCGCGCGCTCACCAGCCGCACCATCGCGCCGTCCTTGGGCGAGGTCAGCGCCCATTGCTCGTCCGCCTCGACGGCGCGCATGAAGGCGTCCGACACCAGGATGCCGTGGTGCAGGTTGAGCGCCTTGCGGTTCGGGTCGCCGCCGGTCGGCCGGCGCAGCTCGATGAACTCTTCGACCTCGGGGTGCGAGATCGGCAGGTAAACCGCCGCCGAGCCGCGCCGGAGCGAACCCTGCGATATCGCCAACGTCAGGCTGTCCATCACCCGGATGAACGGGATCACGCCGGAGGTCTTGCCGTTCAGGCCGACCTTCTCGCCAATCGAGCGCAAGTTGCCCCAGTACGACCCGATCCCGCCGCCCTTGGACGCCAGCCACACGTTCTCGTTCCACAGGCCGACGATGCCATCCAGGCTGTCGGTTGCCTCGTTCAGGAAGCACGAGATCGGCAGGCCGCGCGTGGTGCCGCCATTCGACAGCACCGGGGTCGCGGGCATGAACCACATCTTGCTCACGTAGTCGTAAATGCGCTGCGCGTGCGCGGTGTCGTCGCCATAGTAGCTCGCCACCCGGGCGAACAGGTCCTGGTAGCTTTCGCCCGGCATGAGGTAGCGGTCGTCCAACGTAGCCCGGCCAAAATCCGTCAGGAGCGCATCGCGCGAGCGATCGACCCGGACCTGGTGGCGTCCCTGCATCTGCACAGCATCGAGCACGGTGGTGTCTCCTGTTCGGACGTTGGCATCACGGCATCCACTAGATGTGGTTGCTGCCGAACTGTCTGCCACATCATCTATGACAGCGCATCCGAAAATCGGGCTTATGCCAGCCATAAGACGGTAGCGTCAGCGTTTCCGGGACGGCCTGTTTCTTTCCGGCAACGCCGACGTGGCGGCGACTCGGAGCGCCTCCTCGCCATCCCGCATCCTATCGTGCTTGCGCCCGAGTCGCCGATGCGTTTATATGTAGCCAAGGCTGCATTATGCAGCGTTGACCATCTCCCGCAGCCAAGGATGTAAGATGCCTGACGTTCCTTTAGCCGCGCCAGACCGCAAAGCCTGGCGCTACGCCGGGCCCGAGTCGGAGCGGGAGCTGAGCCTGCCGGAGGTGAACGGCAGCGTGCCGGTGCCCCAGGGCGGCACCTGGCTCCGGCGCCTGTTCGCGTTCGCCGGGCCGGGCTACATGGTCTCGGTCGGCTACATGGACCCTGGAAACTGGGCCACCGACATCGCCGGCGGCTCGCAGTTCGGCTACACGCTGCTGTCGGTCATCCTGGTGTCCAACTTGATGGCGATCCTGTTGCAGGCGTTGTCCGCCCGGCTCGGCATCGCCACCGGCCGCGACTTGGCGCAGGCGTGCCGCGACAGCTTCTCCCGCCCGGTCAACTTCATGCTGTGGCTGGCCTGCGAAATCGCCATCATCGCCTGCGACCTAGCCGAGGTCATCGGCACTGCCATCGCGTTGAACCTGCTGTTCGGCATCCCCCTGGTCGCCGGGGCGCTCATCACGGCGCTCGACGCGTTCCTGGCGCTGTTGCTCATGCAGCGCGGCTTCCGCTGGCTGGAGGCGTTCGTCGTGGCGCTGCTGGTCGTGATCTCCGTGTGCTTCGCGGTGCAGATCGCCTTGGCCCAGCCGTCCGTTGCCGCCGTGCTCGGCGGCTTCATTCCCCGCGCCGAGGTCGTGACCAACCCGGCCATGCTCTACATCGCCATCGGCATCCTGGGCGCCACCGTGATGCCGCATAACCTTTATTTGCACTCGTCCATCGTGCAGACCCGCGCCTTCGCCCGTGACGAGGCGGGGCGTCGGCAGGCCATCCGCTGGGCGACCATGGACAGCACCATCGCGCTGATGCTGGCCCTGTTCGTGAACGCCAGCATCCTGGTTGTCGCCGCGACCGTGTTCCACGGCAACGGACGCACCGAGGTGGCCGAAATCGGCGAGGCGTTCGAGCTGCTGTCGCCGCTGTTGGGCGTGGGCATCGCCTCTACCCTGTTCGCCGTGGCTTTGCTGGCGTCCGGGCTCAACTCGACGGTGACGGCGACGCTTGCCGGGCAGATCGTGATGGAGGGGTTCCTGCGCATCCGGCTGCCGCAGTGGGCCCGGCGGCTGGTGACCCGCGGCGTCGCCATCGTCCCCGTCGTGGTGGTCACGGCGCTTTATGGCGAAAGCGGCACGGCGAAGCTCCTGGTGCTGAGCCAGGTCATCCTATCCATGCAACTGCCGTTCGCGGTGATCCCGCTGGTGCGCTTCGTGTCGGATCGGCGTAGGATGGGCGTGTTCGCGATCAAGCCCGCGACCGTCGTTGTCGCGTGCGTCGTAGCAGGAGTGATCGTGGCCCTTAACGTAAAGCTGCTGGCCGACTTCGCGCTTGGGGCTAACTAACATGACCCCGGACCAGCCGGAGCTGCCGACCGCGCCGACCCAGGCCCACCGGTTCTGCGTCGCGCGGTCCGCGCAGTCCTCCGCGTTGCTGGAGGACTACGCGGAACTGATCGCCGACCTTCTGGCGGCTGACGGCGAGGCGCGGCCGACCGACATCGCCAAGCGTCTCGGCGTCTCGCACGCGACCGTCATCAAGGCGATTGGACGGTTGAAGCGGGAAGGCCTGGCGACCGCCCGTCCATATCGCGGCGTGTTCCTGACCGAGGCCGGGCAGGAACTGGCGGCTCGCGCCCGTGCCCGGCACCGGTTGGTGGTGGACGTGCTGGTGGCGATGGGCGTGCCCCGGGACGCCGCGGAACAGGACGCGGAGGGCATCGAACATCACGTGTCCGACGCCACCCTTGCCGCCTTCGACCGGTTCCTGCACCGGCCGAAGTAACCGTCACGCGGCGGCGAGCCAGTCCATCGCCGCGTCCACCCCGCCGCGGCCGTGCGGCACGCCGTTGAGCCGCAGGCTCATTTCCACCGCGCCAAGCGTGCCCAGCACCATCGGCTCGTTTAGGTCGCCCAGGTGCCCGATCCGGAGCACCTGGCCTCCCAGCCGCCCGAGGCCGCCGCCCAACGACACGTTGAACCGGTCCAGCGCGGTCTTGCGCACGCTGTCCGCGTTGAACCCCTCCGGCATCAGCACCGTCGTCACGCTGTCCGAATAGCGTGCCGGGTCCAGGCAGTAGAATTGCGGCCCGTCGTTGCCCGCCCACACCCGGACCGCTCGCCGCGTCGCCTCCGCTAGCCGGTGGTGCCGCGCCACGACTTGGTCCAGGCCCTCAAGCTCAATAAGGCGCAGGCTTTCTTGCAGGCCGTAGAACAGGCTGGTGGGGACCGTGCCGACGAAGCTGCGGAACGGCCGGGTCATCATGACGGTCCAGTCGAAGTAGTGCCGCGGCAGCCGCGCCGTGGCGTGCGCCTCCATGCCGCGGGGAGACACCGCGGTGAAGCTGAACCCGGTCGGCAGCATCAGGCCCTTTTGGCTGCCGCCCACAACCGCGTCGATGCCCCACTCGTCCATGCGGAACTCGAGCGAGCCCAGTGAGGAGATGGTGTCCACCAGCAACAGCGCCGGATGCGCGGCGGCGTCGATAGCGGCGCGGATGTCCGGCACTGACGTGGTGAGGCCGGTGGAGGTCTCGTTGTGCACCAGCAACACCGCCTGGATGGCGCGCGCATCGTCGGCACGCAGCGCGGCCGTGACGGCCTGCGGGTCCACGCCCCGGCGCCAATCCGCCGTGACCACCTGCGTCTTCAGCCCGAGCTTGGCCGCCATGTCCGCCCAGCCCTCGCTGAACCAGCCGCTCTCGACCACCAATACGGTGTCGCCCGGCGACAGCAAGTTCATCAGCGTGCCCTCCCACGACCCATGGCCGGATGCGGTGTAGAGGAACACCTCGCCCTCGGTGCGCAGCACGCGCTTCAAGCCGCCCACGGCGTCGTGGAACAGGGCGATGAACTCCGGGTCCATGAAATCGACCGTCGGCCGGTCGATGGCGCGCAGCACGCTGTCCGGGATGTTGGTTGGGCCAGGGTTCGCGAAAAACTGCCGGCCGGTCTTCCTGCTCATGCTGCGCTCATTCCCACTCGATGGTGCCCGGCGGCTTGCTGGTGATGTCATAGGTCACGCGGTTGATCCCGCGCACCTCGTTCACGATCCGCGTCGCGGTGCGGGTCAGGAACGCCATGTCAAAGGGGTACACCTCCGCCGTCATGCCGTCCACGCTGGTCACGGCGCGCAGCGCGCAGGCGTTGTCATAGGTCCGCCCGTCACCCATCACTCCCACGGTCCGCACCGGCAGCAGCACCGCGAACGCCTGCCAGATCGCGTCATACAACCCGGCCGCGCGGATTTCCTCCAAGAAG
The DNA here is from genome assembly GCA_964242575.1 of uncultured Acetobacteraceae bacterium. GTDB lineage: Bacteria > Pseudomonadota > Alphaproteobacteria > Acetobacterales > Acetobacteraceae > JANPPS01. Next base: position 73,395 of record CAXTCN010000005.1, on the reverse strand, counting down.
ATCGTGTCGGCCCGGCGCAGGATGTCCAGCCGCTCCTGCGTCACAGCACCTGGAATGCGGATCGCCAGGCCCGGGCCAGGGAACGGATGCCGGCCGACGATATGCTCCGGCACGCCCAGCTCACGCCCCAGCACGCGCACCTCGTCCTTGAACAGCTCCCGCAGCGGCTCCACCAGCGCCATGCGCATGTGCGCCGGCAGGCCGCCCACGTTGTGGTGCGACTTGATGGTGGCGGACGGCCCGCCATGCGCGCTGATGCTCTCGATCACGTCGGGATACAGAGTGCCTTGCGCCAGGAAGTCCGCGCCGCCGATGCGTGCGGCCTCCTCCTCGAACACCTCGATGAACACCCGGCCAATCGCCTTGCGTTTCAGCTCCGGGTCTGTGACGCCGTCCAGTTGCGACAGGAACAGGTTGGCCGCGTCCCGGTGCACCAGCTTAATGTTGAACCGGTCCCGGAACGTCCGCACCACCTCGTCGGCCTCACCCGCGCGCAATAGGCCGCTGTCCACGAAGATGCAAGTGAGCTGGTCCCCCACGGCCTCATGGATCAACGCCGCTGCGACCGAGCTGTCCACGCCCCCGGACAGGCCGCAGATCACCCGCCCCTGCCCCACTTGCGCCCGCACCCGCTCGATTTGCGCGTTGCGGAACCCGGCCATGCTCCAGTCGCCATCCAGCCCGGCCACGCGGTGGGTGAAATTGTGCAGCAACTGGCGCCCGTGCGGGGTGTGCACGACCTCCGGATGGAACTGCACGCCGTAATAGCGTCGCGCGTCGTCGGCGATGGCGGCGAACGGCGCGCCGTCACTCTGCGCCACCGGCCGGAAGCCCGGCGGCAGCTGCGTCACCCGGTCGCCGTGGCTCATCCACACCTGCTCCCGCGCGCCCATAGGCCATGCGCCGTGGAACAGCTCGCAGTCGTCGGTCACGCTGATGGTCGCGGAGCCGTACTCCTGGTGGTCGCTGATGCTGACCTCGCCGCCAAGCTGCACGCACATCGCCTGCTGCCCGTAGCAGATGCCGAGCACCGGGACGCCCGCGTCGAACACCGCATCGGGCACGCGCGGGCCGGCGGCGTCGGTGACGCTGGCCGGGCCGCCGGACAGGATGTAGGCGCGGGCGCCGAACGACAGCAGCCGGTCGACCGCCGCCGTCGCGGGCATGATCTCGCAATAGACGCCGGACTCGCGCACGCGCCGGGCAATCAACTGGGTGAACTGGCTACCGAAATCGAGGATCAGCACGCGGTCTTTGGGGGAAACGGTCATGCTGCGGTGTGCCGTATGGCCGGGTTCACGGCAAGGGTTTCGGCACCAGCATTGTCTCGATGGGGTTCCAAACGTAGGCAACCTGCGGCACGGACGCCCCGGCAACGTGCGTGACCGACTGGGCGCCGGGCCGTCCGCCAAGGTGCTGGTAGAACCACTTGCTGGGATTGTCCCGCAACACCCATAGGAACGCGCTCCGGCATCCGGAGGCCGCCAGGTGCGCCGCGCCGGCGTGCAGCAACTGGCGTCCGACGCCGCGGTCCCGCCAGTCGTCCAGCACGTACAGGGTCTCGAACTCGCCGTCCGCCAGGCCGGGCCGGCGCGCGCGCCCGACGGTTGCGAAGCCGACCACCGCGCCGTCGCCGACCGCCACGAACACGCTGCGGCCGGCGCGGATATCGGCGTCGTACTGCGCGGCGTGCCGTGGGACCGACAGCCCGGCCAGGTAGGCGTCGGGCAGGATGCCGGCATAGGCGCTGCGCCACGCCGCGACATGCACCGAGGCAATCGCCACGGCGTCCAGCGGCCGTGCCCGCCGCACCATCACGCGGTGCGCTCCAGCACTGCGCCGAAGAACCCGTCCGTTCCATGACGCCGCGGCGTCAGCGACAAGTACGGATCGGCGCCCGGCGCTGGCGTCGGCAAGTTCCAGGCCTTTTGCAACGGCACCACGGCAAAGCCCGGCGTGCGTTCCAGGAACGCATCCACCTGCGCCTCGTTCTCCTCAGTGAACAACGAGCAAGTGGCATACACCAGCCGCCCGCCCAGCCGCACCAGCCGGGCGGCGTCGTCCAGGATGCGCGCCTGTTTCGGACGCAGCTCCGTCAAGTCCAGCTCCCGCAGCCGCAGCCGCGCGTCCGGGTTGCGGCGCCAGGTGCCGGTGCCGGTGCACGGCGCGTCCACCAGCACCCGGTCGAACGACCCGCCGCGCCGCTTCGCCCATTTGTCGCCCGGCGCAACCAGGTGCCGCTCCGAGTTCTGCACCCCGGCCCGCCGCAGCCGACGCACTGCGCCCTCCAGCCGGGGGGCGGACACGTCGCACGCGACCAAGTGCCCCCGGTTCTGCATCAGCATCGCTAAGGCCAACGTCTTGCCTCCCGCGCCCGCGCACCAGTCCACCACCCGCATCTCCGGCGTGACGCCCACCAGGGCCGCGACCAACTGGCTGCCCTCGTCCTGGATTTCCACCAGGCCGGACTGGAACGCCGGTCCCGTGGTGACCGCCCGGCGGCCCTCGATGCGCAGGCCCCACGGCGAAAGCGGCGTGGGCGTCGCATCCAGCCCCTCCGCCAGCAACGCCGCCCGCGCATCTTCCCGGGTGCCGCGCAATAGGTTCACCCGCAGGTCGAGCGGAGCCGGGTCAAGCGCCGCCTGCATCTCGGGGCCGAGCTGCTCGCCGAACCGCTCCTGCAAGTGCGGCAGCACCCAGTCCGGCATTTCGAACCGCACGGCGTCCGGCATCCCGGGATGGTCCAGCGTGCGCCCCTCAAGCGCCCGTGCCGCCGCCGTCTCCATTTGCAGGAACGGCGCAGCGCCGTACTGCCCGCCGGAGTAGGACTGCGCGACACCTTGCGCGGTCCAGCCCTCCAGCAGCAGCGACGCCGCCACCAGCATCCGCGCGGTCGGCGCCGTCCCGGCCTGGCCGATCCACCACTCCAGCCGCCGCCTCGCGCGCAGCACGCGCCAGGTCCGGTCCGACACCGCGCGCCGGTCGCCAGAGCCGATGAACCGGCGGGCGCGGAAAAAGTCGTTCGCCACGGCGTCGGCCGGACGGCGCGGCGCATCGTTGATCTCGGTCAGCAGCTCGATGGCGGCGGCAAGCCGCGCGGCCGGGGTCACGCGAGCCGGTCAGGCAGGGCCGAGAGGTCCCGCAGCTCAGTGGCCACGTCCCGCAGGCCGTACTCGTCCGGCTGCCCGGTCCGGTTGCACCAAAACACCTGGAATCCAGCAAGCGCAGCGGCTTGCGCGTCCCAAGCGTTGGACGACACGAAGGCCATCCGCTCGGGGGGCAGTTCCAGGGCATTGGCAGCGAGCGCGTACACCCGTGGGTCCGGCTTGAACACGCCCACATCCTCGACGCTCAGCACCGCGTCCAGCAACGGGCCAAGCCGTGCCGCCGCGACCGCGTCCGCCAACATGCCAGGCTCGCCGTTTGACAGGATTGCGGTACGCAGCCCACGTCCGCGCAACGCGGTCAACACGCCCTCCGCATCCGCATACGCCGGCAGGCGCCGGTAGCTGTCCAGCAACCGCTCCAGCACCACAGGGTCGGTGATGCGGTTCCGCGCCGCCACGAACGCCAGCGCGTCCTGCGTCACCTGCCAGAAGTCCTTATGCCGGCCCGGCCCAGTCAGGCTGCGCACCCAGGCGTACTCAAGCTGCTTGGCCCGCCATTCCCCGCTGATCCGCTCCCAGTCGGGCGGCAGCAAGTCCGCATGGCGCTGCATGGCTCCGTGCACATCGAGCAAGGTGCCATACGCATCGAAAACAACGGCTTCTATGGCGCTCATGGCTCCTGACGGTAGTTGGGCGCCTCACGCGTGATCGCCACGTCGTGCACATGGCTCTCACGCAGCCCGGCCCCGGTGATGCGGCGGAATCGCGTGTTGCGCTGCAAATCGTCCACCGTGGCGCTGCCGGTATAGCCCATGCCGGCGCGAAGCCCGCCCACGAGTTGGTGCACCACCGCCGCGACTGGCCCCTTGTAGCCCACCCGGCCCTCGATCCCCTCCGGCACCAACTTCAGCGTGTCCTTGATCTCCTGCTGGAAATACCGGTCGGCCGAGCCGCGCGCCATGGCGCCGATGCTGCCCATGCCGCGGTAGCTCTTGAACGACCGGCCTTGGTACAGGAACACTTCGCCCGGCGCCTCCTCCGTCCCGGCCAGCAGGCTGCCGACCATGACGCAGTCCGCTCCGGCGCCGATTGCCTTCACCATGTCGCCCGACGTGCGAATGCCGCCGTCGGCGATGGCCGGCACGCCCATCGCATGGCAGGCGGCGGCGGTTTCCATGACAGCGGTGAACTGCGGCACGCCGACGCCTGCCACCACGCGCGTCGTGCAGATGCTGCCGGGTCCGATGCCCACCTTCACGCAGTCCGCCCCGGCGTCAATCAGCGCCCGCGCGCCCTCCGGCGTCGCGACGTTGCCGGCGATGATCTGCACCGCGTTCGACAGCCGCTTGATCCGCTCCACCGCCCCCAGCACCCCGGCCGAGTGCCCGTGCGCCGTGTCGATCACGATCACGTCCACCTCCGCCGCCACCAGGGCCTCGGCGCGGGCGTAGCCGTCATCGCCAACGCCAGTGGCCGCGGCGGCGCGCAGCCGGCCCAGCTCGTCCTTGTTGGCCAGCGGGTGCGCTTGCGCCTTGTCCATGTCCTTGACGGTGATCAGCCCCACGCAGCGATACTGGTCATCGACCACCAGCAGCTTCTCGATCCGGCGCCGGTGCAGCAGCTGCCGCGCCACCTCGCGGTCCACGTCGGCCGGCACGGTGATCAGGTTCTCCCGCGTCATCAGCTCATACACGCGCAGCGCCGGGTCGGTGGCGAAGCGCACGTCGCGGTTGGTGAGGATGCCCACTAGGCGTCCGGTGTCCCGCTCCACCACGGGGAAGCCGCTGATATGGTGCAGCGACATCAGCGCCCGCGCCTCCGCGAGTGTCTGGTCCGGGTGGATCGTCAACGGGTTCACGACCATCCCGCTCTCGAACTTCTTGACCCGCCGGACCTGCGCCGCCTGCTCGGCGACGTCCAGGTTCTTGTGGATCACCCCGATCCCGCCCAATTGCGCCATCGCGATTGCCATGGCGGCCTCGGTCACGGTGTCCATGGCCGAGGAAATGAGTGGGATATGCAGGCTGATGGTGCGCGTGAGCCGGGTCCGCGTGCTGGTTTCGGCCGGCAACACTTGCGAATAGGCCGGCACGATCAGCACGTCGTCGAACGCCAGCGCCTCCTCGATCCGCGCTCCGATGCGGGCCGGGCCGTCAGGCTGAGTGCTGTCGGGAGCCATGGTGGGACCTTTCATCCGCCGGGCGTCCCGCGAGCGGTCAGCCCTACCTTGGCGACCCGACATAAGCGCCGGCTCGCCCAGGCGCAAGCACGGCCACATGACCGGCGCGCGGCGTCACTCGACCCAGCCTTTGAACCCGGTGGCCACCACATACAGTTCGCTCGAATCCTTACGGCTCGCCGGCGGCTTGGCATGGCGCACGACGCCGAAGTGGCGCTTCATCCGCTCAAGCATCAGCCGCTCCGACCCGCCCTGGAACACCTTGGCGACAAAGCTGCCGCCCTCGGCCAGCGTGCCGATCGCAAAGTGCAGCGCAAGATCCGCCAGCGCCATGATCCGCAAGTGGTCGGTCGCGTTGTGCCCCGTGGTGTTGGGCGCCATGTCCGACAGCACCAGGTCCGCCTTGCCGCCCAACAGCTCGATCAGTTGCCCCGGCACGGCGTCGTCCATGAAGTCGCCCAGCAACAGCGTGGAGCCAGGCACCGGGTCCATTGGCAGCAAATCCACGCCCACCACCCGTGCCGCGCCGCGCTGCACCGCCACCTGGGTCCATCCGCCGGGCGCGGCGCCAAGGTCCACGACCTTTGACCCGCGGTGGATCAGGTGGAAGCGGTCGTCGAGCTCAATCAGCTTGAACGCCGCCCGGGACCGGAAGCCCTGTTCCTTGGCCGCGCGCACGTAGGGGTCGTTCAACTGCCGCGACAGCCATTTTTGCGACGCGGTGGTACGGCCCCGTGCCGTTTTGAGCGACACGGCCAGGCCCCGCGATGGGAGCGGGCCGCGTGACTTGCCCGGCGGGCCGCCGCTCATGCCGTTTGCGCCAGGTCGGGCTGGACGGCGTGGTGGTGCTGGCGTGCCCGCCGTTCCGTTGCCTGGCGCATGAGGCGCAGCAGCATCCCCTCGCGCAGCCCCCGGTCCGCCACGATCACGTCGCCCACTGGCCACATTCGGCGGATGGCCTCGAAGATGGCGCAGCCCGGCAGCACGAAGTCCGCCCGGTCCGGCCCTATGCAGGGATGCAGCGCCAGCCCCTCCCGTCCCAGCCGGCGCAACACGCCCAACGACTGGCTGGCAGCGGCGGCCGTCAGCACCGTGCCGTCCACCAAGGGCCGCCGGTAACGCAGCAGCCCCATCGATACCCCGGCCAGCGTCGTCACCGTCCCGCTGGTGCCCAGCACGCGCACGCCGCCCGACCGCATCTCGTGGCCGATGCAGTGCACGCGCTCGAACGTCGCGAGCCGCGCCACCACGGCGTCAACCATCGCCTGGAACCCCTCAGGTTCGAACATGGCGGCGCCGTAGCGTTCAGACAGGTTCACCACGCCCACCGGCAGGCTGTCATAGCCGATCAACTCCGGCAGGCCGTCACGCGCATCCAGCCGGACCCATGCCAACTCGGTCGACCCACCGCCGATGTCGAACACCAGCGCCCGGCGCCCGGCGCCCGCCAGCAACGGCCCACAGCTTTCCAGCGCAAGCTCGGCCTCCTCACGAGGAGATATCATGTTGATGGCCAGCCCGGTTTCCGCCCGCACGCGTTTCAGGAACTCCGCCCCGTTGCCCGCCTTGCGGCAGGCCTCGGTCGCCACCGAACGCAGGCCGCGCACCGGCCGGCGCTCCAGACGCGCCGCGCAGGCCTGCAATGCCGTGAGCGCACGCTCCATGGCGGGCTCGCTTAACCGCCCGCTCCCTTGCAGGCCCTCACCCAAGCAGACGATGCGGCTGAAGCTGTCCACGACCCGAAACCCGTCCGAGGTGGGCACGCCAACCAGCAGGCGGCAGTTGTTCGTGCCAAGGTCGATAGCGGCGAACGCGGGGGCGCCGGGCCGCCGGTCTCGAGATGTTTCAGCGTATGCGACCATGTGCAGGTCCTTCCGCTGTCCTACATGGGCTTAGTGTCGGCCGCATACGATACCGGCTGCAAGCCAAACGTCACAATTGCGGCAGGAGGTTGCCCGGGCACGAAGCCCATGGTATCGCCTTGCCGCCGGGCGTGAACGCTTTGGGGGATAGTTTAGCGGTAGAACTTCCGACTCTGACTCGGAAAGCCTTGGTTCGAATCCAGGTCCCCCAGCCAGTTCCGACGCGTAGGCCGATGCACGCTTAGGCCCGACGTTCACCACCGTGACCCGGCGGTTCTGCGGCTGGGATACGTTGTCTGCCGTCGGCACCAGCGGTTGCTCCTGACCCAGGCCTACTGCCTCTAGCCGCGTATGGTCCACGCTGAATCTGGTGGCTAAATAATCCACAACCGTGATGGCACGCTGTTCGGACAGGCTTTTGTTGTGCTCGCGGTTGCCAACGGCGTCGGTATGCCCCTCAATCCGGAACCGCGAGGTTGATAGCGCTTGGCTGCTCACTGCCCGGCCCAGCTCGTCCAGGGTCCGTATTGCCGCCGGGGTAAGCTCCGCGGAGTTGGTTGCGAACTGCACCATGAGGTTCACGGATGGCACGGCAGCGGACGGTAATTGGCTGCCCTGGCTGCTCGGTTGCGCGCCACGAGGCACGGCCGCCGCGCCGGGCCTGGGTCCGACGGCCCGGATGCCTGCGTCGGTTTGCAGGCCAACTGGGTGAACGCCCCACGTGCCGCCGGACGCTGCCGCGCCGGGCCGCAGGGATTGGATGATTTGGGTGGCGGAAGGGCTACCCTGGGCCACCGCGGCTTGCAGCCCGACGCCGACCAAGCCCAACACCGCCATAAGCACAACAACCACGCGCATCGCATCACCCTTTGGTTGCGATGCACATTAGGCTGGAACCATTAAGGAAGCGCTAACGGCCGCCCGCCGGTCATGCCGGCTGAGGCGTGCCAGTAGGTAATCCACCTCGCTCCGGTCCTTGGCGGACAGGCCGGGCGCCGGCTTGCGTTGCGTGTCGCTCGACAACAGGCCGCGCCGCATCAGCACGTACTTCCGCACCGCAAGCCCAATCCGCGCCTGCTGCTCATAGCGCAGCAGCGGGAGGTGCGCGTCGAACAGGTCATGCGCCGCGTCCCGCTGCCCGGCCTGCTGCATCCGCACCACATCGACCAAAAGCTCCGGGAAGGCATAGCCCGTCATCGCGCCATCCGCCCCGCGCTCCATCTCGAAGTCTAGGAACAGCCCGCCATTGCCGGTAAGAATCGACAGCGGACGCAACGAGCCGTCCGCCTGGTAGCCGCGCAACGCGCTGATTTTCTCGAGGCCGGGCCAGTCCTCGTGCTTCAACATCACGCAGCCGGCATTGTCCTGCACGATGCGCCGGATCACGGCGGGGGTCATGACCACCGTGAGCGTCAGCGGGTAGTCCTGCAGCACCCACGGCACCTCCGGGCCAACCGCCTCGGCGGCGCCGGCGAAGTAGCCGATGATCTCGTCGTCTGTCCGCAAGTGCGGCGGCGGCGCGATCATCACGCCGGCTGCTCCCTGGTCCATCACCGCGTGCGCCAGCGACCGCATCGCCGCGAAGCCAGGCGCCGACACGCCGACGATTGTTGGAAGCGCGTTCATTCCCCGTATGAAGCGACCCGCGACGGCCAGCGACTCCTCATGCGTCAGCTTCGGCGCCTCCCCCATGATGCCCAGCACCGTCGCGCCGTCCGCGCCGCACTGCACCCACGACTCTGTCAAACGGTCGATGGACCCCTCGTCGATGCGGCCGTCCGGGTGGAACGGGGTGGGGGCGATCGGGAATACGCCGCGTGCGGCTTCAGTGAGCTTCATGCGCCTTTCCTACCACGACCCGGTCGCGCCGCAACGTTCAGCGGTAGCCCGCCGCCTGCAGCTCGAACAGCTCGGCATACCGGCCGCCGGCGGCCAGCAGCTCCGCGTGCGTGCCGACCGCCTCGATCTCGCCGCCCGCCATGACCAGGATGCGGTCCGCCATCCGCACGCTGGAGAACCGGTGCGAGATCAGCACCGCCGTGCGCCCAGCGCTCAGGCCCTTGAACCGCTGGAACACCTCGAACTCCGAGCGCGCGTCGAGCGCCGCCGTCGGCTCGTCCAAAATCAGCACCTGCGCGTCCCGCATGTAGGCGCGGGCCAACGCGACCTTTTGCCACTCGCCGCCCGACAGCTCGACCCCGCCGCGGAACCGCCGGCCGATCATCTGGTCATAGCCGCCGGGCAACGCGCCGATCACGCCGGCGGCCAGCCCGCGGTCGGCAGCCGCCTCGATCCGCGGCCGGTCCGCCCGCGCCTCGATCCGCCCGACCGCGATGTTGTCCGCAGCCGTCAGATGGTAGCGCACGAAATCCTGGAAGATGACGCCCATGCTGCCGCGCAACGCCGCCACATCGTACTCGCGGATGTCATGCCCGGCCAACAGGATACGCCCTTCATCCGGGTCGTACAGCCGGGCCAGCAGCTTAACGAGCGTGGTTTTGCCAGCGCCGTTCTCCCCCACCAGCGCCAGGACCTCGCCAGCGCGCAGCGTGAAGCTCAGGTTGCGCACCGCCCAGCGCTCGGCGCCGGGGTAGCGGAAGCCGACGTCCTCGAACACGTAGCCCTCGCCGACCGTGGCCGGCATGGGGCGCGGGTGCTCGGGCGAGTGGATTTCGGGGGTGATCTCAAAGAACGAGAATAGGTCGTCGAGGTACATGGCCTGGCTGGCGGTGCTGGAGAAGCCGGTCAGCAACCCCTCCAGCAACCCACGCAGCCGCAGGAACGACCCAGCCAGGAACGTGAGGTCGCCGACGCTGAACTGGCCCGTCACGGTGCGCCAGGCCAGGAACGCGTAGGCCGCGTAATACCCGACAGTGCCCAGCGCCGCGAGCACGGCGCCCCAGGATGCCCGGCGGACCGCAAGCCGCCAGTTCTCGCGCTGGAAGCCGGTGGCAAGCTCCTGGTACCGCTCGATCAGGAAGCTGTTCAGGCCAAATATCTTGACCTCCTTCGCCGTCTCGCTGCTGGCGCCGGTCTGGCGCACGTAATCCAGCTCGCGCCGTTCCGCCGTGCGCGCAAAGCTCAGCGCGTAGCTCAGCGCGTTGAAGTGCGCCTCGCCCAGGAACGCCGGCACCAGCGCCGCCAGCAGCAGCGCAATCAGCCAGGGCGCGTATGCCGCCAAGCCCACGGCGAGGCTCAGCACCGTCACGATATCCTGCGCTTGCCCAAACAACGTGCTGATCAGCCCGGTTCGCCCGGTGGTCTGCCGGCGCGCGCGGTCGAGCTTGTCTTGCAGCTCGCTGTCCTCAAAATCCTCCAGGTCGAGCGTCGCCGCGTGCTGCATCAGCCGGACGCTGGAGGCGTTGGTGAAGCGCTCCGACAGCAGCCCGTCCGCCAGCAGCACGGCGCGCCCGAGCACATCTGTCAGCACCGCCAGCCCCAGCTCAAGCGCCAGCAGCAATCCGAGCCGCAGCAGTAGCCCGCTCCCGAGCCACCCGGGGAAGTCCGCGGGCCGGTCCGGAAGCTGCACCAGGCGCAGCACCTCGTCGATGATGAGCTTGGCGACGAACAGGCCCGCGACCGGCAACAGCGCCCGCACCAGCCGCAACGCGAGCGTCGCCAGCATTAGCCCCGGGCTGGTCCGCCAAATCAGCGCGAGCACCGGCGGCAGGGAACGCAGGGCGCCCACCCGCTCCCGCAGCGTGGGCCGCGGCGGCGCCTCCCACCGGGCGCCCGTGCTGGATTGTCCTGACATCGTCCTGGGCACGCCTCCATCCCTCGCCGCACGCGCATACGGGCTGTATCAGAGCTTTGCGAGGCGAGCATCATGCCAGGCCACCCGAAAGGACCAGGTCCATGACCAACGACATTTTCACCGTGAATCATGGCAGCGTGACCGAACTGCGGTTCAACCGGCCCGGCAAGAAGAACGCCATCACCGGCGCGATGTACGACGCGCTGACCGAGGCGCTTGCCGCTGCGAGCGGTCGTGACGCAATACGGGCCGTGCTGCTGTCGGCGGAGGGCGACACGTTTTCAGCCGGGAACGACATCGCGGACTTCCTGGCTCAGTCCGGGAAACCTGGCCCGTCGCCAGCGATCCGGTTCATCCACGCCATTGCCGCATTCGATAAGCCGCTCGTGGCAGCCGTGAACGGTCCGGCGATCGGCGTTGGCGCCACGCTGCTGCTGCACTGCGACCTGGTTTATGCCGGGCCGGATGCACGGTTCTCCGTGCCGTTCGTGGCGCTAGGGCTGGTGCCCGAGGCCGGCAGCAGCATGTTGCTGCCGGCGGCCATCGGCTCGCACCGGGCAGCGGCGATGCTGCTGCTGGGCGAGGCCTTGGACGCACCAGCAGCTCAAGCGGCCGGGCTGGTGAACGCGGTCCTGCCGGCGGAGGCGTTGCAGGCCCATGCCTTGGGGGTTGCCGGACGGCTGGCGGCCCAGCCACCCGGCGCGCTGATGGCAAGCCGCAGCCTAATGCGTCGCGGCGCCGAGGCCATACGGGCGCACATGCGCCTGGAGGAGGAGGCATTCAGTGCGGCGCTGCAGGGCGCCGAGGCCCGGGCGGCGTTCACGGCGTTCCTGGGACGGAACCGGTCAGGCGATTGAAGGGCCTGTGTCTTTCGTGTTGCCGTGCGCGTCATTCGAGTAACGCAAGCCAGAAGCTGTTTGACACGCGTTCGTGAACATTCGATTAACAGGCAAACCAGACGCTACGAACGTCCAGGGCAACGGGAGAGGAACCGGCTTTGTCGCACCGCATGCAGTTTCGCACTGGCCTGCTCGCCACCACGTTGATCGCCGCCACGCTGTGCGCCGGCACGGACGCTCATGCGGCCGCGTTCCAGCTCAAGGAGGACAGCGCCGTCGGCCTTGGCAATGCGTTCTCCGGCGCGGCATCGGCGGCCGACGCGCCCTCCACCGTGTTCGACAACCCGGCCGGCATGACGCAACTGCCTGGCCTACAGGTCCAGGGCGGCGGCAGCATCATCGTGCCGTCCTTTACGTTCAAGGGCAGCGCCAGGGACGCCTTCGGCCGGCCCATCAGCGGCCGGGACGGACGAGACGGCGGCAACGTCGCGCTGGTGCCGCATGGCTTCGTGACATACCGGGTCGCGCCGCAGGTCACGCTCGGCTTGGCGCTCACGTCGCCGTTCGGCCTCGCCACGACTTATGGCGGCAACTTCGTCGGCCGTTACCACACGGACAAGAGCGACCTCAAGACGTTCAACATCAACCCGGCCATCGCCTACCAGGTCGCATCCTGGCTCTCGCTCGGCGCGGGCTTCTCGGCGCAGTACGCGCGCGCGGAGTTCACCACCTTCGTCAACTCCTCGACCTTGGGCACCCAGGCGCTGCGGCGTCCGGTCACCCTGCCGGACGGCTACTTCCGCCTGCGCGGGGATGATTGGGCGTTCGGCTGGAACGTGGGGGCGCTGATCCAGCCGGGACCCTCGACCAACATCGGCCTAGCATACCGTTCCCGCATCCAGCAAAACTTTGAGGGCACGGCGGACTACATCGTGCCGGCGCCGCTTAACCTCAACAACCGGTTCCGCAACTCCGGCGGCAACGCCAAGCTGGTGCTGCCGGACACGGCGACCATCGGCATCACGCAGGGCCTGGGACCGAACTGGACCGTGTCCGCCGAGGTAAGCTGGACCAACTGGTCGCAGTTCAAAAACCTCAATGCGTTCCGGGACAACGGCGAGCTGCTGACGTCGACGCCGCAACGGTACGACAACAGCTACTTCGCCTCGCTTGGCGCGGCCTATAAGGTGAATGACACGCTGACGCTCCGCGCCGGCACCGCCTACGACAAGTCTCCGGTGTCGAACGCCTATCGCACGGCCCGCGTGCCGGATGAAAGCCGTATTTGGCTCGCGGTCGGCGCCAGCTACAAGGTCCTGCCAGGCGTCACGGTTGATGCCGGCTACGCCCACATTTTCGTGAAAGATTCGCGGCTTGGCGAGACCAACGCTACTAACGACGTGCTGACGGGCACATATAGCAACAGCGTCGACATCATATCGTTCGGCACGCGCACGCAGTTTTAGGACCGTCTGCATGGACAGTGAGGGGCCACGCCCCTGGCTCGACCACTATCCTCCCTCGATGGACTGGCACGCTCCGGTCCCGGTAGGCCTCTTGCACACGCTGATGGAGAACGCCGGCGCGCGGTTCGGCCCCCGTCCCGCGTTCGACTTCCTGGGCCGCCACACCACTTGGACCCAGGCGGCGGCGGCCAGCGACACCATTGCGGCCGGGCTGCAACGGTTAGGCCTTCGCAAGGGCGACCGGATTGGCCTGCTGCTGCCCAACTGCCCGGCCTACGTGCTGTTGTTCTTTGGGGCGCTGCGGGCCGGGCTGACGGTGGTGAACTTCAATCCGCTTTATACCGAGCGTGAAGTGGAGGCACAGGCGCGCGACGCCGGGCTGCAGGCGATGGCGACGCTCGATCTCAACGCGACCTACCCAAAGGCGCGGTCGCTGCTGGACAAAAGCGTGGTGCCGCGGCTGATCGTCTGCCCATTCGCGGATATGCTGCCGCCTACGAAACGCACGATGTTCCGTGTCCTGAAACGCCGGGACCATGCCGCAATCCCGCGAGACGCGTCGCACGTCTGGCTGGCGGACCTCCTGGCGCCGGGCACGCCCACGCCGGTCGAGATCGATCCGCTGCGCGACGTGGCAGTGCTGCAGTACACCGGCGGCACCTCCGGCCTGTCGAAAGGCGCGATGCTCAGCCACGCGAACCTGTATGCCAACACCATGCAGGGCGCGGCCGTGTTCGCCGGCGCCCGGCCCGGCCAGGAGCGCATGCTGGCCGCCCTGCCGTTCTTCCACGTGTTCGCCATGACCACGGTCCTGCTGTTCTCGGTCAACGCCGGGGCCGAAATCATCATGCTGCCGCGGTTCGAGCTGGCGCAGGCAGTCGCGACCATCGGCCGCCGGCGCCCGACGTTCATGCCCGGCGTGCCCACCATGTTCAACGCCATCGCCAGCTTCAAGGGACGCGCCGACCTCACCAGCATCCGCTTCTGCATCAGCGGGGGCGCGCCGCTGCCGCCCGAGGTCAAGGCGCGGTTCGAGGCGCGCACCGGCTGCGTGGTGGTGGAGGGCTATGGCCTTACAGAGACCAGCCCGAGCTGCACCTGCAACCCGCCAGACGGGATCAACAAGGCGGGCTCGATCGGCCTGCCGCTCCCGGGCACCATCATCGAGTTGCGTGACCCGGCCGACCCGTTGCGCCGGGTGCCGCAAGGCGAGCGGGGGGAGCTGTGCGTCAAGGGGCCGCAAGTTATGCTTGGCTACTGGCGTCGGCCGGAGGAGACCGCCGCGTCCACCACGCCGGACGGCTTTTTTCGCACGGCCGACATCGCCACGATGGACGAGCAGGGCTATTTCTACATCGTGGACCGCATCAAGGACCTGATCCTCGCCGGCGGCTACAACGTCTATCCGCGCGTCGTGGAGGACGCGATCTACCAGCACCCGGCTATCGCCGAGTGCACCGTGATCGGCATCCCTGACGATTATCGCGGCGAGACCGTAAAGGCGTTCATCGTGCTGAAGCCCGGCGCGACGCTCGAACCGGAGGCGCTGACGACGTTCCTCAAGGACCACATCTCGCCCATCGAGATGCCGAAGCAGATCGAGGTTCGCGACAGCCTGCCGCGCACCCTGATTGGCAAGCTGTCAAAAAAGGAGCTGGTGGAGGAGGAACGGGCCAAGTGGGAGGCGCGCAAGCGAGCGTCTTGACAGCGCCAGCGCGCAGCCTTACGTATACGTCATGCAAATGACTGATGCGGCATAGTGGCTGGCCTGTTCACCATCGGCGAGTTGGCTGCGGCGTTCTCGCTGTCGCCTCGCGCCATCCGGTTCTATGAGGACCAAGGCCTGTTGGCGCCTGCGCGCGCCGGCACCACTCGGGTTTACACCAAGCGCGACCGTGCCCGGTTGCAGCTTATCCTGCGCGGCAAGCGGCTCGGCTTCACCCTGGCCGACATCCGGCAGTTCCTGGATTTGTATGACGCCGACCGCGGCAAGCACCGGCAGATGGCGATGACGCTGGAGCGCACCCGCGCCCGCATCGCCGAGCTGGAACAGCAGCTTGAGGACATCACCATCACCCTTGCCGAGTTGCGCGACATGGAGGGCGAAATCCTCGCCTACCAGGACCATGCCGCGCCGGATGGCGGGACAGACCAGAGGAGCGTGACAGCATGAGCGCCAGCCAGACCCAGGCCGTGATCGCGGGATATGCCCGCTCGCCGTTCACCCCCGCCGGCAAGGGCGCGCTGGCCCGCGTGCGGCCGGACGATTTGATGGCGCAGGTGGTGCGGGCGCTGTTGGACCGCACCGGCGCTAGCCCCGAGGACATCGAGGACATCATCATCGGCTGCGCCTTCCCGGAGGGCGAGCAGGGCTTCAACATCGGCCGGGTCGTAGGCTTTCTCGCGGACCTGCCGATCACCGCGGCGGGCAGTCAGGTCAACCGCTGGTGCGGCAGCAGCATGACCGCGGTGCACATGGCGGCCGGCGCCATCGCGGCTGGCGCTGGCGAGCTGTTCGTGTGCGGCGGGGTCGAGAGCATGAGCCGGGTGCCGATGCTGGGCTTCAACCCCGTGCTGAACCCGCGCCTTTCGAAAGAGAAGCCGGACAGCTACATCGGCATGGGCATGACGGCCGAGAACCTGGCGCAGCGCTACCAGATCGACCGCGACGCGCAGCAGGAGTTCGCCATCACCAGCCAGCACCGCGCCGCCGCCGCCCAGGCGGAGGGGCGGTTCGCCGACGAGATCGTGCCGATCCAAACCAAGGCCGGTGTGGTGGACCACGACGGCTGCATCCGCGCCGAGACCACGCAGGAGGCGCTGTCCGGCCTGAAGCCCGCGTTCCTTGCCAGTGGCACGGTGACGGCCGGCACCAGCTCGCCGCTGACCGATGGCGCTGCGGCGGTGCTGGTGTGCAGCGCCGCCTACGCCGAGCGCAACGGCTTGCCGGTGCTGGCGCGGATCGAGAGCATGGCGGTGGCCGGGTGCGCGCCGGACGTCATGGGCATCGGCCCGGTGCCGTCCACGCGCAAGGCCCTGGCGCGGGCTGGCATCAAGATGGACGCGATTGACGTGATCGAGCTGAACGAGGCGTTCGCGGCGCAGGCGCTCGCGGTGGAGCGGGACCTGATGCTGGACCATGGCCGCGTGAACGTGGACGGCGGCGCCATCGCGCTCGGGCATCCCTTGGGAGCCAGCGGCGCGCGCATCACCGGCAAGGCGGCGTCGCTGCTGTCGCGGACCGGCGGCCGGCACGCGTTGGCGACCATGTGCATCGGCGGCGGCCAAGGCGTCGCGACCGTGCTGGCGCGGGCCTGACGCCATGGCGATTGAACGTTGCGCCGTATTGGGCGCTGGGCTGATGGGCAGCGGGATCGCCGCGCATCTGGCCAATGCCGGCCTGCCGGTGCTGCTGCTGGACATGCCGGCCAAGCAGGGTCCACGCAGCAGCGTCGCCGCGGCGGCGATTGAACGCTTGAAAAAGGCCGATCCGCAGCCGCTGATGCTACCGGACGCGGCCAAGCTCATTACGCCGGGCAACTTCGACGACGACCTGGAGCAGCTCGCGGCGTGCGACTGGATCATCGAGGTGATCGTCGAGGACTTGGCCGCCAAGCGGGCCATGTATGATCGCGTGGACGCCGTGCGGAAGCCCGGCAGCATCGTGTCCAGCAACACTAGCACCATCCCGCTGCGCGCGCTGTCCGGCAAGCAGTCGGACGCGTTCAAGCGGGATTTCTGCATCACTCACTTCTTCAATCCTCCGCGTTACATGCGGCTGCTGGAGCTGGTCGTTGACCTCGACACCCGGCCGGAGGTGGCGGCCGAGCTGACGCAGCTTTGCGACGTGCGGCTCGGCAAGGGCGTCGTGCGGTGCAAGGACACGCCGGGGTTCATTGCCAACCGCATCGGCACCTACTGGATCACCGCCGCGGCCAACGAGGCCATCGCCCGCGGCATCGCGGTTGAGGACGCGGACGCGGTGCACCGGCCCATGGGCATTCCCAAGACGGGGGTGTTCGGCCTGGTGGACCTGGTTGGGCTCGACCTGATGCCGCTTATCACGAAATCTTTGTTGATGAGCCTGCCGCCCGAAGATGATTTCCGCCGGGTGATCCAGGACCAACCGTTGCTGAACCGCATGATCGCCGAGGGCAGCACCGGGCGGAAGGGCAAGGGTGGCTTCTACCGCGTGACCCGGGCCGGCGCCGAGCGGGTGCGCGAAGCCATTGACCTCAAGACCGGCGAGTATCGCGCGGCGTCCAAACCGAAGCTGGAGGCGGTGGAGGCCGGCCGTCGCAACTTGGGCGCTTTGGTGCGCCACCGCAGCCCGGCCGGCGAGTATGCCCATGCCGTGCTGGTCCAGGTGCTGTGCTACGCCGCGTCGCTGGTGCCGGAGATCGCTGACGACATCCCGAGCGTCGATGAGGCAATGCGGCTGGGCTATGCCTGGAAGCACGGCCCGTTCGAGCTGATCGACCAGCTTGGCGCGGACTGGCTGGCGACAGCGGCGGAAGCGATGGGGCTGCCGATGCCGCCGCTGCTGGCGCTTGCGAAGGGGCGCAGCTTCTACCGCGTCGAGGATGGGGTCATGCAGTGCTTGACCCCTGCTGGCGAATACGCACCGGTGCGGCGTCCCGAGGGCGTGCTGCTGTTGCAGGACGTGAAGCGGGCGGGCAAGCCCGTGCTGCGCAACGGCTCGGCCGCGGTGTGGGACATCGGCGACGGCGTGCTGTGCTTCGAGTTCACCAGCAAGATGAACGCGCTCGACCCGGACATCCTGGGGCTGCTGGGCCAGGCGTTGGCGCTGGCGGCGAAGTCCTACAAGGGCATGGTGATCCACAACGAGGGTGACAACTTCTCCGTCGGCGCCAACCTCGGCATCGCCATGTTCGCCGCCAACGTCGCGGCCTGGCCGGTGATCGAGCAGCAGGTCGCGGGCGGGCAGGCGGCCTACAAGGCGTTGAAATACGCCCCCGTGCCCGTGGTCGGCGCGCCGTCCGGCATGGCGCTGGGCGGCGGGTGCGAGATCCTGCTGCATTGCAGCGCGGTGCAGGCGCACGCCGAGACCTACATGGGCCTGGTCGAAGTGGGCGTCGGCCTGTTGCCGGGCTGGGGCGGCTGCAAGGAGCTGCTGGCGCGCTGGCAGGCTGAGCCGAAGCTGCCGCGCGGACCGATGCCGGCGGTGGCCAAGGCGTTCGAGGTTATCTCGACTGCCCAGGTCAGCAAGTCCGCCTACCAGGCCCGAGGCCTCGGCTTCCTGCGCGCGACCGACCACGTCACCATGAACCGCGACCGCCTATTGTATGACGCGAAGCAGCGCGTGTTGGCCTTGGCCGAGGGCTACGCGCCGCCGGAGCCGGCCGAGTACCACCTGCCCGGCGTCGGCGGCCGGGTCGCGCTCGAAATCGCGGTGGATGGCTTCGCGGCCCAGGGCAAGGCGACGCCGCACGATGTCGTGGTGTCCAAGGCGGTGGCGCGCGTGCTGACGGGCGGCGACGCCGACGTGCTCGACACGCTGAGCGAGGACGATGTCACCACGCTGGAGCGCACCACGTTCATGCAACTGGTGCGCAACCCCGCCTCGCTCGCCCGCACCGAACACATGCTGAACACTGGCAAGCCGCTCCGCAACTGAGGAGATCCTACTATGGCCACCTACACCGCACCGCTCCGCGACATCCGCTTCGTGCTGCACGAGCTGCTGGACAGCAGCGCGCTTTCGGCCATGCCCGGTTACGAACAGGCGACGCCCGAGCTGATGGACGCGGTCATCGAGGAGGCGGCGAAGCTCAGCCAGAACGTGCTGTTCCCGCTGAACCTGTCCGGGGACGCCGAGGGCTGCACCTACGAGAACGGCGTGGTCCGCACGCCCAAGGGCTTCAAGGAGGCTTACCAGCAACTGATCGAGGGCGGCTGGACCTCATTGGCGTGCGACCCGGCATACGGCGGCCAGGGCATGCCGATGCTGCTGTCCACGGTGTTCGAGGAAATGGTCAGCAGCGCCAACCTGGCGTTCGGCATGTACCCCGGCCTGTCGCACGGCGCTTACCGGGCCATCCACGCCCATGCGTCCGATGAGTTGAAGGCGGAGTACCTGCCCAAGCTGGTGGACGGCACCTGGACCGGGACCATGTGCCTGACGGAGCCGAACTGCGGCACCGACCTCGGGCTGATCCGCACCAAGGCCGAGCCCGCTGGGGACGGCAGCTACCGCGTGTCCGGCACCAAGATTTTCATCAGCGCCGGCGAGCATGACCTAACGGAGAACATCGTCCACCTGGTGCTGGCGAAGCTACCGGGCGCGCCGGCGGGGACCAAGGGCATCAGCCTGTTCATCGTGCCGAAGTTCCTGCCGGTGGACGGCCGCGCCGGGCCGCGCAACGGCGTGACGTGCGGCAGCATCGAGCACAAAATGGGCATCAAGGCGTCCTCCACCGCCGTCATGCACTTCGACGGCGCGCAGGGCTGGCTGGTTGGCCGCGAAAACAGCGGCATGCGGTCGATGTTCACCATGATGAACGCGGCCCGGCTCGCGGTGGGTATGCAGGGCCTGGGCATTGCCGAGACCGCGTACCAGTCCGCCGCCGCGTATGCCAAGGACCGACGCCAGGGCAAGTCGGTGGCGCGCAGCAACGCCCGCGACACCAAAAGCACCGACGCCACGCCGGACAGCGGCGCGTCGGCGGCCGACCCAATCATCGTCCACCCGGATGTGCGGCGGATGCTGCTGGAGAACCGCTCCATGACCGAGGCCGGGCGCGCGTTGTCCTACTGGGTCGGGCTGGAGCTGGACCGTGCCGAGCACGACCCGGACCCGGCGGTGCGGCAGGAGGCGGACGACTTGGTGGCACTGCTGACGCCCATCGTGAAGGCGGCGCTGTCCGACTTGGGGTCCGAGGCCGCCAACAATGCGGTGCAGGTGCTGGGCGGCCATGGCTACGTGCACGAGTGGGGCGTCGAGCAGTTGGTCCGGGATGCGCGGATCGCGCAGATCTACGAGGGCACCAACGGCATCCAGGCGCTGGACTTGGTGGGACGCAAGCTGGGCCAGGACGCCGGACGCCTGCTGCGCCGGTTTTTCCACCCGGTCAGCGCTTGGCTGGAGGCACATGCCGACGACGAGGCGCTGGCGCCGTATGCCGGTCCGACCGCCAAGGCATTTGGCCGGCTGCAACAGGCGACGCTTACCATCGCCCAGCGCGGCCTGGCGCGGCCGGAGGAGGCAGCCGCCGCGGCCACCGATTACTTGCGCCTGTTCGCGCTGGTGGCGATGGGCTTCATGTGGTGCCGCATGGCCGAGGTGTCGCGCGACAAGCTGGCTGCCGGCGCCAATGGCGAGTCGCCATTCTACCAGGCCAAGCTGGACGTGGGCCGCTTCTACATGGCCCGGGTGCTGCCGCGGCATTCCACGCACTTCCAGGGCATCATGGCGGGCGGCGAGACGTTGGGGCTGCTGCACGCTGACGCATTCTGACCGTCTAGCGGTACTAGCCCGCCGCTCCACATGGCGGGCATGGATCGTAGCTTTTCCCTCACCCGCGCTGCCGGGCTGGACCGTCTCAACGCCTTCACCTCCCGCATGGGCCGCGCCTATGCGGGAGGGCGCAGCACCGATTACGGGCCGGAGACGGGGACATCGACCTCCGCGCTCTCGCCCTATCTCCGCCGCCGGCTGGTGCTGGAGCGGGAGGTCGTGGACGCCGCCCTTGCCGCGCACGGGCCGGTGGAGGCTGACAAGTTCGTCCAGGAGGTGTTCTGGCGCACCTACTTCAAAGGACACCTGGAGACCCGGCCAACGTTGTGGACGGACTACCAGCGGCTTGTGGCGCAGGGACGGAACCAGCTTGCGACGTCGTCAGGCTTGCGCCGGGTGTTCGAGGACGCGGTTGCGGGCCGCACCGGCATCGAGGGGTTCGACGACTGGGCGCAGGAGCTGGTTGAGACTAACTGGCTGCATAATCATACTCGTATGTGGTTCGCCTCGATCTGGATTTTCACCCTGCGGCTGCCTTGGGCGCTGGGCGCTGATTTCTTCATGCGCCACCTCATCGATGGCGACCCGGCGAGCAACACCCTGTCCTGGCGCTGGGTCGCCGGATTGCATACGCGCGGCAAACCCTATGCGGCACGGGCGGAGAACATCCGCCGCTACACCGATGGTCGGTACGATCCCGCCGGGCTGGACGAAAACCCGGTTGCGCTGGAGGAACCGGACGGACCCGCGGCCATCAAACTGCCCGATGCCGACGTTGCGCCGCCGGGCGACGTGGCGCTGTTGCTGCACTTGGATGACCTGCACCCAGAAAGCCTGCCGCTCGGGAGCGCTCGCGTTGTACGGGTGGGCGGCCTGCTCGCCCACGCAGACGGCGTGACGGAGCGGGTGCGGCAGGCCGACCAGGACGCCATGGCCGACGCGTTAAGGAGGTCGGCCGCGCATTTTGGCTGCACGGCCGAGCTGGCGAATGAGGGCTGGGCCGAGGCGTTGCCCGTGGTGACGCCCTGGGCGCCGGTTGGGCCATCCGCGGCCGCACTGCCATCCTGCAGCCGTATCCGGCGAAGCTGGGACAGCCTGGCCTGGCCACGGGCGACGCGCGGCTTCTTCCAAATAAAAACCGCCATTCCGCACATCTTGGAGCTTGAGGTTGACCGCCGGATCATAACGGCCTGATTGCAAAGCTCGGCAGGCCGGCATTGCGCTGAGTTGCGCCGGTCTTTATCACCCGGCTCGGTGTGCCTATGCTCGGCGCCTTATGAACGATGCACGCCACTCCGCCGATACGCCGCGCTTATCCGTCGTGGTCCCTTGCTTCAATGAGGAAGGCGGGCTGCACGAGCTGCATCGCCGCGTGTCTGCAGCGTGCCATGAGGCCGTAGGCCTGCAATACGAGCTTGTGCTGGTCAATGACGGATCGCGGGATGGCACCTGGCCTGCCATGCTTGCCCTGTCGCGTGGCGATGCGCGAGTGGTCGCGGTCAACCTGTCGCGCAACTTCGGCCACCAGATGGCACTGAGCGCTGGGCTCAAAGTGTGCCGTGGCGAACGCGTGCTGATTTTGGACGCCGACCTGCAGGACCCTCCGGAGCTACTTTCGGCCATGATGGGGCAGATCGATGCTGGCTATGACGTCGTGTATGGCCGGCGCCGCCGGCGCGAGGGTGAGACGGTGCTGAAAAAGGCCACGGCAGCACTGTTCTATCGGCTGTTCCGCCGCTTGGTGGATGTGGAATTGCCGCCTGACACCGGAGACTTCCGCCTGATAAGCCGTCGTGCGCTGGATTTGCTGAACGCCATGCCGGAGCACCATCGCTTCATCCGTGGCATGGTCAGTTGGATTGGCCTGCCGCAGACGCCCATGATGTACGACCGGGCCGTCCGGTTTACCGGCGAGACCAAGTATCCCCTGCGCAAAATGATCCGTTTCGCGCTGGATGCGATCACCGGGTTCTCGATCAAGCCGCTGCGGGTCGCCTCGTACTTGGGCATCGCGACCGGGATTGGCGGCGCGGCGCTGATTATTTATGTCACCGGAGCCTGGATGGCCGGCGATGCGGTGCCGGGCTGGACGTCGCTCATGTGCATCACCCTGGTCCTGGGCAGTATTCAGTTGCTGGTGGCGGGCCTGATGGGCGAGTACCTCGGGCGCTTGTATCTCGAGTCCAAGCAGCGTCCGCTGTTCATCATCCAGGACATCGTGCGCGGCCCATCGGTGCCGGGCGCCGCAAACGAGCGTATCGTGGCTGAAACGCCAGCGGGGCCATAATCGCCGCCCTTCCAGGACCCGGCGCGCCGCCCACCGACCCACGCCGCCTTGGACGCGCCGACGCGTGGGCGCTCGGGGTCGTCGCGCTCTGTTGCCTGCTGGTTTTCCTTACGGCGCCCACGGCAGGCGAGTTCAATTGGAGCGAGTCGCCCCGCAATGCGCTGAACGGCGCCTTCGTGCTGGACCTGCTGCGTGAGATGCCAGTGGGCAATCCGACTGCATGGGCGACCGCGTACTACCTGAAATATCCTGCGCTCACGATCCTGTTCTATCCGCCGCTGCTCAGCGTCGCCATCGGCCTGACCTATGCCGTGCTGGGCGTGAGCCACTGGGCGGCCATGGCCTGCGTAAGCCTGTTCCTGTTGGGCCTGGCCGTGTCGACCTACCTATGGGCCCGCCGCATCGCCGGACCGCCGGCGGCGTTGGCGGCCACGTTGCTCCTGCTCGCAGCGCCGGAACTGCTGCAGTGGGGCCAGCAGGTCCTGCTGGAGATGCCGATGCTGGCGCTCGCGACCGGCGGCGCCCTGTTCCTGGCGCGCTACGGTGAAACCAACCAGCCCCGGGACTTGGCCGTTGCCGCGCTGCTGCTGGTACTGGCGGCTTACACCAAGCAGACCGCGCTTTTTGTCGCAATCGGCTTGCTGGCCGGCCTGTTGCTGTGGCGCGGCGCCGGCCTGCTGGCGCGCCGGCACGTCTGGGTGGTCGCGGTCCTGGCCGCCGTAGCGCTCGTGCCACTGGTCATCCTGCAACTCAAGTTCGGCGCCTTCAACATGACCTCAGCCACCGCACGGGTGGACATGGCAGGGCCCGACCGACTTTCGCTCCAGTCCCTGTGGTGGTACGCGGTCCGGCTGCCTGCTATGCTGGGCTTTCCAGCCACGATCCTTGTCATCGCCTCCGCATTTGCGTTGTGGGTTGGCCGGCGTTACCGACCGATCCGGGGCGATCTCCTGTTGCTGCTCGGTTGGTTCATCGCAACCTATGCCGCCCTCAGCATGATCGCTTTGAAGGAAACCCGACACGGCATGCCGTTGCTGGTTCCGCTTGCGTTGCTTGCGGCGGTGACAATCGACCGCCTGGCCCACCTGCCGACGCTGCGTCCGTTGCTGCCAGCCGCTGCCGCCGCCATGCTCGTCTTTCAGCTTCTGCTGTATCCCACCCGTGGCATCGCCGGCTACCGTGAGGCTGCAGACCAGGTCGCAAGCCTAGCTCCGCCCGGCGCACGCGTCCTGTTTGCTGGCAACCGCGACGGGGCTTTCATCTTCAACATCCGGGCCCAGCCGCGGCACGACATCGCGGTCATTCGCGCGGACAAGCTTTTCCTCAACATCAGCATCATGCCCGGCCTCGGCCTGAACCCCCGCGACATACCATCCGAGGAGATTGCCGCCATGTTGAACCGCTACGGCATCAGCTACGTCGTGACCGTCCCGCGCATCTGGGCCGACGCGCCGGTCATGGCCCGCTTCGACGCGGTGCTCCAATCGGCGCAATTCCAGGAAGTCACGCGCATTCCGGTCGTTGGTCCGGCTGAGGAACGAGAGTTGGTGGTTTACCGCAACCTCGGTTCCTTGTCCAATCCACCCGCGAACCCCTCAGTCTCGCTGCCGGCCATTGGCGTGACGCTGGACGCGCCCTTTTCAGGCCAAAACCGCGACTCTGCGCATCCTTGATGGCCGGCGCATGGCGTGCAGCTACGCCTCCTGCCGGAAGGCGTCGGCGATGCGACGCACCTGACCGGCGGCGTCCACCAGCAGCACGTCAAACCGCACCCCGGCGGCGCCCCAGCCAGGATGTTCGGCCAGCGCGATCTCGCCGGCCGCCAGCAGGCGCGCCCGCTGGCGTGGGCCGAGCGCCACGGCAGCATCGCTCAAGGTCGGCCGCGCTTTCACCTCGACGAACGCCAATACGCCGTGGCACTCCGCCACGATGTCGATTTCGCCCGCCGCCGTGCGCAGCCGCCGGGCCAGCACGCGCCAGCCGTCCTGTTCCAAGGCCCGGCAAGCCGCCGCCTCCGCCGCCATGCCGCGGGACTGCGCGGCGCGTCCGGTCGTGCCCCGCTTGGTCAACGCGGGTTCAGGGCGTGTCCCGCCCCTCCTCGATGGCGTGGCAGGCCACCAGCACGTCGCCGTCCCGCGTGTATGCGGGCCGCTCCACTTGGCATCGCGCGTTCGCCAACGGGCAGCGCGGATGGAACGGGCAGCCCGGCGGCGGGTCGATCGGGCTCGGCACCTCGCCGCCCACCGCGGTCCGGCTGCGGCCGGTCATCTCCAGGTCCGGGATCGCGTCCAGCAACAGCCGGGTGTAGGGGTGCCGCGGCCGGGTGAACACGCTTTCGCCGGGTCCCTGTTCCACGATGCGGCCCAGGTACATGACGCCGAGCTGGTCCGACATGTGCCGCACCACCGCCAGGTTGTGGCTGATGAACAGGTAGGTCAGTTGCAGCCGCTGCTGCAGGTCGCGCATCAGGTTCAGGATTTGCGCCTGCACCGACACGTCCAGCGCGCTGGTCGGCTCGTCCGCCACCAGGAACTCCGGCTCGCTCGACAACGCGCGGGCGATGCTGATGCGCTGGCGCTGGCCGCCGCTGAACTCGTGCGGGAACTTCTCGCCGTCGCGCGCCGACAGGCCCACTTGCGTCAACAGTTGCGCCACCCGGTCGGTGATGTCCCGCCGTCCGTGCAGGATGCCGAATGCGCGGATCGGCTCTGCCACGATGTCCCGCACCCGCCAACGCGGGTTCAATGACGCGTACGGGTCCTGGAAGATCATGTTCATGCGCCGCCGCAGCTCCGGCTGCGCCCGGGCGGTGGACAGGTTCTGCCCCTCGAAGCGCATCTCGCCCCGCGTCGGCGCATACAGCCCGACCGCCAGCCGGGCCATGGTGCTTTTGCCGCAGCCGCTTTCGCCCACCAGCGACAGCGTGGTGCCGAGCGGGACGGCGAACGACACGTCGTCCACCGCGCGCAGGGTCTGGCGCCCCTCCCGCGCCAGGGTGCGTTGCAGCCACGGCCGAGACACGTCGAAGTACCGGCACACGCCGGCAGCTTCCAGGACAACGTGACGGTCCTCAGGCATGCACGGCCTTCGCGGTGTCGAACAACCAGCACGCGGCCTCAGTGGCGCGGGCGGGCATCAGGCCGGGGCGGTCCACCCGACAGCGGTCGAACACCTTGGGGCAGCGCGGGTTATACGGACAGCCAGGCGGGATCGACGTCAGCCGCGGCATGGCGCCATCGATCTGCCGCAGCCGCTCCACCCGGCCCACCAGCGTCGGGATGCTGGCCATGAGGCCCTGGGTGTAGGGGTGCGACGGCTGCTTCACCACGTCCCGCACCGGGCCAATCTCGATGACCCGACCGGCATACATCACCGCCACCCGGTCCGCCGTCTCCGCGATCACGCCCATGTCGTGCGTGACCAGCATAACGGCGGTGCCATGATCCCGGGTCAGCGCCTTGAGCAACGCAATGATCTGCGCCTGGATCGACACGTCCAGCGCCGTGGTAGGCTCATCGGCGATCACCAGCCGCGGCTCGGCGCACAAGGCCAGCGCGATCACCACGCGCTGCCGCATGCCGCCGGAGAACTCGTGCGGGTAGGCGTCGACCCGCCGGGCGGCGGCCGGGATGCCGACGTCCTCCAGCCAGCGCACCGCGCGCTTGCGGGCGTCGGTGTCGGACAGGCCGAGGTGCGCCTGCATGGTCTCCACCAACTGCTGCCCCACGGTGTACAGCGGGTTCAGCGTGGTGAGCGGGTCCTGGAAGATGGCGCCGATCTGCCGCCCGCGCACCCGGCGCATCTGGTCATTGGACAGCGTGTCGATGCGCCTGTTGTCCAGCAGCACCTCGCCGCCGCTGATGCGGCCAGGCGGCTCCAGCAGGCCGATGATGGCCGCCCCGGTCAGCGACTTGCCCGCCCCGCTCTCGCCCACCACGCCCAGCACCTGCCCGGCGTCAATCGAGAACGACACGCCGTCCAACGCGCGCAACCGCCCGCGCCGGCTGGGGAACTCGACTGTCAGGCCGCGCACTTCGAGCAGGGCCATGCTAGCGCAGCCTGGGGTTCAGCGCGTCGCGCAGCCAGTCGCCCAGCAGGTTGATCGACAGCACGATCAGCACCAGCGCCACGCCAGGGAAGATGGTGATCCACCACTCGCCGCTGAACAGGAAGCTGTTGCCGATGCGGATCAGCGTCCCGACCGAGGGTTGCGTTGGCGGCAGGCCCACGCCCAGGAACGACAGCGTCGCCTCCGCGAGTATGGCCAGGCCCAGCGTGAGGGTGCCGATCACCAGCACCGGCCCCAGCACGTTGGGCAGGATGTGCGTCGCCATGATGCGGGTGGAGGACAGCCCGATGACCCGGGCGGCCATCACATAGTCCTTGCCGCGCTCCACCAGGGTGGAGCCGCGCACCGTCCGGGCGAACTGCGGCCAGAAGCTGATGCCGATGGCGAAAATCAGCACGTAAATCTGCGTGCGCTCATGCAGCTCCCGCGGCAGTGCCGCGCTCACCACGCCATCAACCAGCAACGCGATCAGGATGGCGGGGAACGAGAGCTGCACGTCCGCCACCCGCATCAGCGTCGCGTCCACCATGCCCCCGGTGTAACCCGCGACCAGCCCGACCGTCACGCCCACGATGACCGCGAACAGCACGGCCGCGATGCCCACGATGAAGCTGATGCGCGTGCCATACATAATGCCGGACAGCATATCCCGCCCCTGGTCGTCGGTGCCGAGCACGTGGTCCCACCCACCCTCTGGCGAGAGGGCAGGCGGCTTGAAGCTGTCCATGAGGTTGAGGCTCGCCAAGTCGAACGGGTCGTATGGCGCGAGCCAGCCGGAGAACATGGAGCCTACCAGCAGCAGCGCCAGCACGGCCGCGGACACGATGGCCACCGGCGAGGTGCGGAAGCTGTAGGCGACGTCGCTGTCCCAAAATCGCGCAACCGCGTTCATTGCGCAGCCGCCCGCGTCATGCGCAGCCGGGGATCGACGGTGTAGTACAGTAGATCGACGACAAGGTTGATGCCGACGAACAGCACCGAAATCAGCATCAGGTAGGCCGCCATGACCGGGATATCGGCGACCTGCACGCTCTGCACGAACAGTAGGCCCATGCCGGGCCACTGGAACACCGTCTCGGTCACGATGGAGAACGCGATGATGCCGCCGATCTGCAGCCCGGCAATCGTGATTACCGGCACCAGCGTGTTTTTCAGCGCGTGGCCGAAGTTGATGGCGCGGTTGCCCAACCCGCGGGCGCGGGCGAACTTCACGTAGTCGGAGCGCAGCACCTCCAGCATTTCGGCCCGCACCAGCCGCATGATCAGCGTCATCTGGAACAGGCCCAGCGTCACCGCCGGCAGCACCAGCGCCTTCAGCCCGGCCGTGGTCAGGAAGCCCGTGCTCCAGTGCGAGAACCGCACGACCTCGCCGCGCCCGAAGCTCGGCAGCCAGCCCAGCAGCACGCTGAACACCAGGATCAGCAGGATGCCGATTAGGAACGTGGGCAAGGAAACGCCGACCAGGCTGAAGATCAGGAACAGCCGCGAGCTCAGGGCGTTGCGGTAGATGCCGGTATAGACCCCGAGCGGCACGCCGATCAGCAACGCCAGGACTGCGGCGCAGAACGCCAGCTCAAGCGTGGCCGGCAGGCGCTCAGCGATCAGGTCCATAACTGGCCGCGCCAGCCGGTAGCTCACGCCGAACTCGCCATGCAGGGCGTTCCACATGAACTTGCCGTACTGCACAAAGAACGGCTGGTCGAGGCCGAGCTGCTGGATCAGCGCGATCTTTTGTTCCTCGGTGTAGGTGGTGCCCAGCATGATGGTCACCGGGTCGCCGACAAAGGCGAACATGGCGAAGGCGATCAGCCCCACCACGAGCAGGACGGGGATGGCCTGCAGGACG
Source organism: uncultured Acetobacteraceae bacterium (assembly GCA_964242575.1). Classification (GTDB taxonomy): domain Bacteria; phylum Pseudomonadota; class Alphaproteobacteria; order Acetobacterales; family Acetobacteraceae; genus JANPPS01. The sequence continues at coordinate 44,509 of CAXTCN010000005.1, read as the reverse complement.
CGGGAGATGACGAAGGCGAGCATGGGCGGTCCTTTGCGGCGATACGCTAGTCCTTCAAAGCAGGCGCGTGCGCCGCGTCAAGCCTTGCCTCGGGGTCGGGCGGCATGAGGCGGTTGGCCCCGGCGAACTCCGTCACCAGCGTGAACCCCACCCCCAGCAGCACCGGCCCCAGGAAAATGCCAAGCAAGCCGAATGCCAACGCCCCGCCTAGCACGCCAAGGATCGTCAACAGGAACGGCAGTTGCGCGCCCCGGGCGATGAAGTACGGCCGGATCACGTTGTCCGCGCCGCTGATGGCGACCAGCCCATAGACGCCCAGGAAGATGCCCCAGCCCGTGTGGCCGGTGCCCAGCAACCAAAGCGTCGCGGGTATCCAGATCACCGGCGCGCCAATCGGCAGCACGGACAACAGCCCAGCGATTGCGCCCAGCAGCAGCGGACGCGGCACGCCCGACAGCCACAGCCCGAACGAGGTCAGCAACCCCTGCACGATTGCGGTGCCCAGGATGCCGTACACCGTGCCCCGGACCGTGGCTCCGGTGACCGCGATCAGCCGCGCCGCATGGTCGCCGGCGATGCGGTGGGCGACGCGGTTCAGGTGCACGGCCATCCGGTCGCCGGACGCCCAGAAAAAATACGCGATCAGCAGCGCGATCAGGAATTGCGCCAGCCCGCCCGCGACGCCCAGCAGAACGTTCAACCCCTGCTCCGCGATCATGCCGAAGTAAGGTTTGAAGAAGCTGACCATGACGGTAAGGTCCGCTGCCCACTCGTTCCAGTACTCCGCGAGCGTCAGGCCCACCACCGGCACCGCTGGAAGCCAGCCCGGCGCGCCGGGCAGCCCAGCGCTCAACGCCTCCTCGATCGAGTGTCGCAGCAGGTTCACGTCGTCCGCCCCGGCCGGCGCCGCCAGCCCGATTGGCAGCACGATCAGCACCGCGGTCAGCAGCACCATAAGCCCCGCCGCCCAGCCCCGGCTCAAGCGCAGGTTCAGGCGCATCCAGGTAAACACCGGCCAGGTCGTGAACACCAGGATCGCCGCCCACAGGATGGCCGACAGGAACGGGTGCAGCACCAGCGCGCAGCCGACCGCAACCCCGGCCAGCACCAGGACCATCAGCAGCCGCTCGACAATGAAATCCTTGGTTCGCGCCATGTCCACGTCCGGTCCGGTCCCAGCCGTATCCGCCCGCTGGCCTGGGAAAGCAATCACGGCCCTGGTTGATGCCTCCAGGCCGGGCTAGCGTCCCTCGTGTCCAAAGGGGAAATCACCATGCGGCTATGCGCCAACCTGTCGATGATGTTCAACGAGGTTCCGTTCCTGGACCGCTTCGACGCGGCGCGGCAGACCGGGTTCGACGGGGTCGAGTTCCTGTTCCCCTACGACCATCCCGCCACGGAAATCCGCAACCGCCTCGACGGCGCCGGCCTGCAGCAAGTCTTGTTCAACATGCCGCCCGGCAACTGGGCCGCCGGCGAGCGCGGCACCGCCAGCCTGCCCGGCCGGACGCAGGAGTTCCGCGACGGCGTGATGCGCGCGCTCGACTATGCCGGGGCGCTTGGTTGCAACCTGGTGCACTGCATGGCCGGCATCCCGCCCAAGGACGTGGCGTCCGGCACGGCGTGGGCGCTCTATGCCGCGAACCTCGCCTGGGCAGCGGAGCGTGCGGCGGCGCAGGGCGTGCGGGTCGCCATCGAGCCGATCAACCACCGCGACATGCCCGGCTTCCTGTTGAACACCACCGGCCAAGGCGCGGCCATGGTGGAGGCCATCGGGCGGGACCGCGTCGGCTTGCAGTTCGACATCTACCACTGCCAGGTGACCGAGGGCGACGTCACCAAGCGGATCGAGGCGCTGTTGCCGGTCATCGCCCACATGCAGTTGGCGGACGTGCCGGGCCGGCACGAGCCTGGCACTGGCGAAATCGGCTGGCACTTCGTATTCGAGCGAATCGATCAGTTGGGATACCAGGGATGGATGGGTTGCGAGTACCGTCCGGCTGGGGACACCGTGGCGGGCCTAAGCTGGCGGGCCAGCCTTAACCGGTAAGCATTGGACAAAAAGGGCACGCAAGCAAAAAAACTGGCCATTTCTGGAAACATTTCAACAATTTGCGCAAAATTGACGCAGTTATCACGCCGTGGGTAGCGCTGCATGCTATGAGCTAAAGCACCAGCAGCCCTCCGCTGCTCAGGACAGGAGGCGATTGTGCGTTTTGCAGAAATCGGTCAGCAGCTACGGGCATACCGCATGGACTCAGGCCTGCGAGCCGAGGAGATCGCTGCCCGCCTTGGTGTCTCCCGCGCTGCGCTCTATCGCTATGAAAAGGGCGAGGTCATCAAGCTTGACACCGTGAAACGGCTGGGAGAACTGCTCAAGGTCTCGCCGCTGTCGTTGCTTGGCATCGGGGTCGAATATTACAGCAGGTCGGTGGGCTATTTCGAGCGTATCCGGCAAATCGAGGAGAGTGCGGACCAGGTGCTGCAGGCGTCCGGCCCCGCCAATTACCTGACGACGTCGGACGCGTTCGACTCGGTGCTGGCCGACGGGCTGAACGAACAAGTGGAGCAGGCCGGCGCAGACCGTTCAGTGGTCCGCACCACGGCCGATCAGGTTATGAGCATCCTTACCGCCCGCAAGCGGACCTATCAGCAACGCCGGTTCGGCATCATCGCCATCCTGTCGGAGTCGTCGATCCAGTCATTCGTGAGCCACGGCATCCTGGCCGGCCTCAAGCTATCGGAGCCGCTGCGCGCGCGCTGCCGCGAGGTGGCGATGGCGGAGATGCGGCACATCGCGGAGTCCATGGAGTCTGAGCCGATGGGCCTGCAGTTCGGCCTGTCCGCGCTGCCAGAGGTGTCCAGCGGGTTTAAAGTTCTCCGCACGCGCGACCGTGCCACGCTCGCCATCAACCCGTTCCGCGCCGACGGCGTGCCGACGGTGCAGACCGGCGTCGCCATGATTACCGGCGCCGACGAGGCCATCGCCGCGCACCAGCGCGTGGCGGAGTCGATTTGGCGGGACGCAATCAAGGGTCCGGCAGCCGCGACGCGGTTGCGGGAGCTGTTGGGCGCCAACAGCTAGTTTGCGGGTAGCCGCATTGCGGGAGGCGCTCTAGGTTCGGGGCATGACGCTTCCCACCCACCCGGACGTGCAGATTGAGTCCGACGCCAGAGCTTGGTCCGGCCGCTTCGCCATTGATGTCGTGACCTTCCGCCACCGCCGGTTCGACGGCAGGATGTCCGGGCCGCGCACCTGGGAGCTGTTCCGCCGCGGCCGTGCCGCCGCGGTGCTGCCTTACGATCCCGTGACGGACCAAGTGGTGCTGATCGAGCAGTTCCGCTTGCCAGCGCTGGCCGCGGGCCTCGAACCGGTTATGGTGGAGGTTCCGGCAGGCCTGTGCGACGGCAACGAGGACCCGGCCGCAACCGCATCGCGCGAGGTGCAGGAGGAGACGGGCCTTAATGTCGACAGCCTGGAGCGGGTCGGCGATTTCCTGCTGACGCCCGGCGGCTCGGATGAGCGCTGCACTTTGTTCGTGGGCCGCACCACGGCGCCCACCGGGCCGATTGCGACCGGCGGCCTGGCGTCGGAGCACGAGGACATCCGCGTCCGCCTGCATCCGGCCGAGACGGTGATTGCCGCCGCCATCGCCGGCGAGTACCCCAACTCCGTCACCGCCATCGCGCTGCTGTGGCTGGGCGCCCGGCGGAGTTGGTTGCGTGACCATTGGCGCGCCGCATGACCGAGCGCGTCTATATGACCGACGCCCACCTGCGGACCGTACAGGCCGTGGTGGGCACGAGCGGTCCGGACGGCATCGTGCTGGACCGCACGGTGTTCTACGCCCGCGCCGGCGGGCAGCCCGGCGACAGTGGGATGCTGCGCTGGGACGGCGGCGAGGCCATTGTCACTGAGGCGGTGAATGCCAATGGACAGGTGCTGCATGTCCTTGCCCATGGCGCTATGGCGCCGCCAGCGGGCACAGCGGTGCAGGCGGCGCTCGACTGGCCGCGGCGTCACGCGATGATGCGGATGCACACCGCGCTGCACCTGCTGTGCAGCCTGCTGCCGGGCGCCGCGGTCACCGGCGGGCAGATTGGCCCCGAGCGGTCCCGGCTGGACCTTGACCTGCCAGCCGCGCCCGCGCCCGATGCGCTAGAGGACGGCTTCCGCGGCCTGATCGCCGCCGGGCACCCGGTGACGGACGAGTGGGTGGACGAGAGCGTGCTCGATACCAACCCGGGCCTGGTGCGGACGTTGTCGGTTAAGCCGCCGCGCGGCACTGGCCGGCTGCGGCTCGTGCGGATTGGCCCGCGGGACGCGCCGGTGGATTTGCAACCGTGCGGCGGCACCCACGTGGCGAACACTGCCGAGATCGGTGCCGTACGGGTGCTGAAGATCGAGAACAAGGGCCGGCAGAACCGCCGCATCGCCCTGGCGCTGGGAGCGTAGATGGACCCGCTGGTATCGACGGAGTGGTTGGCCGGGCAGCTTGGCACCCCGGACCTCGTGCTGTTCGACGCGACGTTCTACTTGCCCACCGAGCAACGCGACGCGGCGGCGGAGTTCGCCCGCACGCATATCCCGGGCGCACGGCTGTTCAACATCGACGCGGTGTCCGACCGGGATACTGACCTGCCGCATATGACGCCGACCGCCGGACGGTTCGAGCAACTAATCGCGGCGCTCGGCGTGTCGAACGGCAGCCGGGTGGTGTTCTATGACCAGAAGGGCATTTTCAGCGCCCCGCGCGGCTGGTGGATGATGGGGCTGTTCGGGCACGACCAGGCGTTCGTGCTCGATGGCGGCCTGCCGAAGTGGCTGGCGGAGGAACGCCCGGTCGAGGCCGGCACGCCGCCTGCGCCGCCGCCGGGCCGGTTCAAGGCCGCGTTCCGCGCCGCCCGGCTGCGCGGCATCGGCGACATGATGACGGACACCGGAGCACTTGTGCTGGACGCCCGCTCGGCCGGACGCTTCGCCGGCACGGCGTCGGAGCCGCGGGCCGAGTTGCCGTCCGGGCACATCCCCGGCAGCCGCAACCTGCCGTATGGCACGCTGGTGCGCCCGGACGGCACCATGCTCGACCCCCCGGCGTTGCGCGACGCCTTCGCGGCGGCCGGGGTGGACGGCAGCCGGCCGGTGGTGACCAGTTGCGGCAGCGGGGTCACCGCCACCGTGCTGACGCTCGGCCTCGTGCGCGCCGGGTTCGCCCCGGGCGCGGTCTATGACGGCTCGTGGACCGAGTGGGCCGCGCGACCCGATACCATAAAGGAGACTTCCTGATGCCTGACGACCAATCCGGCGGCGCCCGCGCGCACGGCATCGCCACCCGACTGGCGCATGTGGGCCGGGCGGGCACGCGCATCCATGGCTTCGTGAACCCACCGCTCATGCGCGGCTCCACGGTGCTGTACCCGTCCTGCGCCGACCGGCGGGCGATGGCCGGCAAGCGGCTGGACCAGGCGCTGATCTACGGCGTGATGGGCAACCCGACCCATTACGCCCTGGAGGACGTGGTGGCCGAGATCGAGGGCGGCACGCGTTGCCAGATCGTCTCGTCCGGCCTCGCGGCCATCACCACGCCGTTGCTGGCCTACCTCGGCGCCGGCGACCACTGCCTGGTGCCGGACAACGTGTACAGCCCGACCCGCGTGTTCTGCGACGGAATGCTCACGCGCCTCGGCGTCGAGACGACCTATTACGACCCCTGCATCGATGCGCCCGGCCTCGACGCGCTGATGCGGCCCAACACCCGCGTGCTGTACCTCGAAAGCCCCGGCAGTCACACCTTCGAGGTGCAGGACGTGCCCGCGCTGGCCGCCGCCGCCCATGCGCGCGGCGCGTGCGTCATGCTGGACAACACCTGGGGCATCCACTTCTTCCAGCCGTTCCAGCACGGCGTTGACGTGTCGATCCAGGCGTTGACCAAGTACGTGGTCGGCCACTCGGACGTGCTGCTGGGCAGCGTCACCACCGCCGACCCGGCGCATTGGGAGCGGGTGCGGATGGCGGCGCTGGCGCTCGGCCAGTATGCCAGCCCGGACGATTGCTGGCTGGCGCTGCGCGGCGTGCGCACCATGGGCGTGCGGCTGGAGCGGCAGATGCAGAGCGGCATCGAGGTGGCGCAGTGGTTCGCTGGGCGGCCGGAGATGCACAAGGTGCTGCACCCTGCCCTGCCCGGCGCGCCGGGCCATACCCTGTGGGCGCGGGACTTCACCGGCGCGTGCAGCCTGTTCGGCGTCGAGTTCAAATCGGAGTTCAGCGTCGCCGCCACCCACGCCATGATCGACAGCCTGGAGCTGTTCGGCATCGGCGCCAGTTGGGGCGGCTACGAAAGCCTGGCGCTGCCGACCACCGGACACGTCAACCGCACGGCGGGATGCAAGGTGTTCGAGGGTCCCATCGCCCGGTTCCACATCGGGCTTGAGGATACGGCCGACCTGATTGCCGACCTGGAGCGCGGCATGGCGGTGCTGCGCGCCCATGTGGGATAGCGTCCTCAACGCCCTCTGTTTCAACGACGCCGGCCTGGTGGCGGCGGTGGCGCAGCAGCACGACTCCGGCGAGGTGCTGATGCTGGCCTGGATGAACCGGGACGCGGTGGCCGAGACCCTCTCGACGGGCCAGGTTTGCTACTGGAGCCGCAGCCGACAGGCGCTGTGGCGCAAGGGCGAGGCCTCGGGCCAGACGCAGCGCCTGGTGGAGCTACGGGTGGACTGCGACGGCGACGCGGTGCTGCTGCGGGTGGATCAGCACGGCGTGGCCTGCCACACCGGGCGGCGGTCCTGTTTCTACCGGGCGGCGCGGGACGGCGGCCTGATGGAGATCGCGCAGCCCTTGGTCAGCCCCGGGACGCTCTACGGCTGAGTGTCCGCTGCCAGCACGGCGTCCGTCCGCAACGGCCCGTAAAGATGCGGGAACGGGTCCATGCCGGGTTCACTCCGCTCCCACCGCACGTCACCGAGCCGGTCCGGGTCGAGACGCAGCACCACAAGCTCGGTCCGTCCGGCAAAATGCCGCTCCAGCACGAACGGCAACTGCGCTAGGGTGCACAGGTGCCAGAAGCCGTTCGGCTGCATGATGCCCTCGCGCTGCAATGCAGCCCATCCCGTGGCGGTCGTGACATGCAGCAGCGTCATTTCAGTCCGGTCATGCGGGTCACGTTGCGCCGGTCCCTCGCCGCCCCTATGCAGCCCCGCATGAGCCTTAGCAACCGTCTGCCCCGATGCCGCTGATTTACCTGTTGGCCGGCGAGGCGAGCGGCGACGTGCTGGGCGCGCGCCTGATGGCCGCCCTGCGCCAGCAATGGCCCGGCGTCGCGTTCGCCGGCGTCGGTGGCCCGCGCATGGCCGAGCAAGGGCTGGACAGCCTGTATCCCCTGGCGGACCTGGCCGTCATGGGCATCGTCGAGGTGCTGCCCCGCATCCGCCTGCTGCGCCGACGCCTGCATGAGACGCTGGCCGACATCGCCGCGCGGAAACCGGACGTGCTGGTGACCATCGACAGCCCCGGCTTCACCCATCGCGTGCTGGAAGCTGCCGCCAAGCTCGGCATCCCTCGCGTGCACTACGTGGCCCCGCAAGTCTGGGCCTGGCGGGCGCACCGGGTGCGGCGCTACCCCGGCTTGTGGAACAAGCTGCTGTGCCTGTTGCCGTTCGAGCCCGCGTGGTTCGCGCAGCACGGCATCGCGGCGGACTTCGTGGGCCATCCCGTGCTGCAATCCGGCGCGGACCAGGGCGACGGCGCACGCTTCCGGCAGGCGCATGGCCTGGCGCCAAACCAGCCTGTCCTGGTGCTCATGCCCGGCAGCCGGCGGTCCGAAGCGCCGCGCCTGCTGCCGGTGTTCGGCCAAACCCTGGCGCGTCTGGCGCTGCACGAGCCTGGGTTGCGGCCGGTGCTGCCGGTGTCCCCGGCGGTGGCGGACGTGGTGCGCCGGGCCGCCGCAAGCTGGCCGGTGCAACCCATCATCGTGACCGAGGTGCAGGACAAGCACGACGCCTACGCCGCCGCCGGGGCCGCGCTCACCAAATCCGGCACTTCGACCCTGGAGCTGGCCTTGGCCGGCGTGCCAATGGTGGTGACATACCGGGTGAACCCGCTCAGCGCCGTGCTGGCCCGGCGCATGATTAAGGTGCCGCACGTCGCCATGGTCAACCTGCTGGCCGGCCGCGCCGTGGTGCCGGAGCTGCTGCAACAGGACTGCACCCCCGAGACGCTCAGCCGAACTGCGCTTACGCTGCTGCGGGACCCGGACGCCGTGCAGGCACAGCGGCAGGCGTTCCGCGCGCTGCTGGACACGCTGCGCCCGCCTGAGGGCACACCGTCAGAGGCCGCCGCCGCCAAGGTGCTGGAGGCCCTGGATCAGGCCGGACGCCACCGCCCGGTCGCGTGACGCCTGCATCCCGGTCGTCACCGCGAGCGCCGCCGCGAGCGCCCGGCGTCCCGCGGCGGCGTCCACCACCACGGGCGCGCCATCGAGGCACGACGCCACGAACGCCTCGTGCTCGGCGGCCATGGCGTCGCTGTCGGACCAGCCGACCTCCTCACGCCGGAACCCGCCGGTGCCGGGCAGCGGCATGCCGCGCTCCCGCCCAATCATCACCAGCTTTTTCGCCACGAAATCCGCGGACATGTAGCCCTCCTCGGAGAACAGCCGCATCTTCCGTTCTGTTTTCAATGAGATGCGGCTTGCGGTGATGGTGGCGACGCAGCCGTTTTCGAACCGCACCCGGGCGTTGGCAATGTCCTCGTGCGCGCTGGACACCGCCGCGCCCAGCGCGTCCACGCTCTCGATCGGGCTGTTCACCAGCGCCAGCACGAGGTCGAGGTCATGGATCATCAGATCCAAGATCACCGACACGTCGGTGCCGCGCGGCTTGAACGGGGCGATGCGCGCGGCCTCAATGTACAGCGGCCGGGTCATGCGCGCCGAGATGGCCCGGTGCTCGGCGGTGTAGCGCAGCAGATGCCCGACCTGCAGCACCACGCGCGCCTCCGCCGCCAGCGCCGCTAATGCGTCCGCCTGTTCCAGAGTGGAGGCGAGCGGCTTTTCCACCAGCACGTGCCGTCCGGCCCGCATGGCTTGGGTGGCGAGCTGGTGGTGCACCTCGGCGGGCGCGGCAATAATCAGCGCGTCGCATGCCGCCAGCAACGCGTCGAGCGGCATGGCGCTGGCGCCCGCCTCCCGCCCCACTGATGCCGCCCGGGCGGCATCAGGGTCGAACAGGCCCGCCAGCACCGCCCGCCGGCTCCCTGCCACCTTCAAAGCATGGAAGCGGCCGAAGTGCCCGGTGCCGGCGATGCCTATTCGAAGCTGGCTCATGCCACCGCTGTAGCAGCAAGGGACGGCTCGCCCAAGGCTTGCGCGCGAGACGCAGGCTCGGCATACCGGCGCCATGATGTATTTCAGTCGCCTCAAGGTCGCGCTGATCCTCGGCGTCTGCGTCCTGGGCGTGCTGCTGTGCCTGCCGAACGTGCTGCCCGCGCCGGCCAGTTGGGTGCCTTGGCGCAAGGTGGGACTGGGGCTTGACCTACGCGGCGGCAGCTACTTGCTGCTGGAAGTGGACATGACCGCGGTTGCGCGCGAACGGCTGGACAGGCTGGCTGACGGGGCGCGCACCACGTTGCGCGGCAAAGTGACCGGAGCTCAGCCGCTGCAGGTGCAGCCGGCGCAGTCCCGCGTGCTGATCCGCATTCCCGAGGGTCCGCAGCAAACCGAGGCGGTGCGCCTGCTGCGTGAGGCCGCGACCGTGGCCGGCCCCGCCGAGTTCGACGTGTCCGCGCAAGGGGGCGACGTTGCGCTGTCATTGTCGCCCACCGCGCTGCGCGACCGCGCCAACAGTGCCGTGCTGCAATCCATCGAGATCGTCCGCCGCCGCATCGACGAAACGGGCGTGCTCGACCCACAAATCACCCGGCAGGGCGACAGCCGCATCGTCGTGCAGTTGCCCGGCATCGAGGACCCGAACCGCATCAAGGAGCTGATTGGCCGCACCGCGCGCATGACGTTCCGCCTGTTGGATGAGAATGCCAACGTCGCCGGCACGCCCCCGCCTGGCGTCGATTTCCTGGCGGACGAGGGCCAGCCCGGCGTGAAGCTGCCGGTCCGCCGGCGGGTGGAGGTGGACGGCGCGAGCCTCACCGATGCGCGGCCCGGGCAGGACACGCAGACCGCGCGCTGGGTAGTGAACTTCACGTTCGACAGCGTGGGCGCGCGGCGGTTCGCTGACATCACCAGTGCCAACGTCGGCCGCCGCTTCGCCATCGTGCTAGACGATAGGGTGATTAGCGCGCCGGTGATCCAGACCCCCATCACCGGCGGGCGCGGCCAGATCAGCGGCAACTTCACCGCCCGCTCCGCCCAGGACCTCGCGGTGCTGCTGCGCGCGGGCGCGTTGCCTGCGCCGCTCACGGTGGTGGAGGAACGGAGCGTCGGGCCGGAGCTGGGCGCCGATAGCATCCGCGCCGGGGCATTGGCGCTCGCGGTCGGGTTCCTGCTGGTGATCGGCTACATGGCGGTGTTCTACGGCCTGTTCGGCTGGTTCGCCAACGTGGCGTTGCTGGCGAACCTGTTCCTGCAGATCGCGGTGCTGTCGCTGCTGGAGGCCACGCTGACGCTGCCGGGCATGGCCGGCATCCTGTTAACCCTAGGGGTGGCGGTCGATGCCAACATCCTCATCAACGAACGCATCCGCGAGGAGGTCAAGGCCGGGCGCACGCCGCTGAACGCACTGGAAACCGGGTTTCGCCGCGCCTACAGCACCATCATCGACAGCAACGCGACGGCGTTCCTGGCGCATGTCATGCTATTCGTGTTCGGTTCCGGCCCGGTGCGCGGGTTTGCGGTCACCATAACGGTTGGGATTATCACCACGCTGTTCACGGCCACGCTGTTCGCGCGGATGCTGATGGTGCGGTGGTACGTCAGCACCCGCCCTGCCCTGTTGCCGGTGTAGATCATATGTTCATGCGCCCGCTGTTCCGCCTGGTCCCGGACAACACCACAATCCAGTTCATGCGCGGCCGTTTTATCGGCCTGATAACATCGGCAGTGCTGTCGCTGGCGTCGGTGGTGCTGTTCTTCTACCCCGGCCTGCACCTCGGCATCGATTTCCGCGGCGGCGTGGTGATGGAGGTGCGGACGCCCGGCCCGGCCAACTTCGACCAACTGCGCGCCGGGTTGGCGCAAGCGCAGGTTGCGCAGGCCGGCCTGCAACGGTTCGGCGGCGACGACCAGGTGCGCATCCGCATGGACCCGCAGGGCGACGAAGCCACCACCCAGGCGACCGTCGCCCGGGTCCGTCAGGGGCTGGAAGCCGCCGCGCCAGGCACCCGCATCGTCCGCACCGACGCCGTGGGCGCGTCCGTATCGTCCGAGTTGTTCCGCAACGGCATGTTGGCGCTGGGCATCAGCCTGCTGATGATTCTGGTTTATATCTGGTTCCGCTTCGAGTGGCAGTTCGCGGTGGGAGCGGTGGTGACATTGATCCTGGATGTCACCAAGGCCATTGGGTTTCTGGTGGTCACGCGGATTGAGTTCGACCTGGTCATGGTCGCGGCGATCCTGACGGTGATCGGCTACTCCACCAACGACAAGGTGGTGGTGTATGACCGGATGCGCGAAAACTTGCGTAAGTATAAGACGATGCCGCTGCGTCAGTTGATCGACCTCAGCATCAACGAGACCCTGAACCGCACGTTGGGCACATCGATGACGGTGTTTTTGGCGAGTTTGCCGCTGGCGTTGTTTGGCGGGGCGTCGCTGTCGGGGTTCGCGCTTATGATGCTGTTTGGGATTGTGGTCGGTACGTCCTCCTCGATTTTTATTGCTGCACCGATTTTGCTGCTGTTGGGCGAGAATCAGTTGCGGCGAGATGCCCAACCCGCTTTAGCTACGGCACCCCGACCTTAAATAATGAAGCGCCTCACAACAAAATGCGCGTTTCAGTATGTTAGTATTGTCGATACACCTCCCTTTGCTAAAGGCGATCTACTCTCCTGCCATTGGTGATACGTCATCTTAGTTTTTAACGTGCGCCACTTGAGCCGCCCATTTGCACTACGGTCAAGTACAACTGCTGCAGCGGCGGACGGGCTTCGGAACGAGTACGCTCGAACAAACTCGAACATCTCGGATTCAGCCACTTTAGCCAGAACGCCTTGGGCGACTAACTCCTCCTTCAACTCACGATAGCTATGGCTGACTGAGCCGGAGTCTTTTCTAGCCCGCGATCCACTGAGTACGATGAACTCTCCATCTTCTTCGATTGCAGTTGCTACAACCCCGCTTCGATGACGCAATTCGAATTGCTGGCCGCCGGAGTTCATCTGCTCTGGCGTGCCAACGGGAGCTGAGACCTGTTGTTCCAAAGCAATTTGGCGGCTTATCGTAATGTTGGGACGTGGTTTGAGTAGGTCAAGGCCAATAGTTGGAAGCACTATCTTTAGATTCTCTAAGAATGCTTCCATATTAGCTCTGTCAGACTCAGGCAAACGCTTTCGATCTGCTGATGGTTCTTGGCTATTGTCTAGACTAACTCGACCTGCCGCTATAGTCATTTCTATAAGCCGAGCTTCTAGATATCGAATATGACCCTTTGTAAGAGCCTCGTCACTAGTGATAACCACAACTGCTGTTTCCCAAAACCCTCGTTCACTTGCACTGCGATCGATGCGTTCTCGAACACAATCAGCTTCTCCAACATAAGCTCGTGTTCCAAGGGCATTGTTCGGGTCTGGGCCATAAAGGATGTATACGCCCGTGCGATCCACTTCAGGACGAGCAAGAAGACGTGCAAATGTCGATTGTGAGGCTACAACGACCGCTCCAGTCCATCCGTGGATCGAGGCCACCATTAAACCATTCGGTATACCATCTACGAGGAACAACTGAACGGTTCGCCCAAATGACGCGGCGGCGTCACTCATTTGGCATTCACCTGATTTGTGGACCAAACCACCCGATATAGGGCCACAATCTCCTTTTTGCTCGGCACCCGTGGGTTGTTCGCCGGGCTGCCTGACGCCAACGCCTGCTCCGCCATCAACTCCAGCCGAGCGTCCCACTCCGCCTTGTTGATGCCGAACCCCGCCGGCGTCGGCACGTCCAAATCGCGGTTCAACTCCGCCAACCCCACAGCCAGCCGCTCCGCCGCGGTCGCATCATCATCGCCACGCGCGGCGAACCCGATGGTCCGGGCGGCCTCGGCATAGCGGGTCTCCGCCGCTTCCAGCCCGAATCGCGTGATGGCCGGCAGCAGCATCGCATTGGACAACCCATGCGGTACATGGAATGCCGCGCCAATCGGCCGGGACATCCCGTGCACCAGCGCCACTGAGCTGTTGGTGAAGGCGATCCCTGCCTGCATCGCGCCCAGCATCATCGCCTCCCGCGCCGCCGCGTGTTGCGGCTCGGCGTAGGCGGTCCGCAAGTTGGCACCAATCAGCGCCATCGCCGCAAGCGCCTGCGTGTCCGAATAGGGGTTGGCCCGGCGCGACACGTAAGCCTCCAGCGCGTGCGTCAGGCTGTCGATTCCGGTGTCCGCCGTGATGCGCTTGGGCACCGTGAACGTCAGTTCGTAGTCCACCACCGCCGCCAGCGGCAGCGCGCCCAGGCCGGCAATCAGCATCTTTTCGCCGTGCTCGGTGTCGGTGATGACGGTGAACCGCGTCGCCTCGGTGCCGGTGCCGGCCGTGGTCGGCACCGCGATCACCGGCAGCCCGGCCACGTCCACGCTGGCCGGCATCTTGAAGTCCCGCATCCGCGACCCGACGCCGCTGGCTCGCCCATGCGCCAGGATGGACATCGCCTTGGCCGTGTCGATTGGCGAGCCGCCGCCGAACCCTACTAGGCAGTCGTACTGCCCACCCTCCAGCAACATGACGCCAGCGTTGACCACGGTGTCGGTCGGTTCCGGCACCGTGTCGCTGAACACCGCCGGCAGCAGCCCGGCCGCCTCCAGCGGCTCCAGGCACCGGCGCACCAGCCCAGAGTTGACCATGTAGGGGTCGGTCACCACCAAAGGCCGGGACAAGCCGAACTTCGCCAGCACGCCGGCCAATTCCGCCACACTGCCGCCGCCCACCAGCATCAGCCGGGGCGATACAATCGTGGCGCTCATACCACTGCTCCAGCCCGGCGTTCTGCATACAACGCCAACCTACGCGCGGCGGCTGGCGCGGCGACGTGAACAGCATCCATTACGTCAGCAGGCGGCAGGCCCTCGGCGAGGTGGCAGGCGGACAAGTGATAAGGCTCGATTGGGCGCAGCATAGGGTCCTCGGTGCGGCAGCGGTCGACGGCGAACAGGCATCGCGTGTGGAAGCGGCAGCCCGGGGGTATGTTGGACGGGCTCGGCACGTCGCCGCCGGGCAGTTGCCGGGCCAGGCGTCGGTGCGGGTCGGGCCGGGGAATCGCGGACAGCAGGACGCGGGTGTAGGGGTGCCGCGGGTTGGCGAACACCTGGTCGCGCGGCCCCACTTCGACGATGCGGCCCAGGTACATCACCGCAACCCGGTCCGCGACGTGCTTCACCACCGCCAGGTCATGCGCGATGAACAAGTAGGACAGCCCGAGCCGGCGCTGCAGGTCCTTCAGCAGGTTCACCACTTGCGCCTGGATCGACACGTCCAGCGCGCTGACCGGCTCGTCGCACACCACCAGGGCCGGCTCCACCGCCAGCGCCCGCGCGATGCCGATGCGCTGGCGCTGTCCGCCGGAGAATTCATGCGGGTAGCGGGCCGCGTGGTATGGCGCCAGGCCCACCAGGTCCAGCAGCTCCGCCACCCGCGCCCGCCGAGCCGCGCCGTCGCCGATGGCGTGCACCACCAACGGCTCCTCTACGATGTCGCCCACGGTCATGCGCGGGTTCAACGAGGCGAACGGGTCCTGAAACACCATCTGCATCCGCCGCCGCAACTGGCGCATCGCCGCGCCACGCAGCCGCGTGATGTCCGAGCCCTCGAAGCGGACCGTACCAGCGGTCGGCTCGATCAGCCGCAGCGCCAGCCGGGCCGTGGTGCTTTTGCCGCAGCCGCTCTCGCCCACCAGCGCCAGCGTCTCGCCGCGTTCGATGCTGAACGAGATGCCATCCACCGCGCGCACCGCTCCCACGGCGCGGGACAGCATGCCGCGGCGGATCGGGTAGTGCTTGGCCAGGCCCTCCACCTCCAGCAAGGTCATGCCGCGATGTCCTCCACCGGCGCGCGGATGCAGGCGGCGCTGTGGTCCACGCCAAGCTCGCGCAGCTTCGGGTCCTGCTGGGTGCAGGCCTCCGCCATGAACACGCAGCGCGGGTGGAACCGGCACCCGTTCGGCAACGCGAACGGCGCCGGGACCGAGCCTTCGATGGCAAGCAAGCGGTCCCGCGTCTCCTCGATGCGCGGGATGCTGCCGAGCAAGCCCAGGGTGTAGGGGTGCTGCGGGTCGTCGAAGATGTCCGGCCCCCGGGCGCGCTCCACCACGCGGCCGGCGTACATGACCGCCACCTCGTCCGCCATTTCCGCCACCACGCCCAAATCATGCGTGATCAACACGATCGCCATGCCGGTTTGCGCCTGCAAGTCCCGCAACAGGTCCAGGATTTGCGCCTGCACCGTCACATCCAGCGCCGTGGTAGGCTCATCCGCGATCAGCAGGTCCGGGCCGCATGACAACGCCATGGCGATCATGACGCGCTGCCGCATGCCGCCGCTCATCTGGTGCGGGTAGTCGTCGATCCGCGCCGCCGCGCCCGGGATACGCACCCGGTCCAGCGCCGCGATGGCCCGGCGGCGCAGGTCCGTATTGGACGCGGCGTGGTCATGCGCGCGCATGGCCTCGATGATCTGGTCGCCGACGGTGAACACCGGGTTCAGGCTGGTCATCGGTTCCTGGAAAATCATCGCGATCCGGTTGCCGCGGATCGCGCGCATCGCTGTGCCGGGCAGCGTCAGCAGGTCCTGCCCCTCGAACAGCACGCGCCCCGCGGACACCCGGCCCGGCGGCGGCACCAGCCGCATCACCGACAGCGACAGCATGCTTTTGCCGCACCCGCTCTCGCCCACGATCCCCAGCGTCTTGCCGCGCGCCACTGAGAGGCTCACGCCATCCACGGCCGGCACGTCGGAGCCTGCGCCCGGGAACACCGTGCGCAGGCCCTCGATTTGCAGCAGCGGTTCGCTCAGTTGCGGTAGTCCGGCCGGCCGCCGTCCACCAGGCGCAGGCAGCTCTCCCACATCATGTCATAGTGCTCCAGCACGTCCTCCCGGTCGAACTGCGCGGCGGTGTGCAGTCGCACGGCTTCCGGCGGCGTCACCAGCTCGGTCCCGCCTGCCAGCGCAGCCACTTGCGCCTGGCACGCGCGTTCCAGGTAATAAATCTGGTTGAACGCCTCGGGAATGGTGCGGCCCGCCACCAGCAGGCCGTGGTTTTGCAGGATCATGGCCTTGTGCTGGCCCAAATCCGCCACCAGCCGCTCCCGCTCGTCGAGGTCGAGCGCGATGCCCTCGTATCCGTGATAGGCTAGCTTTCCGTAGAACTTCAGCGCGTGCTGGCTGATGGGCAGCAGGCCATGCTTCTGCGCCGCCACCGCCATGCCGGCGGCGGTGTGGGTGTGGATCACGCACATCAAATCGTGCCGGGCCATGTGGATGGCGGAGTGGATGCAGAACCCGGCCGCGTTCACCCGGCGGGACTGCGCGGTGTCCTGCACGATGTTGCCGTCCATGTCGATTCGCACCAGGTCCGACGCCCGCGCTTCATGGAACTGCACGCCGTACTGGTTGATAAGGAAGTGGTTCTCCGGCCCTGGCAGCCGGGCGCTGATGTGGGTGTAAATCAGGTCCGTCATGCGGAAATGCGCCACCAATCGGTATAGCGCCGCAAGGTCGCAGCGAACCGCCCACTCCTCGGCCGGGATGCCGGACATGGTGGCAGGGGATGCGGCGACGTTCATGGCAGGCTCCGGGTCATGTGGCCCGATACTCGGCTCCGGCCGTGGTCCTGGTCAAGCATTGGCGCCGGCTCAATGGATCTCGCCCGACTGCCGCACTGCCTCCCGCAGCTTGGCCGCGCTGAAATCCGGGCTGGCGCAGATGTCGAGAATAACTTTCTCCCGCCTGGCGGACAGGGCGATAGCATCCGGTAGGGCGCGCACCGCCTCGGGCGGGATCACCACCGCGCCGTGGAAGTCCGCATGGATCACGTCGCCATGCGACGCGCACATGCCGAACACGTTGACCGGCTTGCCGAAATCCACCATGTGCACGTGCGCGTGGCTAGGCCCGATGCGCCCGCCGATGATCTGGAAGCCCGGCGCCAGCATGTCGCAATCTCGGAACGACCCGTTGGTCACGCAGCCGAGCGCCCCCAACGCCTTGTGCACCGTTGAATGCACCTCGCCCCACCACGCGCCGTAGCCCGGCCGGTCGTCCAGGTCCTGCAACACCACGACGGTGGGCAGGTCAGCGTCCGCCACGTAGTCGTACCAATCAAGCCGGTCTGCAACCGGGCCGCGCGGCGCTTCCTTGGCGCGGATCATGCCCACGCGCGCGACGCCGACCATTGGTGGAAGGCTGCGGTCAGCCGCAACCATCGGCTCGACGGTAAACCCAATCGCCCGGCGCTCCGGCACGATGAACTCAAGCCCGTTGCAGATGGTTGGGGTATCCCAGGCTTTCAGGGCCTCAAGATCATCAAGCGTGTAGGGCCGTTCGTTCATGCCAATGTCCTCCGTGAGAACGCCAGCATTGCCTGGCCTGCGCGGCCAGGCAACTTGGCCTACTCCCGCCGAACGATCGCCTTTTCCTGGCCCCACTTCTCCGGGCACCGGATGCGGAACGGACCATCAACCAGGTACTCGAACGACTTGCGTTTCGGGTCGTCCGGCGACGCCTTCCAGGCCTGGATAGTGCCGCCGTAATAGGCATCCTCGGCCCGGGCAGCGTGCAGGTAAACGCGCCCGCCCACCGCTTGCTCGGCTACATCGTCGGTCACTGGCCAAAAACCGGTTTCGTAACGCGTCGGCTCGGGGCCGATGCGCTTATTGCGTTGTCCCTGCTTGCACAACAAATGAAGGTCCACAACCAACGACCCAAACTCCTTGGGCCGGCTTAGGCCCCTGCGACGGCTCGGCGTGCCATCACGCCGATCAAATGGGCACGATACTCCGGGCTAGCATGGATATCCCCATTCAGCCCATCCGCCGGCGTGGTAATGCCGGCAATAGCGTCAGGCGAGAAGTTTCCCGCCAGCGCCTGCTCCATGGCGGTGTGCCTGAACACCCCATCTTGCCCAGCGCCGGTGATCGCCACCCGCACGCCAGCCTTACCCTTGGCTACGAATACGCCGACCATAGCATACCGCGACGCAGGATTGCGAAACTTCTCATAGTTGGAACGCTCTGGTATCGGAAACTCTATCGCGGTGATCAGCTCACCGGGTTCCAACGCCGTGGTGAACATGCCTTGGAAGTACTCGTCGGCCGGAATGCTGCGTCGGTCGGTGTGAATGGTGGCGCCCAACGCCAGCACCGCCGCCGGGTAGCAGGCAGACGGATCGTTGTTCGCCAGCGACCCGCCCATGGTGCCGCGGTGGCGCACTTGGATGTCGCCGATCCACGACGCCATCTTCGCCAGGCCCGGGATGTGTTGCTTGATGCCGGGGTCGCTCTCGATTTGGTGGTGCGTGGTCATCGCGCCAATCGTGATGCTACCGGCTTCGTTGGCGATCCCGGTCAGGCCCAAATCCGACAGGTCCACCAACGCGCTGGGCTTGTTCAGTCGCTGCTTCAGCACCGGCAGGAACGTCTGTCCCCCGGCCAGCGCCTTAGCGTCCATGTCGCCCATCGCCTTTACGGCATCCGGAATCGAGGACGGCTTGTGATAGTTGAAGTCATACATGGGTGCGTGCTCCTACTCGGCCGCCATGCGCGGCTGGTTGGCTTGGATGATCGACCAAATCTTCTGCGGCGTCGCGGGCATGTCCAGGTGCCGCACGTTATAATCCCGCAGCGCGTCCACCACGGCATTGATGACTGAGGGCGGGCTGCCGATGGCACCCGTCTCGCCCACCCCCTTGGAGCCCAAGGGGTTGTGCGTGCAAAGCGTGTTCTCGGTGGCGGTGTTCATCTGCGGGAAGTCATGCGCCCGCGGCATCTGGTAATCCATGAACGACCCGGTCACCAGTTGCGCGTCCGCATCGTACACCACGCCCTCGAACAACGCCTGGCCGATGCCCTGCGCCAGCCCGCCTTGCACCTGGCCCTCGACGATCATGGGGTTGATGACCCGGCCCACGTCGTCCACCGCGACCATGCCCACCACCTCGACGGTGCCGGTGTCCGGATCGACCTCCACCTCGCAGATGTGGCAGCCGCCGGGGAAAGTGAAGTTCTTCGGGTCATAGAACGCGGTCTCGTCCAGGCCAGGCTCCAGCTCTTCGATGGGGTAGTTGTGCGGCACGTAGGCGGCAAGCGACACCTCGGCCAGCGCCTTGCTCTTGTCGGTGCCCGCCACGCTGAACCGTCCGTCGGCGAACTCGATGTCCTCAACCGACGCCTCCATCAGGTGCGCAGCGATCCACTTGCCCTTAGCGATCACCTTGTCCATGGCCTTGACCATGGCGGAGCCGCCAACGGCAAGGCTGCGGCTGCCGTAGGTGCCCATGCCGAACGGGATTTTGGCGGTGTCGCCGTGCACGATGTCCACCAGGTCAATGGGCACGCCCAACTGGTCCGCCACCAACTGCGCGAACGTCGTCTCGTGGCCCTGGCCGTGGCTGTGCGTGCCCGTCAGCACGGTGACGCTCCCGGTCGGGTGGACGCGGATGTTCGCCACCTCATATAGCCCGGCCCGCGCGCCCAACTGGCCCACCAGCTTGCTCGGCGCGATGCCGCACGCCTCGACATAGGTGGACATGCCGATGCCGCGCAGCTTGCCGCGCCGGGCCGCCTCCTGGTGCCGGGCCGGGAAGCCATCCCAGTCGGCTGCGGCCAGCGCGGTCTTCAACGTCGCTTGGTAGTCGCCGCTGTCGTACTCGAGCGCCACCGGCGTTTGATAAGGGAAGGCGTCGGCTGCGATGAAGTTCTTGCGGCGCAGTTCCACCCGGTCGATCCCGGTGTCATGGGCGATCACGTCCATGAGCCGCTCCAGCAGATACGTCGCCTCTGGCCGGCCCGCGCCGCGGTAGGCGTCCACCGGAACCGTGTGGGTGAACACGGCCTTCACCTCGGCATAGATCACCGGCGTGCTGTAGCAGCCCGCCAGCAGCGTCGCGTACAGGTACGTCGGCACTGCGGGCGCGAATGTAGAAAGGTATGCGCCCATATTGCACAGCGTGTTCACGCGCAGCGCTAGGAACTTGCCGCTGGCGTCCAGCGCCATCTCGGCCGTGCTCACGTGGTCGCGGCCGTGCGCGTCCGACATGAAAGCCTCGCTGCGGTCGCAGGTCCACTTCACCGGCTTCTTCAGCTTGCCCGCGGCCCAAGTGACGATGGCCTCCTCGGCATAGTGGTAAATCTTGGAGCCGAAGCCGCCGCCCACGTCCGGCGCCACCACGCGCAGCTTGGTTTCCGGAATGTGCAGCACGAATGCGCCCATCAGCAACCGGATCACGTGCGGGTTCTGGCTGGTGGTATACAGGGTATAGTCGCCGGACGATGGATCGCACTCGCCAATCGCGGCGCGCGGCTCCAGGGCATTCGGCACCAACCGGTTATTCACCAGGTCCAGCTTGACCCGGTGCGTGGCCTGAGCGAACGCCTGGTCCACCAGCGCCTTGTCGCCGATGTGCCAGTCATAGCACTGGTTGTTCGGCACGTCGTCGTGCACCAGCGGCGCGCCGGGCGCGATGGCAGCGGTCACGGCAGCGATGGCCGGCAGGTCTTCATAGTCGATAACCAACGCCTCGGCCGCGTTCTTGGCCTGTTGACGGGTTTCGGCGATCACCACGGCCACCGGGTCGCCGACGTGCCTCACCTTGCCGACCGCCAGCACCGGGTGCATCGGCTCCGCCATTGGCGAGCCGTCCTTGTTATGGATCTGCCACCCGCACGGCACGCCGCCGACGCCGTCCGCCTGCAAGTCCGCGCCGGTGTACACCGCGACCACGCCCGGCATCGCGAGAGTGGCTGCCGCGTCAATCCCCAGCAGCCGCGCGTGCGGCCGGTCGGCCCGGCGAATCACGGCGTGCAGTTGGCCCGGGCGGTTGATGTCATCGGTGTAGTTGCCGCGCCCGCTCAGAAACCGGTGGTCTTCCTTACGCCGCACGGACGCGCCGATGCCCTCGAAATCCATTTAAGCCTCCTCCCGCAGATCCGGCTTGATGCCGAATTGATTATTCAGCGGCGATCTGCTGCTGGCCGTGCATCAACGGCCAGGCAGCAGCGACCGCCTTGACAATGTTATGGTAGCCCGTGCAGCGGCACAGGTTGCCTTCCAGGCCATGACGGATTTGGTCCTCGGTCAGGCCCTCCGGGTGCATCTGCACCAGGTCAATCGCGCTCATCACCATGCCTGGCGTGCAAAACCCGCACTGTAGCGCGTGGTGCTCGCGGAACATCTCCTGCATCGGGTGCAGCGTGCCGTCGTTGGCGGCGATGCCCTCGATGGTGGTGACCTGGGCGCCGTTCGCCTGCATGGCCAATATCGTGCAAGCCTTCACGGATTTGCCGTCTACATGCACCACGCATGCGCCACACTGGCTGGTGTCGCAGCCCACATGCGTGCCGGTGAGGTGCATGCCCTCGCGCAGCAGCTCCACCAGCAGTGTGCGGCCCTCGACCTCGGCGGTGTGGCTGCGTCCGTTCACCGTCAGCGATACCTGCGGCATCGTGTCTCTCCCCCTATGTTGCAAAGCCGCACTTGGCGGTTGACGTAGTGTGTGCGGGGCAATGCGCCAGGGTCAAGCCACGGCGGTTCAGTGCCCGCGCCGCGAACGACGCGCTTCCGTATTGAATACATCGTGTGAGTGCTGGTAAAGCGGCTCGCAACAGTCGGAACGCACCTGCATGACCCGGTCGGCCCTACGTGCCCTGGCGCTCGCATCCATGCTGCCCGGCGCGGCGATGGCGGAGGGCGGGGCCGCCCCTTGCACGCCCATCCCGTCCGCAGCGCGCGAAGCAGGGCAAATCACCATCCCAGCGGTCTCGCTTGACCTGCCTGGCACGCCGATGAACCTCTCGCCCTCGACCGTGCGAAGCCTCGAAGCCCTGTTCCAGCCGCGCGACGCGCTGGTCAGCCTCAACGCGGTGCGCGCCTATGGAGGCGCCGACGCCGAACGGGTGGCGCAGATGATGCAGGCAAGGATCGCCGAGCTTGGACCGTTCCGCAGCGCCCTTCCCAATGGCCCGGCGCCGATTGAGGGTGGGCGCTGGGCCGGGCTGTACAGCGACGGCGACACGGACCTGCTGGTCCTGGCGGAGCCAATCGCGGACTGGCCGCCGGCGGGCGTGCTGCTGTCGCTGGACGACCTCAATGCGTTCTCGCGGCTGATGTCGAGGTTCAAGGTCGTCGTGACCACCTACGGCGGCAAGGGCATCGTGCAGGCGGTGTGCGACGGCCGGGCCGCGTCGGTCGCGCGCTTCGTGCCGCCTTCGCCAAAGACAGCGCAAGCCACGGGCCCGTTCGGCTGCATCGACATCGCCACATCGCCCAACGAGCGCGCGGCGCAGCCCGAAGCGGTGCCGCGGCTGGCGCTGGAGCTGCCCGGGGTCGCCGCCCAATGGCCGGCGCCGATCCAAGCGGCCCTGCAGGCGCAGGTGCGGGACGTGGCGAGCCAGGTGGTGCTCGGCACCCTCTCCTCGTTTGCGGCGGCGCCGGACGAGGTGGCGCGCCGCTTCGGCGGGCGGTTGACGGAACAGCCGGGTTGGCGCGCCGCTTACCCCTCGGGCGCTCGGCCGATGCAGGGCGGCGGCCAAGCCGGGTTGTTCAGTAACGGGCAGGTTGACGTTCTGATGCTGGCTTTCCCTGGTCCAGAGTTCCCTCCGGCCGCGATGCCGCTCACCACGGACGGCCGCGCCCGGCTGCGTGCGTTCGCGTCGGACAAGGGCCAGCCATACAGCACGGTGCTGGTGCGGTACGAGGGCCGCGGCCTGGTCCGGGCGGCCTGCGCCGGGCAAGTCGATGCGGTGTTCCGGCTGGAGTAAGGGCCAGGGCGCAATGGATTGCGGGAGCTGCATAGGGGCATTTTGCGCCGGGCGTCGTGAAGCGCGGTGATTATGCGACACTAGACGTTCCGGTCCGTGGCGGGTTTGCAGCGGCCTTTAAAAACCTAGTAGTTCCGCGGCAGCCTTTCCGACCCATACTTATGGGACTCTGTCGCTGTCCGTAAACAACGCCTGATACAGAGTTGCTTCGGTCGCGCCGTCAGCGCGGTTCATGTTGATGGTCCGCGACACCAGGTTTCGATCCAGCAAACTAAAACCCGCCTGCTTAACAGTTGTTGCAATCAAGGCTGCCAAAGGTGTTGGCGCGTTGTCGGGCTTGGTCACCCAGAGATGCTGCCCATCTGCGCCATGGTGAACGACTGCCGCAAACGGTCCCACGCCAGAAAGTCCCAGGCTAACCTGGTCACCGGATTGGGTAGCGACCAGCTGATTTGAGACGTCGTCGTTTTCATCTGTTGTTTCCAGGATGTCGACACCCTCAAGCCGTAGTTTTTTAATGAGATCTTGATGAAAGGAACTTGCTATAGTTTCATAAATCTTGCGGAAATCTGGCTCGGCAAGACTGCCGTAACACGCCGATAGTGCGTCGATGATCGACTGGAACTTCGCGTCAACTGAAGTGCCGTGCGATGTTTCGCTCATGGTAGCTCCCGTCCTGATGGGTGGCCGTGAATTCTGCCGGTTGAGTCTTGATGGACACGGACAATGGACTGGCTTTCGCCCTTCGGTCCCGTTCCAATGCGTCTGCTGAAGTCGTAGTCGCGAATGTTGGATCGACCTGGCAGAGGTGATCCCTTTTCCCACGCCTCTTGCGTGAGCGCATCGACCTCTGCAGAGCTGCCATCGAATGTTGAAGTCTTCGTGCGCTGTTTCATCCGATTCCGGTTCTGCGCAGTTCCGGCAATGTGTCCTTTCTGTTTTTGGGGCGAAATTGGTGGTCTCTCGGCTGTTGCTGGCGCGACTGCTGGGTCCGAGTTGCCCTGTTTTGGTGTTGGAGCGGGTAAGCTCAGGGGCTTGTCGGCAACCGCACTTCCTCCATTTGGCGCGCCGCTGGCCGGTGGGCCTTTACCGGGCGCGAGCTGCCGCAGAACAGCTCCGCCGACCGCGCGAGCCGTAACGCCCGCGACACCGATGCCGATCACCGTCTCAATTGGATACACGGGCCGGATCGCATCGCGGCCAGGACAGGCGGCTGCCTGCTCCTCGCAATGGCGGCCTGCGTGGCCGGGTCGCGGGCGCGCTCTTGAGCGTCGGCAACGAAATGCGGCCACCGGTCGATCCCGACCGTCTTCATGGCCTTGGCGAGCTTGCCAGCCGCCTTCCGGAGATCGTCATGGCTTATAGCCGTTGCAGCGCCAAGGGCCGCGCTGTGCAGCAGGCGGACGACAGGGTCGTCGACGCTGCGCCCGAAGAGCCGGGATGCGAAGACCGTTTGGTCAAGTGCCGTGGCACGCAGCCAAGTCGTCATGGCCTCCTGTAAGCGAGACAGGGTGCCATTGTAGTACTGCGCCTCAGCCTGCCCGCGCTTAGCTGCCGGAAGCGACGCAAGCGCGCCATAGGCGAGTGCCAGGACGCGGTCTGCCGTAGTCTGCCCGACCACGGACGGGTCGGACGTCGCGTTTGTGGCTTTGTTGCCCGCAGTCCCATGTCCGAACCACATGTGATACTGCCGCCCTTGATCCTCCCAACTCATTAGCGCCATCCTTCTCTAGGTGCATATTCCTAGAATACACGGCGGTCGTTTGCAACGCAGAACTAACACGGTGCAATCACACTACATACCGACTACGCTTGGCTGGCTCTCACCTAGGTTTTATTCCTAAGTGTCCGGCTTGTTACGCCGCTTGCGGCAGCGCCTGAAGCCGCGGCAGCTCATCCAAGTGGCACGCTGCCTTCTGCCCGGCTCCGACATCGCGCAACACCGGTTCCTCGCTCCGGCAACGGTCGAACACGTAGGGGCAGCGCGTGTGGAAGCAGCACCCTGAGGGCGGGTTGATCGGGCTTGGCACGTCGCCCTTGAGAATGATGCGGTCGCGCTTGGCCAATGGGTCCGGCACCGGCACTGCCGTCAGCAGCGCGCGGGTGTAGGGGTGGCGCGGGTTGGCGAACAACGTGGCGCGGTCGGCGATCTCCACGATCTTGCCCAGGTACATGACGGCCACCCGGTGCGTGAGGTGCTCAACGATGGCGAGGTCGTGGCTGATGAACAGGAGCGCCAGGCCCAGCTCATCCTGCAAATCGGACAGCAAGTTCACGATCTGCGCCTTCACTGACACGTCCAGCGCCGACACCGCCTCGTCGCAAATAATCAGGTCAGCCCCAGGGGCCAAGGCCCTGGCGATGCCGATGCGTTGCCGCTGGCCGCCGCTGAACTCGTGCGGGAAGCGGCGCATCGCGTCGCGCGGCAGCCGCACCGTGTCCATGAGCTTCCCAACCCGGTCCTCGATCTCGGCCGTGCCGCGCGCGAGGCCGAAGTTGCGCAGCGGCTCGGCGATGATATCCCGCACCCGCATCCGCGGGTTGAGGCTGCTGAACGGGTCCTGGAACACCACCTGCATCCGCGCCCGCAACGGGCGGAGCGCGCTTGCGGGCAGGTTGTCGATCCGCTGGCCGTCCAGCCAGACCTCGCCGTCGGTCGGCGGGAACAGCCGCAAAATGGCTTTGCCGACCGTGCTCTTGCCGCAGCCGCTCTCACCCACCAGCGACAGCGTCTCGCCCCGTTCAATCGAGAACGACACCCCGTCCACCGCATAAACCTGCCCGGTGACGCCGCCCAGCAGACCGCCACGCAGGGGAAAGTGCTTTTTCAGCTCCATCACTTCCAGCAACGGGGGACGCTTCATGCCGCTGCTCCCATGGCGAACTCGGCGTAGTGGCATGCCACCAGGTGGCCCGGGCGCTTCGCCTCCACCGCCGGCGCCACGGTGCGGCACAGATCGGTGGCGCTGAGGCAGCGGCTGGCGAATGCGCAGCCGACGATGGGCTTGCGCAAGGACGGCACCAGCCCGGGAATTTCCGCCAGCTTGCTGCGGCCCGCGCCGGTCAGCGACGAACCAAGCCGCGGCACCGCGCCCAGCAGCCCGCGCGTGTAGGGGTGCTGCGGGTTGCCGAACACTTCGACCGCCGTCGCCTCCTCGACCTTGCGCCCGGCGTACATCACCACCACGCGCTGCGCCATCTCCGCCACCACGCCCAGGTCGTGCGTGATGAGCATGATGGCCGAGCCGAGCCGGGTTTTCAGGTCGCGCATGAGGTCCAGGATTTGCGCCTGGATGGTCACGTCCAGCGCCGTGGTCGGTTCGTCGGCAATCAGCAGCTTCGGGTTGCACGCCAGCGCCATGGCGATCATCACGCGCTGGCGCATCCCGCCTGAAAGCTGGTGCGGATACTCGCGCACCCGCCGGCCCGGCGCCGGGATGCCGACCAGCGTCAGCATCTCGACCGCGCGCGCCTCCGCCTGGCGTGCGTTCAGCCCCTGGTGCAGCCGCAGCGTCTCGCCGATCTGCCGGCCGATGGTCAGCACCGGGTTCAGGCTGGTCATGGGTTCCTGGAAAATCATGCTGATGTCGTTGCCGCGCAGGCGGCGCATCTCGGCCTCGGGCAGTTGCAGCAGGTCGCGGCCCTGGAAGCTGATCCGCCCGGCGATCTTGCCCGGTGGCTCCTGGATCAATCGCAGGATGCTCATGCTGGTGACGGACTTGCCGCAGCCGCTCTCGCCCACAATCGCCAGGGTCTCGCCCGCGTCGATGTGGAAGCTCAGCCCCTCCACCGCCCGCACCACGCCGTCCAGGGTGCCAAAGTGCGTCTGTAGGCCCTCGACTTCGAGCAGTGCCACGTCAGACCCTTTTCGCCATGCGCGGGTCGAGCGCGTCGCGCAGCCCGTCGCCGAGCAGGTTCACTGACAGCACGGTCAGCGACAGGAACACCGCGGGAAAGAACACGATGTAGGGCTTCACCTGCCAAAGCGCCCTGCCCTCCGCCATGATGTTGCCCCAGCTTGGGATAATTGGCGGCGTGCCGGCGCCGATGAACGACAGGATGGCCTCGGTAATCATGGCGGACGCGCAAATGTAAGTCGCCTGCACCGTGATGGGCGCCAGGGTGTTGGGCAGGATGTGCCGCCAGATAATGAGCGGCACCCGCGTGCCGGACGCGACAGCGGCCTCGACATAGGGCTGCTCGCGCAAGCTCAGCACGACGCCGCGCACCAGGCGGGACACGCGGGGGATTTCCGCGATGGTGATGGCGGTGATGACGTTGCCGACGCTGCCGCGGGTCAGCGCCATGAGCGCGATGGCCAGCAGGATGGGCGGGATGGACATGAGGCCGTCCATGATCCGCATGATCACGCTGTCGGCCCAGCGCACGAAGCCGGACACGAGGCCGATGGTCATGCCGATGAGGGAGGCCAGCGCCGCCACCGAGAAGCCGACGATCAGCGACACCCGCGCGCCGTACAGCACCCGGGAGTAAACGTCCCGGCCCAGCATGTCGGTGCCGAACCAGTACTGGGCCGACGGCTCCCGCGTGCGCCGGGCCGGGGCCAGCGCGGTGGGGTCCGCGGTCCACAGCAGCGGCGCCGCGACCGCCACGAACAGCACGAGCGCCAGCAGCACGCCGCCGATGAATATCGTGGGATAGCGCCGGATGAAGGTCCGCAGCCTGCCCCGCGGACGCACTGGTGGCAGCACGTCCGGCATGGCGGGCGCCGGAGTGACGTGCGGCTCGTGGGAGGTGGCGACGGGCGCGTCGGGGAGGGTCGTGGCGCTCAATATCTGATCCTCGGGTCGAACACGGTGTACAGCAGGTCAACGCCGAGGTTCACCAGCACATAGACGAAGCTGAACAGCAGCACGACGCCTTGGATCACCGGGTAGTCCCGCCGCAGGATGGCGTCCACCACCAGCCGGCCGAGCCCCGGAATGGCGAACACGCTCTCGGTCACCACCGCGCCGCCGATCAGCAGGGCCACGCCGATGCCGATCACGGTGACGATTGGCACCGCCGCGTTTTTCAGTGCGTGCAGGAACAGCACCGTGCGGCTGCCGACGCCCTTGGCCTTGGCGGTGCGGATATAGTCCTGGCTCAGCACCTCCAGCATGGTGGCGCGGGTGATGCGGGCAATCAGCGCGATATACACGCCGCCCAGCGCCACCGCCGGCAGCACCAGGTTGTTGATCCAGGGGCCGATGCCGCGCGAGAGCGGCGTGTAGCCCTGCACCGGGAACCAATCGAGCTCCAAGGCGAACACGTAGGCCAGGATGTAGCCCACCACGAACACCGGCACCGAAAACCCGAGCACCGCGAACACCATGATGAGCCGGTCGATCCAAGTGCCATGGTTCCACGCCGCCAGCACGCCCATCGGCACGGCGATGCAGATGGACAGGATCAGGGTCAGGACCATGAGCGAGATGGTCGGTTCCAACCGCTGGCCGATCATGCGCGTCACCGGCAGGTTGGTGAAGATGGACACGCCAAGGTCGCCGCGCAGCACGTTCCAGCTCCACTCGCCGAAGCGGATCAGGAACGGACGGTCGAGGCCTAGCCCGGCGCGGATGCGCTCCACGTCCGCCGGCGTCGCCTGGTCCCCGGCGATGATGGCGGCCGGGTCGCCAGGGGCGAGGTACAACAGGCTGAACACGAACAGCGCCACGATGCCCATGACCGGGATGGTGGCCAGCACGCGGCGGATGAGGTAGGCGAGCATCAGGCTTGAGTCGTCATGTTTTCTGGACGCCCCAGAACACCGGGAACGGCGCCTTCACCACGCCGCTCACGTTCTTGCGCCAGGCAGTATACTGCAAAAAGAACCCGGTCGGAATGTAGGTGACGTTCTCCATGGAAGCCTTGTTGATCGCGGCCATCGTCACGCGCTCCGCCTCCGCGTCCGGCGCGTCATACCACTCGGCGATGCCCGCCTGCACCGCGTCCGACTTCGGCCAGCCGAACCAGGCCTTGTCGCCGCCGGCGTCAAGCGCCGTGTAGGGCGCCGGGTTGATGCAGTCGGCGCCGGCGTGCCAGGTGTGGAAGATGTGCCAGCCGCCCGCGTTCGGCGGGTCCTTCTTGGCCCGGCGCGCGCCCACGGTGCCCCAGTCGAGCGCCTGGTAGTCCACCTTCATGCCGATCTTGCCCAGCAAGTCCGCGGTCACGTCGCCTTGCGCCTTGGTGATCTGCACGTCGGTCGCGACGCACAGCACGACGGTCTCGCCCTTGTACCCCGCCTCCGTTAGCAGCTTCTTGGCCTCATCGTAGCGCTGCGGGCCTTTTAGCAGTTCGCCGCCCTCCTCGGTGTAGGACGGGGTGCCGGGCGTGAAGTAGCTGGGCAGCGTCTTCCACAGCGCGTCGTCGTTGCCGACCACGGCGCGCATGTAGTCCTCCTGGTTCAGCGCCATCATCACCGCCCGGCGCACCCGCGGATCGTTGAACGGCGGGTGCAGGTGGTTGATGCGGAACGAGCCGATATTTCCAAGCGGATCAGCGATGTCCACGCTGATGTTGCGGTTGCGCTTCAACAGCGGTACCAGGTCGGGCACCGGGTTCTCCCACCAGTCCACCTCGCCGTTCTGCAACGCCGCCGCCTTGGTTGCGTCGTCGGGCAGGATCAGCCACTCGATCCGGTCGAACATCATTCGCTTGCCGCCCGACAGCCAGTCGGCTGCCTCGGCGCGGGGCTGGTAGCCCTTGAACGTCTCGAACGCGGCGCTCGACCCGGGCACCCACTCGTCCTTCTTGAACACCATCGGGCCGGAGCCGACGTACTCGGTGATGAGCTGGAACGGGTCGGTCTTGGCGATCCGCTCCGGCATAATCAGCGCCACCGGCGCGTTGTTCTTGCCGAGCGCGAACAGCATCTTGGGGAACGGCTTGTTGAGCCGGAACCGGACCGTGCGGTCGTCCAGCGCCTCCAACGCATCCAGCGACGCCTTGATCCGTTGGCCCATGGTGTCCCGCACCATCCAGCGGTTGAGGCTCGCGACCACGTCCCGCGACAGCACCGGCTCCCCATCGTGGAACCGGAGGCCCGGGCGGAGCTTGATGGTCCAAGTCTTGTTGTCGTCCGTGGCCTCGTAACCTTCGGCCATCTGCGGCTTCGGGCTGACCTTCGAATCGATGCCGAACAGGGTGTCCCAGACCAGCAGGCTGGCGTTGCGGACCACGTACTGCGTGCCGGCAACGGAGTCGAGCGACGACAGGTTGGCTTGCGGCACGAAGCGCAGCACACGGGTGTTTTGCGCGCGGGACAGGCGGGGCATGGCCAGGGCGCCAGCAGTCGCGGTACCGGCAACCAGGAAATCACGACGCTTCATGCGGTATAACCCTTCAAAGGCGATGGCAGCGTAGATTATGCAAAACTCAAGCCATCCTGTGCAGCGCTGGGCTAGGCACGCTTCACGTTCCAGAAAATCGCAAAACCGTTCAGCACATCCTTGAGGCTGTCGCGGTAAGCAGTGGGTTGCAAGTACTGGCCGAGCGGAATGTAAGGCAGGGTCTGCAGCGCCTGCTGCTGGATGTTTGCGCAGATCGCCGCCTGGGCCGACACATCCGGCGCGTCGAACCACTGGTCCCGCAAGGCCTCGATCTGAGGGTCGGTGGGCCAGCCGAACCACGCTTGCGGGCCGTTGGCGCGCAGCGACAGGTGGCCGGACGGGTTCAGGTGGTCGGTCCCGGCCCATGCCGTGCAGAACGCGCTCCAGCCGCCCTGGTCCACCGAGTCCTTCTTGGCGCGCCGGGTCACCACGCTGCCCCAGTCCGTCGCCTGGTAGTCCACGTTCAGCCCAGCCTGCTTGAACATGTCCGCTGTCACGTCCGCCATCGCCTTCAACACCGGGAAGTCGGTCGCGGCCATCAGCACCACGCGCTCGTTGTTGTAGCCGGCCGCCTTCAGCTCGCGCTTGACGCGGTCCATGTCGCGGGGGCCGTTGAACACCTCCAACCCCACGGCGCTCGCCATCGGCGTGTCCGGGCAGAAATAGCCGACGCCGGTGCGGGACATCGCCTTGTCGGTCCCCACCACGGTCGTGACCACGTCCTCCTGGCTGACGGCGCCCAGCAGCGCGCGGCGGATGGCCGGGTTGTTGAACGGCGGCTGCAGGTGGTTCATGCGCAGGATGGAGATTTGCCCGGATGGCTCCTGCACCACGACCTTCACGCCACGGCTGCGCCGCAACAACGCCATCAGGTCCGCGGTGGCGTAATCCCACCAGTCCTGCTCGTTGTTGATCAATGCGTTGGCGGCCGTCGTTGGGTCAGGAATGGTGGTCCACTCAACCCGGTCGAAATGCACCACCTTCGGCCCGGCGGTCCAGTCGGTGACGCCGCCCTCCCGCGGCCTGTAATCCGCGAACCGCTCGTACACGACCCGTGCGCCGGGCACGCGCTCGTCGGCCTTGAAGCGGAACGGCCCGCTGCCGACCATCTCGGTTACCGCGGTGAACGGGTCGGTCGCCGCGATCCGCTCCGGCATGATGACCGGCAGGTAACCCGGCGTCTTGGCCAGCGCGGACGGCAGCAGGGCGAACGGCTTCTTCAACCGAAACACCAGCGTACGGTCATCGGCGCCCACCAACTCGTTCGTGGTCTCCATCAGCTTGCCGCCGAACGCGTCCCGCTTGCCCCAGCGCGCCAGGCTCGCGACGCAGTCCCGCGCCCGCACCGGCTCCCCGTCATGGAACCGCAACCCAGGGCGCAGCGTGAGCCGCCAGGTCTTGCCGTCGTCCTCGGTGGCGGCCCCCTCCAGCATCTGCGGCGACGGCTGGTAGGCGCTGTTTTGACCGAACAGCGTGTCATAGACCATGAAGCCGTGATTGCGCGTGACATAGGCGGTGGTCCACATCGGGTCGAGCACCGTAAGGTCCGCCTGCGGGATGAAGCGCAGCACCCGGCTGTTCTGCGACCGCACGATGGACGGCGCCGCAAGAGTGGCGGCTGTGCTGGCGATGAAGGTTCGGCGTTGCATTGGGAACTCCCGGTCGCAAGGCCAGAGCAAACCACGGCGCCGTGCTCTGCGCCAGCATCCGCCGCCAGCACCGCCCATATGTCGCGCCCGGCGTAAATCGGCTACAGACCCGCCATGCCGCTTCCGCTCCCCATTGCCCGCCGGCTCGACGCCGCCATGACACCGCAACGGTGGGCGCTGCTGCACGAGTTCCGCCGCTTCGGCACGGTCGGCCTGTTTGGCTTCGTGGTCGATACCGCCATGGTGTACGGCCTGCGCCCCAGCCTCGGCCTGTATGGCGCGGGCCTTGCAGCCTATTTCGTTGCTGCCACATCCACCTGGGCGCTGAACCGGGCCTGGACCTTTGCCGGCCGGGGCTCCGGTAGCGTGGTCCGGCAATGGTTGCTGTTCCTCAGCGCCAATGCGCTCGGCGCCGTGCTCAACCGGGGCACGTTCTTCTTGCTGGTGTGGCTGGTGCCGCTTTGCTCCACCTACCCGGTGCTGGCGATCATGGCCGGGGTCGCGGCCGGCATGTTCGCCAACTTCAGCATGTCGCGGCGCGTCGTGTTCCGCGCGCAGCCCGGCAGCCAGTCATGAGCGCGCCCGCTATGACCGCCCCAGTTGCCCCCTCCCCCGCCGTCACCGCCCAGGTCGCGGTGCTGATCCCGTGCTACAACGAGCACGTCGCCGTTCCCGCGGTGGTGCGCGCGTTCCGGGCCGCGCTGCCGGATGCGGCCATTTACGTGTACGACAATAACTCGACCGATGGCACGGCGGAGGCGGCGCGCAAGGCCGGAGCGCTGGTGCGGACGGAGCGCCTGCAGGGCAAGGGCCACGTCATCCGCCGCATGTTCGCCGACATCGATGCGGACGCCTACGTCCTGGTGGATGGGGACGACACCTATGACGCTGCGTCGGCTTCGCACATGGTCCAGATGCTCATTTCGGACGGGCTCGACATGGTGAACGGTGCGCGCGTGGGCGACATCGAGGCCGCGTACCGGCCCGGCCACCGCCTGGGCAACCAGTTGCTGACCAGCCTCGTCAGCGGCATCTTCGGCAACCGCGTGTCGGACATCCTCTCGGGATACCGGGTATTCTCCCGGAGGTTCGTGAAGTCCTTCCCGGCGCTGTCCGGGGGTTTCGAGACGGAGACGGAGTTCACGGTGCACGCACTTGAGCTGCGGATGCCCATCGGCGAGTTGCAGACGCCCTACAAGGAGCGTCCGGCCGGCTCCGTGTCCAAGCTGCGCACCTACTCGGACGGGTTGCGCATCTTGCGGACCATCGTGATCCTCGTAAAGGAGGAGCGTCCGCTGCAACTGTTCTCGACGGCGGCGGTCGTGCTGCTGCTGCTGGCCGTGGGGTTCGGCGCGCCGGTGGTGAACGAGTTCCTGCGGACCGGCCTGGTGCCGCGCCTGCCGACCGCGGTGCTGGCGACCGGCCTGGTGTTGCTGGCGTTCCTGTCGTCGGCCTGCGGGCTGATCCTTGACTCCGTCACCCGCGGCCGGCGGGAGTTCAAACGCCTGGCGTATCTTGCCGTGCCGGTATACCGGGCCGAACCGTAGCCATTGCGCTGAGGCCCGGCACCCGCTGCCGGCTGACCGCCTCTGGCCGGGGCTGCTCGGCAAGGTCGAGCCTTGATGAAGGCACTTGCCACGACGCACGCTGATTCGGCGGCGAGGTAAGAGCCTCGAAACTTAGACTGTGACCTCAGCATTATTGAGTATTGCGGTGTTACTAAGCAGTCAAAGTAATCACACTCAGAAAATCTTTCATCATCCGTTTGATGCAAATAAGCTTTATCTCCTTTAACTTGCCACTTTGATTGTCCTGGAACCAAGTTTTTTCCTGGTTGATGGTGTACTTACCTGAATGTCAATGCAAAACAACTTAGGTCAGTGTGGATTTTGCCGGTTGCCTCTGAAAATTTAATACGTATACATGCCGGCTTAACAGAAACACGGGGTCACGCGTGATCAAGTCCGCTCTGCGCTTCCTGCCTGCGACTCTCGCCTCCATGCTGATCGTGGGTGGCGTCAAACCGCTTCACGCTGCGGGGCCAGGGTGGGAGGAGAGCGGAAAGGCCTCGTGGTATGGCGAACGCCATCACGGCCGGCGGACCAGCAGCGGCGAGATATTTGACCAGAACCGCATGACCGCTGCCCATCCCAGCCTGCCGCTCGGCACCCGGGTGCGGGTGACCCTGCGGGACACCGGGGAGAGCGTTCTGGTCACGATCAACGACCGCCAGCCGAAGGGCGCGCGCGTCATCGACCTGTCGCGCGGCGCCGCGTCCCGCATCGGCATGTTGCACAAGGGTGTCGCCATGGTCCGCCTCGCCGTCGTGCAGCCAAGCGACGGTTAGGCCAACGCCGCCCCGGCCGCGCCAGGGCGCCGCCTAGTGGTGCAAATCCAACGGAAAGAACCGTCAGATTTGCACCACTAGCCCTTTGTTTGGTGGACCGAGTCGCCTAACCCCTGGGAACCAAGCGTTAGGTTCGGACCACTAGTTTTCGGCGACATGGTCGGCGACAAAAGCTCCGCGCGCGCCGAGCGGCAGTGGTGGGCCGTCCGTGCTGTCGCGCGCCGTCTGCAGCTCCAGCTCGGCGTTCAGCTCGGCGCCCAGCAGCACAGCATAGACCGTCACGAAGAACCACATCATGACCCCTACCACGGTGCCGAGCGGGCCATAGGTAACGTCGTAGCTGGCGATGTTGGTCACATAGGACGAGAACAGCGCGCTCGCGGCGATCCACAGGATGGTCGCGACCAGGCTGCCGGGCGTCACCCAGCGCCAGCGTGGCCGCTGGCGGCACGGGCCGTAGCGGTACAGCAGCGACAGCCCGAGCAACAGCGACAGCACCAGCATGGCGAAGCTCGCGCCACGGATCAGCGTCTTTTGATAGGCCGAGACGCCGAAGTAGCTCAGCACCGCCGGCAGGCCGACCAGCAGCGCCAAGCCGATTGCGGCGCTGAGGATGGCGCAGAGCGTGATCGCGAACGCCATAAGCTGGTAGTGCAGCAGGCTGCGCTGCTCCCGCTCCTCGTAGGCAAGGTTGAGGGCGGCCAGGATGGACTTGACCCCGGTGGCAGAGCTCCACAACGCGAGCGCTGTGCTGAGGGCCAGGCTCCAACCCAGCGATGAGGGCGGCCGGGTCACCAGCATGTGCACTCGTTCGGAGATCAGCGTGAAGGCAGTGGGCGGCAGCAGGTCGCGCAAGGCTTCGAGCTGTGGCTCGACGGTCACCGGGTCGAACAGGAGGCCATAGACCGAGATCAACATGGAGATGGCGGGGAACAGCGCGAGCGTCGCGTAGAACGCGCACCCGGCCGCGACCAGGGAGACGCGGTCGGACAGCATTTCGATGAACGTGCGCCGCAGCACGGCCTTCCAGCCAAGCCAAGGGATGTCGGCCGGGTTATCGGCGAGCCGCCCCAGCGCCGCCCCTTCCGGCCCCGCGGCGATTCGGCGCGCACGGGCTTTACGGCCGGTGGTGTTGCGCCGGGGCGGTGGGTCTTCCGGCAACGGCGGGGCCAAGTCGGGCGCGGCGGGCGGCTCAGCAGGCATGGCGTACTCCAGCAATTTTAACAGAGGCTTAAGAGTTGGAAACAACCCTACGCGACCGGTGCATACCGGCTCATGCACTGCTCAGGACATTAATTGTAGCCTAGCCCGATTTATCCCTTGCGCAGGGGGGAGTGTGGTCCTATTTCCGCGTCCACGCAGCAACGCACGTGCCTCTGGCCCATAGGGTTACGCAACGACGTCAAGCGTTCTGGCACACCTCGCTTTCGCTGGTTCGTTCGACCGTTTCGTTAACCCGCCCTGCCGGCAAGGACCGGCGGGCACGTCTTGCCTGATCGGCAAGGCGTCATGCCATGGAGACTAGGCGCGATGACTCCTAAAATCGCAGCGTACCTTGCTGACCACGCGCCGGCCACCCCCTGCCTCGTGCTTGACGTGGACCGGGTGGAGCACAACTACCGCGCCCTGCTGCGCGCGCTGCCGTTGGCGCGCGTATACTACGCCGTGAAGGCCAATCCCGCCGCGCCTATCCTGCAGCGCCTGGTTGGCCTGGGCAGCAGCTTCGATGCGGCTTCGTTCGAGGAAATCGAGTTCTGCCTTGAGGCTGGCGCTGAGCCGGCGCGCGTAAGCTATGGCAACACCATCAAGAAGGTGTCCGCGATCCAGCGCGCCTATGCCGCCGGCGTCACCATGTTCGTGTTCGACAGCCTGGAGGAGCTTGAGAAGATCGCCGAGCATGCTCCCGGCGCACGGGTGTACTGCCGGCTGCTGGTGCAGAACGACGGCGCCGAGTGGCCGCTGTCGCGCAAGTTCGGCACCACGGTCGAGACCGCGCGCGAGCTGATGATCCGCGCCGGCGAGCTCGGGCTGGACCCGTACGGCTTGTCATTCCATGTCGGCAGCCAGCAGACCACGACCGGCAGCTATGAGACCGCGATTGGCCGGGTGGCGATGCTGTTCACCAACCTGGAGCAGGCTGGTGTCAAGCTGCGCATGGTGAACCTGGGCGGTGGCTACCCCGTGCGCTATCGGGACGAAATCCCCGGCATCGACCGGTTCGCCGACGCCATCATGCACGCCATGACCCAGCATTTCGGCAACGACCTGCCGGAAATCCTGGTGGAGCCCGGCCGCTTCCTGGTTGCCGACGCCGGGGTGGTGAGCGCCGAGGTGGTGCTGGTGTGCCATAAGGCGAAAGACGATCCGGTGCGCTGGGTGTACCTCGACATCGGTCGCTTCGGCGGCTTGGCAGAGACGGAGGGCGAGAGCATCAAGTACCGCCTCACGACTCCGCATGACGGCGGCGAAACCGGTCCGGTGGCCATCGCCGGGCCAACCTGCGACGGCGCCGATATCCTGTATGAGCGCTCCAACTATCGGATGCCGCTGGCGCTCCGTTGCGGCGACCGGGTCGAGCTGCAGTCCACCGGCGCCTACGTGACCACGTATGCGAGCCAGCGGTTCAATGGCTTCAAACCCTTGGCGGAGCACTACATCTGAGGCTCAACTCGGGGAGCTGTTCGGCTCCCCAAACTCAGCTAAGGGTTGCAAAAGCGGTAACGACATGGAATGTTAGCCTTGGTGACTGAGGGTTGGCGCCATGGTTGATCGGATTGGTCATGGAGCCGCAGATGATGCTGCTGCATCATACCGTAACGAGGACACCCAGGATCTCCATCGGGAGATTGCCTCGTTGCGTGAGGCCGTCCGGGCCAGGGACGACTTCATCTCGACCGCGGCGCATGAGCTGCGCAACCCGATGACGCCGATGCTCATGACCGTGCAAGCCCTGCGCGACGCCGCCGACAGCACCCCGGGCATCCCCGATCGCATCGTGACCGCGCTCGTGCGGCTCGACCGTGCGGTCAACCACTACATCAAACGGACCACGACGTTGCTGGACATCTCCCGGCTGGCGGCTGACACTTTCCGGAGCGAGCGGGTGCAAGTCGACTTCGCCGAAATTGTGCGACACGTGGTCGAGGAGGCGACGCCGCAGGCGGAACAGGCTGGCTCCAAGCTCACGATGTCCCTGCCGGAGCGCCTGGTTGGGTTATGCGACGAGTTGGCGTTGCAGCAGGTGGTGGAAAACCTGGTGTCCAACGCCATCAAGTATGGTGGCGGCGAGCCTATCGGGGTAAGCCTTGAGGTGGCCCGTGAACGGGTTCACCTCATTGTCAGGGATCATGGCATTGGCATCTCGCGCACGGATCAGGACCGCATCTTTGCACCGTTCGAGCGAGCCGTGACCCGGCGCCAGCAGAGCGGCTTCGGCCTGGGGCTTTGGGTGGTGGGACGGCTGGTCGATGCGATGGACGCCACCATCGATGTCGACAGCAGCCCCGGCCGGGGTTCGGCGTTCACCGTGTCCGTGCCGTGGACGCCCGTGCTCGGCGCTGCTTGAGCGAAGACGGCGGCGCCTTGCAGCTCCAGAAAATCCCCACTGGCGTTTCCGGCCTGGACGCAGTGCTGCGCGGCGGGTTGTTCCAAACCGGCATCACCATCGTCCAGGGCCGGCCAGGGGCCGGCAAGACCATCCTTGGCAACCAGATGTGCTACGCCCACGCCCGCGCCGGCGGACGGGCGCTGTTCGTCACGCTGCTGGCGGAAAATCATGCGCGGATGCTGCTGCACCTGCATACCATGGAGTTCTTCGACACAGCCCGCATCCCGGATGAGGTCTATTACATCAGCGCCTATCCGGTGCTTGAGGCCGAGGGCCTGGGCGGCTTGCTGACGCTGCTGTGGGCGGAGGTGCGCGCGCGCAACGTCAGCTTGCTGGTGCTGGACGGCCTGATGTCGGTCGAGCTTCAAGCCAAGAACCACATCGAGTTCAAAAAATTCATCCACGAGCTGCAAACCCAGGCTTCGGTTTCGGGGTGCAGCATGGTGTTGCTGACCAGCGCTGATGGCGAGGTCATGCCCGCGACCGTCGAGCACACCATGGTCGACTGCGTGATTGAGATGCGCAGCCGTCTGTACGGCTGGCGCATGGAGCGGGATCTGGAGGTGCTGAAGCGCCGGGGCGACGCTTTCTTGGGTGGCCGGCACGCCTTCCGCATTACCAGTGCCGGCATCCAGGTCTATCCCCGGTTCGAAGCGCTGCTGACGTCGTCGCTGGACGACATGCCGTTAGACCGGAAGCGGGTGCCGTCAGGCTTGCCGGAGCTCGATGCGATGTTTGGCGGAGGCGTGCCGGCTGGCTCGATCACCACGGTGACCGGTCCCTCGGGCGCTGGCAAGACGA
This sequence comes from uncultured Acetobacteraceae bacterium, assembly GCA_964242575.1. Lineage (GTDB taxonomy): Bacteria > Pseudomonadota > Alphaproteobacteria > Acetobacterales > Acetobacteraceae > JANPPS01. Next base: position 5,647 of record CAXTCN010000005.1, on the reverse strand, counting down.
CGCTTGGCATGCATTTCCTGAGCCAGTGCAGCCAGCGCGAACCCGGCGTGATGTTCAGCACCTCCGAAAGTCCCGCCGCAGTGCTGTCAAAGGCCGGCGCGCTTGGGCTGCCGCTGGCGGAGCTGATCCGGGATGACCATGTCGGGCTGATCTGGTCGTTCGATACCGCCGGCATGCTGGACGAGATTTGCGCCACGCTGCTGGCTGAGATCGACCGGCGCGGCGCACGGCGCCTGTTGATCGACGGAGTCGCCGGCTTGGTGAAGTTGGCCCTCGATCCCGACCGGGTCGCTCACATTTTCGCGGCGCTGGGACATGGCATGCGCGCCCGCGGCGTGACTACGCTATTCACGGCCGAGCACTACGAATCCGGCTTGCCGCCAACCGGAATGCCGGACCTGCCGGGTATATCGGAGAACATCGTGGCCATGCGCCTGCTGGAACGTCGCTCCGCCCTCGTGCGGCTGATCCAGGTGCGGAAGGCGCGCGACGCGCAAATTGACGCCCGGCTGCGAACATTCGAGATCGAACGCAACGGACTGCGGGTCGCGCCGTCGCATGACGCGGCGGAAGCGATCCTGGCTGGCGAGCCGTGGACCCAGTCCGTGGGCTTCTGACCGGTGCCGATAGTGCTCGTCGTGGATGACGAGTTCGGCGTCGCCGAGGTGTTGGAGACTTTGCTGACCGAGGAGGGCTATCGGGTGATGACCGCAAGCAATGGACGCCAGGCACTGGCCCGGCTGGCGGAGATGCGGCCGGACGCGGTGCTGCTGGACTACATGATGCCGTTGCTGGACGGCGTCGGCGTGCTGCGCGCCATCCAGGCGAACTCGGCGCTGGCCGGGCTGCCGGTCGTGGTGATGAGCTCCTTGCCAGAGTCCGCTGTACAGGAACGCTTCACCGGCCACGCCGCGTTCCTGCGCAAACCGTTCCGCATCTCGGAGGTCCTGGCCACGCTCACGCGCGTGCTGAGCCAGGAGCGCCGCAGGTGAACGCGGGGGTGGCGGCGTCCCCGGGCGCGCTGGCGGGCTTGCGCGTGGTGGACCTGACGCGGGTGCTGGGCGGTCCCTATGCCACGATGATTTTGTCGGACCACGGCGCGGACGTGGTGAAGGTGGAACCGCCGCAGGGCGACGAGGTGCGGGATTGGGGACCGCCATTCGTGGAGCATGCGCCGGGGGAGCGGGACGCCAGCTACTTCATCGGCGTGAACCGCAACAAGCGGTCGGTGGCGCTCGACCTGGGGCAGCCGGCCGGGCGCGAGGTGCTGCTGCGGCTGATCGAGACGGCGGACGTGCTGGTTGAGAATTTCAAGCCCGGCGCCATGGAGCGCTGGGACCTGGGCTACCACGCGGACCTTCAGCCACGCTTCCCGCGGCTGATCCATTGCCGGGTATCGGGCTTCGGCGCCGAAGGTCCGCTCGGCGGCCTGCCGGGCTACGACGCGATCCTGCAGGCGATGACCGGGCTTATGAGCATAAACGGCGACCCGGCCACCGGGCCGATGCGGATGGGCACGCCGGTGGTGGACCTGGCGACCGGGCTGTACTCGGTCATCGGCATCCTCATGGCGGTGCACGAGCGGGAGCGGTCCGGGATGGGCCAGTACCTGGATATGACGCTGCATGACTGCGGCATGTCGTTGCTGCATCCGCAAGCGGCCAACTACTTCCTGAATGGCGTCCGGCCGATGCCGCTCGGCAACCCGCACCCCAACATTTCACCCTACGAGAAGTACTCGACGGCCACGGGCGAAATCTTTGTCGCCATCGGCAATGACGGCCAGTTTCGGCGGCTGTGCGAGCATATTGGCCACCCGGACCTGCCGGCGGACCCACGGTTCACGACCAACGGCGACCGGCTGCGGCACCGGGAGGCGCTGACGCAACAGCTCGCGGCGGCTTTTGCCGGCCAGGACGGGCATACGTTATGCGACGCGCTGCTGCGCGCCGGCCTGCCCGCCGGGCCGGTGCTGGCGGTGGACGAGGCCATGCAGGCGAAGCACACGGCCGCCCGCGCGATGGTGACGGAGCTGGACGGCTACCGTGGGCTTGGCACGCCGATCAAGCTGTCCCGCACGCCCGGCGGTGCCCGTGCCCCGCCGCCGCGGTTCAATGAGCATGGCGCGGCGGTGCTGGCAGAGCTTGGCTACTCCGACGCCGAGGTGATGGAGCTTAGGGCGGAGGGCGTCTTGCACGACACCAGGCGCAAGTAGGTTCCTGGCGTTTTTAGGCCGCACGGTCGGCTTCGGCCTCGGTCCGGAGCCGATGGAAGCTGCGCCGGCTGAACGGCAGCATCCCGACATAAATCAGCCCGGCCGCCGCGAATGCCGCCCAGGGTTCGGCCACCAGCACCGCGGTGAACGTGCCGACGCCCAGCAGCAGCGGCAGCACGTACTCCCGCGGCACTTTGAAGTTCTTGAAGCTCCAGACCGGCAACATCGACACCAGCAGCAGCGCCGTCCCCGCCAGCACGGCCGCGCAAAACAGCGGGTGCCGCGCGAGGGCTTGCAACCACGGCCAGTCCAGCAAGTGACCTTCCAGCCCGAGGAACAAGGGGAACAGCGCCAGCCCTGCCCCCGCCGGCGCCGGAACGCCGGTGAAGAAGTTGTAGGCGTAGGCATGGGCAATCGGCGGTGTGGTATCCAGCGCCGCGTTGAACCGCGCCAGCCGCAGCGCCATGCACACCGCGAACATCAGGCATGGCGTGAACCCAACGCCCCCCGCGGATTGCAACGACCAAAGATACAACACGAATGCCGGCGCCACTCCGAAGGCGCAGAAATCCGTCAGGCTATCGAACTCCGCCCCGAACCGGGATGTCGCTTTGAGCAACCGGGCCAGCCGCCCGTCCAGCCCGTCGATGCAACCGGCCACCACGATGGCGACCACAGCCGAACCGAACCGCCCCTCCACCGCATAGCGCATGCTGGTCAACCCGGCGCACAGGCCCAACAGGGTCAGGATATTCGGGATCATGCGGTTGAAGCTCAGCCCGGCGAACCGCGGCCGCTGCCGTGGCCGGAACCGGGTGCGGAGCCGCTGGACTGGCGAGGTCCGCTCGCTCACGCGCCAAGCTCGGCCATTACGGTCTCACCGCCGATCATGGTCTGGCCCTCGGACACCAACGGGCGCACGCCCTCGGGCAGATAAAGGTCGGTGCGGCTGCCAAAGCGGATGATGCCGAAGCGTGCGCCGGTGGCGACACGGTCCCCTTCCCGCACCCCGCACACGATCCGCCGAGCAATCAACCCGGCGATCTGCACCACTGCCATGTCGCGGCCGTCAGGCAGGCGGATAGCCAGCGCGTTGCGTTCGTTGTCGTCGCTCGCCTTGTCCACGCTGGCGTTGAGGAACTTGCCGTGCCGGTAGGCCACGCGCGTCACCGTGCCCTCGAACGGCACGCGGTTCACATGGACGTTCAGCACCGACAGGAACGTCGCGACCCGCCAACGCGGTGCGGCGCCCAAGCCCAGCTCCGGCGGCGGCACGGACTGCATGACGGACACCACCCGCCCGTCCGCCGGCGCCACCACGACGCCGGGCCGGGCGGGCGCCACGCGCTCCGGGTCCCGGAAGAAGTAAAGGCAGAACAGCACGAACAGCACGCCGAGGGCGAACAGCCACTCGCTGAGGAACAAGCCGAGCACGGCAGCAACGAGACCGCCGATGATGAAGGGCCGCCCGGCCGGATGCGGCGGGGACAGGACGGAACGAAGCGTTTGAAGGAGTGTCATTATGAACGGTGTATGGTGCGCGGCGCGCGGCCGGGCAAGGCGCGTCACCGGGCGGGCACGGCAAAAGCCTGACCTGGGTAGGCCAGCTTGGGGTCGCGCATCTGGTCACGGCTGCTGCGCTGGAATGGCAGATCGACCCTGGCACCACCTTGCCGGCGCTGCCAAACTGGTCGCCCCGCAACTGCGCACGCCGTTTGCCATAGTCCACGACATCCAAGCCCAGGCGCGTGCTGCGAGGCGCTGTCCTTATGAACGGAGCAACCTGGCGACGCACCAAACCACGCCGGCGGCGAGCGCTGCGGCGGCGGGAACCGCCAGAACCGGTCCAGCCCGGCCTAGCCGGCCGCTAAGCCGGACACCCAGCACCGGCACCATCCACGGCGCGGCCAGGGTTGCCAGCGCCGCTGCATCCACCCCGTTCAACCCGGCCCGCACCAGCCGCCCGGCGCCGAGGCTTGCCGCCGCGGCCGCGACCACCACCAGCACCGGCGGCAGCGCCAACCTTCCGCCCAGCAACGCGACGGACGCCGCCACCAGGACCAGCGCCGCCACGATCCAGACCGGAGGCGCCCCGGCCACCACCAGTCCGGCCCACAGCGCCAACGCAGCCGCCATGGCGCGCGCAGGCTCGTTCCGTACGGCGCGGGACAGCAGCCAGCCGCCCAGGCCGACCGCTGCCCACACCCGCCAGAACTCGCCGCGTCCCGCGGGAGAGCCGGCCAGCCACCAGCCTGCCGCCGCCAACACCAGCGCCGGCGCCCAGCGGACGGCCCGGCCGCGCAGCACAGGCAGCAGAAAGCCGAGCGCTACCGCCAGCAACGCCGGCAACAGCAGGCGCGCAACCAGCGTCGGCGGCATCAGCACGGCGCGCAGCAGCGTTGACGCCGGAACGAGCGCCGCCCACCCCACCAGCGCTCCCGCTGCCGCCGGCGTCCAACGCCCCCGCGTCAACCGCCCGAGCAGCACCACCAGCAGCGACGCTGCGAGCGCCGCCAACGGTCCTTGGTAAACGGCCCAGAAGCCAGCCGCGCCGCCTTGCGGGAAGGGAAGCCCCATGGCTCTGCGGCATGACGACGCTGCGCTTTCCCGTCAAGCCGGGCACTTGCTAAATGGACCGGCAGCAGAGGATACCGCGCATGGCCCAGCCGACCCGTCCACGCCCGTTGGTTCGCCCGGCGGGACCACCCAAGCCGCGCGTGCCGGTGCTGTTGATGAAGATCTGGGACGCGCCCACGCGGCTGTTTCTCTGGGCTGTCGTGTTGCTGGCAGCCACCAGCTACGTGGCTGCCGTGCAGGGCTGGACGCAACTGCACTTCCTTTCTGGCTACGTCTTGCTGGCGCTGCTGCTGTTCCGCATCGCGTGGGGCTTCGTCGGCAGCGAGACCTCCCGCTTCCGGCAGTTCCTGCGCGGCCCGGCCGAGGTCCTGCGGCAGCTCAGGACCTTTGCCGGCCCACGGAAGCCAGACACCGAGATCGGCCATAGCGCCGCGGGAGGCTGGTTGGTGCTGGCGCTGCTGGGGGCGTTGCTGGTCCAGGTCGGCAGCGGACTGTTCGCTCGGAGTACGGACGGTGGCGGGCCTTTGCATACGCGCCTCTCGCCTGAGGCTGGCGCGTGGGCGGCCGGGCTGCACGAGACGTCGTTCAACGTCGTGCTCGGCCTGACGGCGCTGCACATTGCCCTCATCGTCGCTTATGCCGTGGTGAAGCGGCATGACTTGGTGCGGGCGATGGTCACTGGCCGGAAACGCTTGCCGGCCAACCTGCGCCAGCCCCGGTTTGCCAGCACGGCGCTGGCGGTTGCGATCCTGGCGGTGGCGGGGGTGTTCGTATGGATGTTGGTGCGCTTCGCCTGAAGGTTTAGAGCGTTTTCAGCCTGACTGGACGTAGCCGCAGTGCCGGATGTAGTTGACG
>CAXTCN010000004.1:0-111088 GCA_964242575.1 uncultured Acetobacteraceae bacterium | reverse complement strand
CCAACAAACCTTACGCGGGCAGCTCGTCTCTCAACCGGGTTGAGCAGCTACGTTCCATCGCTAGTTTCTCTCCCGCACCGCATAATCACAAATTACGGAACGCAGTCAGCGAAGGTCCTGGCGGACTGCCTCGTTCAACTGCTGGAACTCCCGCACGAGTGCATCGCAGACAAGCTTCGTCGCACCGCATAATACCTGTGTGACGAGTATCGCCGTGCTTTGTTGGACGACGCTGCGTCGCACGACGGCGGGATAAGCCGGATGCCCCTAAGGTACAAAAATCCAAATGGCGCGGTTAGCCTGATCTTCCGCATTTATCCACCCGTGTTGCTGGCTGAATGCCACGTCCGGCCTTGCCCGAAGTGCCGCCAAGGCCTGAGCCGGAAACGAGTAGCCGATCTAACTGAGAGTTTCCGGGATAGAAGCGGGCGAGAGCTGCTGAGCCCAGGCACTGGCGGCGGCGATCAGCACAGCGCAAATGACTGGCAAGAGAAAACTCATGAGCGACTTTCCATTGGCGCGCTACTGAGTCAAGGTCGCGTGCGGCCCGACGGCAAAGCCCGCTGAGGCCATGCTGCACTGCGCCATAACACAGCGTGCGGTTACGGCGATTGAAACCTCACGGCCGGACGCTGACCGATGTTTTGGGAGAAGCGGACGAGGTAGCCGTCCGGGTCCTGAACCAGGAACTGCCGAACACCGGTTTCGTTCGTTCCCGCCCGGTACCAGACTTCCTCCAGTTCCAGAAACAGCGGCCAGCCCGCAGCGTTCAGGCTGGCCAGGATGGGCATCACGTCATCCACAGCGATCTGGAAATTGATCCCCCGCCCGAATGGCCGTTCCAGCGGTGCTGTGATCCATCGGCGTCCAGGCGCCATGACCTCCTCCAACATGACCTGCGGGCCGGCGCGATCGAGATAAGCAAAGCGGTCTTCCGGGCGATTATAGGCCACAGAGAAGCCGCACAAGCCACACCAGAAGCCCAGGCTCACGTCCAGGTCGGACACGAGCAGTTCCGGCACCATTATGGACCGAATGAAGCCAGGAGAAGGGTCGACAGCGGGCATCACTTTACCATAGCATGGCGCTGTAAGCGTCGGTCACCGGCCGCCCTGACGTGCAAAGCCAAGCTGAGGGTGTTCGCGCGCCGAGTCTTGGGCCGCAACAGCCTCGGCCCTGGTGTGGACGCCAGGCAGGGTCGCGTTGATTCGCTCTCCATCGATCTGGATATCCACTACCCAACGAGGGCCAGCCTTGGAGGTCGACGATATACAGTCATGGCGCCACTTCCGACAAGAGTTCCAACCGCGAGATGCCTATACTGGGCCTCCCAAAATCAAAACTCATCGAAAACCATAAAAAGTCAGACACTTACACTGGAGCGGGCGAAGGGATTCGAACCCTCGACCCCAACCTTGGCAAGGTTGTGCTCTACCCCTGAGCTACGCCCGCGAACCAGACCGGCGTGATAGGCGGGTTGCGGACGGCGTGCAAGGGGGTTCCTCGCACGCTTGCACAATCATCCGCCAAACCGCATCTATGCGGCAATCGACGTGAACCGCGCCGAAGCGACAACCCATCGACCAGGACAGGCCTGACCCCATGGACCAGATCATCGGACAGAAGCCGCGCACACCTGCCCCGGCCGCCGCGGGCAGTCCGGATGCGGCAATCGTCGACGGCACCCAGCAGACGTTCATGCGGGACGTGATCGAGGCGTCGCGGACCGTGCCGGTCATGGTGGATTTCTGGGCGACGTGGTGCGGGCCGTGCAAGCAGCTTACGCCCGCGCTGGAAAAGGTGACCCGGGCGGCGGGCGGCCGGGTAAAGCTGGTCAAGATCGACATCGACGCCAACCGCGCGCTGGTGCAGCAACTGAGCCAGATCGGCCTGCCGTTGCAGTCGGTGCCGACGGTCGCGGCGTTCTGGCAAGGGCAGCCGATTGACGTGTTCCAGGGCGCGTTGCCGGAAAGCGAGATCAAGCGGTTCGTCGAGAGCCTGTTGAAGCTTGCGGGCGGCGCCATGCCGGCGGCGGACCTGCTGGCCGAAGCCAAGGCGCTGTTCGAGGCCGGGCAGTTCGAGGAGGCAGGCGGACTGTTCAGCGCGCTGCTGCAAGACGAGCCGGAGAACCCGGAGGCCTGGGCAGGGCTGATCCGGGTGCTGATGGCCCTGGGGCAGGAAGACCAAGCCCGGGATGCGCTGGACCAAGTGCCGGTCAAGATTGCCGAGCACCCAGAGGTGAGCGGCGCCCGCAGCGCGCTGCTGCTGGCCGAGGAAGGACGTCGGGCAGGGGCGCAGTTGGCGGAATTCGAAGGGCGGCTCCGGGCCAACCCGGACGACCATCAAGCGCGTTTCGAGCTTGCCACCGCCTACAATGCTACAGGCCGACGGGCGGAGGCGGCGGACGCCTTGTTGGAGATCGTGCGCCGGGACCGGACATGGAACGAACAGGCGGCACGGGTCCAACTGCTGCGGCTGTTTGAGTCGTGGGGCCTCATGGACCCGGCCACCCTGGCGGCGCGCCGCAAGCTGTCCGCCGTTTGGCTCAGCTAGCGCTATGGCGCCATACCCGCGCCTAGAGGAGTTGCCGACCGAGTTTCCGGTGTTTCCGCTGTCGGGTGCGTTGCTGTTGCCCCAGGGCAAGTTGCCGCTCAACATCTTCGAGCGACGTTATCTTGCGATGGTGGAGGACGCGCTCGCGTCCGGCCGGGTCATTGGCATGATCCAGCCAGATGAGACCCGGCCGGCGACGCCCAGCGGACCCGGCCTGTATAAGGTGGGCTGCATCGGCCGCCTGTCGTCCTTCAGCGAAGCGGACGATGGGCGCTACCTCATTACCCTCACGGGCCTTGTGCGCTTCACCACGAGCGTGGAGTTGGAGATGCGGCGCGGTTACCGCCGGGTCCGGGCGGACCTGTCGCGTTTCCGAGCGGACTTGGACAGCACGTCCAGCACGGACGCGATTGACCGCGAGGGGTTGATCGACGCCCTGCGCGCCTACTTCGCCGTCCGCGGCTTCGACGCGAACTGGGACGCCATCAACGAGATGCCGGACGACGCGCTGGTGGTGACCCTTGCGATGGTCTGCCCGTTCGACCCGGCGGAGAAGCAGGCGTTGCTGGAGGCGCCGGCGATGCCTGACCGCGCCAGCACGCTGCTGACCTTGTTGCAGATGGGCGCGCACACTCCGGATGCGGGCCGACAGGGACGGCAGGCAAGCTGATGCCAGACGACACGACATTGGGCGAGCAGCCGCCCGTTGATCCGCGGTTGCTGGAAATACTGGTGTGCCCGCTCACCAAGGGTCCGCTTGAGTATGACCGCCGTGCGTCCGAGCTGATCAGCCGGAGCGCGGGCCTGGCGTATCCCATCCGCGACGGCATCCCGATCATGCTGCCAGAGGAGGCGCGGGCCATCGATGCCTAACCAGGTTGCGGTTGCCTTGGCTGATGCCTGAACAAGCTGTGCCCACCGAAATACGGGTTCGCCGTGGCAGCGCGCAGCTAGAGGTGGCGTTTAGCGACGGCTTGCGCTGGCGGCTTCCAGCCGAGTACCTCCGGGTTGAAAGCCCAAGCGCAGCCGTGCAGGGCCATGCGCCGGACCAAAAGAAAATCGTTGCTGGCAAGCGGGACGTCAATATCGCCGCCGTGGAGCCGATTGGGCACTATGCCGTGCGTATCCGCTTTACCGATGGGCATGACACCGGCATCTACTCCTGGGACATACTGCATCGGCTCGGGCGGGAGCGGGACGAACGCTGGGCGGCTTACTTGAGTGCATTGGCAGAACGAGGACTGTCGCGGGACTCGTAGGGACGTTGGTAAACCAGCCTGGCTCGGCTACGTTGTATTGCTTGAGCTTCGTGTTCGCGTTATGATTGAGGTCGTCATGCGTAATTGCACCTCTGTCTGGCCCATCGCTGTCCTTGGCATGGCGGTCCTGATGGGCGGCTGCACCAGGGAGCCGCAACTGTTTAGCGCGGGCAAGCCGATCGTATTGCAGCGCCGGCCTGCAATCACGTTGCGTTCTAAGCCAGATCCGGTTGCGACCCGTCCGGCCGAAGCAACGCCAGCCGCCGCGGAGGCACAGGCGGCTTCGGCGCGCGCCACCTTGTCGGCTGACGAGAAGCAGCGGTTGTTCCAGCGTTTTCAGGAGACGCAGAGCCGGACCGCGGAAACGGCTACGACCCGCACGGCGAACCCCTAAGGTATGGAGGGAACCGGCAGCCTGGCCGGGGCGGATGCGTCCTCTCCACTTGTTGGGCGGCTCGACGCCCCGTTCTTCGCGCTGTTGCTTGAGGACGACCACGAGCGCACCGCTGCCCTGTCCGTCCTGCTGGCCCGGCTGAGCGGGGCAGAGACACGGGTTATTCGCGTCGGCAATCCGTTGCGGTCCCCACTGACCTTGGACCGTATCTTGATCCAGGTCGCTGGGCCGGAAGGCGAGGTGTTCACAGGGGACGACGCCCGCCTGCTGGTGCGCGCCATCGCCGCCCGGCAAGGGCAGGAGACGCGTGTGGTCCTGTTGATTGAACAGGCCGAGACGCTGCATCCCAAAGTACTGCGTTCTTTGCAGGCCATGGCGCCCTACTTCGCGGAGCCTGAGCAGGCAACGCTTCAAGTGGTGTTCGTTGGGCGTCCCGCGTTTCGGGCCTTGCTGGGCGGCGATGAGCTAGCGCCGTTGCGGGAGGCGTTGCAGATAAGCCTGCCTGCCCCTGAACCGGCCACGGCCAATGCCCTGCCGCTGCCACCGCCGCCGCCCACCCCGGCGGTGCCCGAGGTGGTGGCGATCTTGCGAACCCAATATGCCGCCGGCCCGGACGTGCCCGCCAAGCGTGCGCCGCCGGCGCCCAACCCAGGTTTGCTGCGGCCCTTGGGGGTGCCAGTGGCAGTGCCGGGTGAGCTGGAAATTCCGTCGCCGACTGGCCGGGATGGGACCACCAGCCCGGGCGGCGCGCACCGCCGTGCGGACAAGCCGGCAGTCCGGGTCGAGCCCGTGTTCGCGCCACGGTCGGAGCCGCCGTCAGGCCCAAGCACGGCGACGCCGGCGCTGAGCCATGTTCCCCGGCGTCGGGCGCTGCTGCTCCGAGCGGCATTGGCGCTCGCCGTTTTGGCTGGTGCGGCCGGGGCGGCGTACGTGGGCCTGCGCGGGCTGTTTTACCGCGATGTCCCAGCGCGCCCGGTGCTGGGCGCCGTGACGCCGGTTGCGCCGCAATCCCCACCTACGCCATCCACACCGGCGGCATCCGCTCCGGCTCCGCCCGCCGCGACGACGCCTGCCGTGGTCACGCCGCCCCCACCTGCGTCATCCCTGCCCACGCCGCCGATTCCTCCGGCGGCCCCCGTGACCTCGGCACCCCCGGCGTCGTCCGCAACCACGGCACCATCAACCGACCAGGCTGCGCGCCTTCGCCGGGATTTCGATGCGTTCCTGGCCGGCTCTGGCCGCAGCGCCGCCGCGTTGTCGCCAGCGCAGCGCAGCGCCTTGTTTGACGAGTTCCTGGCTTGGCGCTCACAGAACGCCAACGCGGTCCCGCCCGCGGCGCCCGCGGCGCCTGCCGCCACGCCGGGTTCACGCGTCGTTATCCACGCGCAGGCTGGCTCTGCGGCAGCGGAGGCAATGTCTGCCCGCCTGCTCACAAGCTTTTCCCCAAGGCCCGGCACTGTCGAGACTCGGCGGGTTCCGGACACGCCGGCGCAGCCCAGCGTCCGCTATTTCTATCCTGAGGACGAGCCCGCCGCTCGTCAGATGGTGGCGTCGTTGGCCGACACTGGCCTTACTTGGACGGTCCGCGACTTTACCACGTACCAGCCACGGCCCTCACGCGGCACGATCGAGGTTTGGTTGCCTGGACGGCCCTAGTATCCCTCCCAGGGGGTCCGAAGCGCGGGCACGCTCCCAGGGCCAGCGGCTCCGGCGGTCCAGCCGAGGCTATCGGGGCCGGTGCCGCCAAAACAGGCACTCACCGCTTGTGCTTCCCGGAGCGCCGCCCTTAAAACCTCACCCATGCCAAAACTTGATTTCTCGTCCGCGCCCGGGCGGCCACCGCCGGTCCTCATTGCGCCGAGCCTGCTGGCCGCCGACGTAAGCCGTCTTGGCGAGGAGGCCCGGGCAGCCGAGGCAGCCGGAGCGGATTGGCTGCACTTCGATGTCATGGACGGCCATTTCGTGCCCAATCTCTCGTTCGGCCCCGGCGTGCTGCGCGCCATCCGGCCCCATACCAAGCTGCCGCTCGACGTGCACCTGATGATCAGCCCGGCCGACCCCTACATCGCCGCCTTCGCGGAGGCGGGCGCGGACCGCATCACGGTGCACGCGGAGGCTGGGCCGCATCTGCACCGGAGCTTGCAGTTGATCCGGGCGTTGGGCAAGGCAGCCGGCGTCGCCATCAACCCCGGCACCCCAGCGGCCGTTGTGGCGCCCGTGCTGGACTTGGTGGACACCGTGCTGGCCATGACCGTGAACCCCGGCTTCGGCGGGCAGGGCTTTATCGCCTGGCAGTTGGACAAGGTGATCGAGCTGCGAAACATGCTGGATGGGATCGACCGGGACATCGCGCTGGAGGTGGACGGCGGCATCGACCTGGAGACCGCGGCCGATTGCGCCGCTGCCGGCGCCACGGTGCTGGTGGCGGGGACGGCCGTATTCGGAGCGGCGGACCGGAGCGCCGCCATCGCTGGCCTGCGTGCGGCCACTCTGGTCGGCGGGTTGCGCTAGTGGACCCGAAGCGTTGGGCGCGGGACGCCCGCCGGGTCATGTCGCGGATGCCGAGTTTCCGGTTGGGCCGCGTGCCGGACGCCCCCGCGCTGCCAGTGCGGGACCCCTGGCCCGGCGACCCGGTGCGCGGCGCACGGCTGCTGCGGGACGAGATGGAGTGGGGCGGGGCAACCCGGCGCCTTGCACCCGATAGTTGGAACGACACCTCCGGCCATCCGGACCTGCGGGCGGTGGCGCACGGGTTCACCTGGCTGCGGGACCTGCGCGCGCTCGGCACTGATGCAGCACGGACCCGGGCGCGGACGCTGGTCGGCCACTGGATGACGACGCCGGGGCTGGAACGGCTGGCGCACCGGCCGGACGTGGCGGGCGCGCGCATTGCGGCTTGGCTCGGGCACTATGACTTCTTTGCCGCCAGCGCCGACGACGAGTTCCGCCAGCGGTTGATGGCGCGGCTGATGGCGGACGCCCGCACGCTCGGCGCCAGCCTGCCCGGCGAGGAAATGGACGCGCGGGCGCTGACGGCGCTGAAGGGCCTAATCGCCGCCGCAGTGGCGTTGCTGGACCACCAGGCACTGCTCAACCGCGCGCTTCGCCTGTTGCCGCAGGAGATCGCGCGGCAAGTGCTGCCGGACGGCTGCCACGCTGAGCGCAGCCCGGCCGCCCAGCTCACGGCGTTGCAGGACCTGACGGAAATCCGCGCCTTGCTGCATGCGGCGCAGGTGCAGGCGCCGGCGGCGCTGGCTTCGGCGGTCGAGCGCATGGCCCCGGCGCTGCGGGCGTTGCGCAGCGGGGACGGCGGACTCGTGCTGTTTAATGGCGCGAAGGAGGGCAGTCCTGCGCTGATCGAGTTGGTGCTGACCCAGGCCGGACGCAGCAGCCGGGCGCCGGCCGGGCTGACGGAGGGCGGCTTCCACCGGTTGCAGGCCGGGCGGAGCGTGCTGGTGATGGACGGCGGGCCGCCGCCGCCACCCGGCATCGACCGGACTGCGCACGCCGGCACGTTGTCGATGGAGCTGAGCGTCGGGCGCGACCGGATGGTGGTGAACTGCGGCGCGATGCCAGGCGGGGCTGAGGCATGGCAGAATGCGACGCGGTCCAGCGCGGCGCACTCCACGCTGGTGATCGCCGACACCAACTCGTCCGAGCTGCGGCCAGGGGGATTGGGCCGGCACCCCAACGAGGTGGAGGTGCAACGCCAGGAGGCGAACGGCGCGCACTGGCTGGAGGCAAGCCATGATGGCTATGCCCAGGCATTCGGAGTGCTGCACCGCCGGCGGCTGTACATGGCTGAAAGCGGGGAAGACATTCGCGGGGAGGACGCAGTGGAGGGAGCCACACCACAGCCTTACGCCGTGCGCTTCCACTTGCATCCTGCCGTGTCGGCGAGCCTGCAATCGGATGGCGAGACGGTCATGATCCGTCTGCCGGGCGGCACAAGCTGGCGGTTCCGGGCCGAGGGCGCGCAGGTTTCGCTGGAAGAAAGCGTTTACCTGGGCGGACCGGAGCCTCAACCCAGCGAGCAGATCGTGCTGAGCGGCCAAGCAGACGGCGCGCAGCAGGTGAAGTGGGCGATCACCAAGGTGGGGTAGGCGCCGCCGCCGTTCCGTGCAGCCCGGCTGTTACGCCCGGGCAGCCGGCATCTCGATGTCGATTTCGAGTGTCGAGACTTCGTTGCCCCGGTCCAGCTTGACCACGACCTTTTCGCGGTCGATTTGCATGTGCTTGGCAATCACTGCCAGGATTTCCTCCTGCAACACCGTCAGCAACTGCGACTGGCTGCCGTTCATGCTCTCGTGGGCCAGCAGCATCTGCAGCCGCTCGCGCGCGACTGGGGCGGTGCTGCGCCGGTTGAGGAAGCCAAATAGGTTCACGCAACCCTCCGTCCGAACAGCTTGCCGAACAGGCTGATTTTCCGGGACGGCACGCTCATTTCAACCGTCTCCCCCAACAGGCGCCGCACCGCCGCCGTGTAGGCCCGGGCCGCCGGCGAGTTCAGGTCCGCAAGCGTCACCGGTGAGCCGACGTTGCTGGCTTTCAGCACGTCCTGGCTCTCGGGAATGATGCCCAACAGCGGAATCGACAAAATCTCCAGCACGTCCTCGGTTTTCAGCATATCGCCCCGGGCGGCTCGGGCAGGATCGTACCTCGTGAGCAGAAGGTGCTTGTCCACCCGCTCGCCCTTCTCGGCGCGCTCGGTCTTGCTGTCGAGCATGCCGATGATGCGGTCGCTGTCGCGGACGGAGCTGACTTCCGGGTTGGTGACCACGACAGCGGTGTCGGCGTGATACATCGCCAACTGCGCGCCACGCTCGATGCCGGCCGGGCTGTCGCAGATGACCCAATCAAAACGCTCGCGCAGCTCGGACATGACGCGGGCCACGCCCTCGCTGGTCAACGCGTCCTTGTCCCGGGTCTGGCTGGCGGGCAGCAAGTGCAGCATATCCACCCGCTTGTCGCGGATTAGCGCTTGCGACAGCTTGGCGTCGCCCTGCACCACGTTGATGAGGTCGTACACGACCCGGCGCTCTGCCCCCATGATAAGGTCGAGGTTGCGCAGCCCCACGTCAAAGTCAACGACGACGACGTTCTTGCCCGCTTGTGCGAGCGCCGCTCCGATCGCCGCGGTGGAGGTGGTCTTGCCCACCCCGCCCTTGCCGGACGTAACGACCAGGACCTTCGCCATCCCTTAACCCTTCAAGCTGTTCAATCCAACGCCGCCATCCTAATTTGGTCGCCTTCGAGCCATGCCTGGACAGCACGGCCCATCAGCGTTGGGTCCATTTCGTCAGCGGTCTTATACACCCCGTCGATCGCCAACAACTCCGCTTCCAGCCGCCGGCAGAAAATGCGCGGACGCGCTCCGCCGGGTCCTGGAGTGAGGAGCCCCGCAATCGCGCGGCCTCGCAACGTGCCATAGACGTGGATGGAGCCGCCGGCAATCACTTCCGAACCGCTGGCGACGGACCCGATCACCGTCACGTCGCCCACCGTGTGCGCGACGCTCTGCCCCGAGCGTACCGGCCGGTCCAGCACCAAGCCCAGGGGCTCGCGTTCCGGCGGCGGCGCGGGTGGCTCAGGCTCGCCCGGGACCAGCATCGGCAAGCCGACCGTGCGCCCGTTGTGCAGCAGCGGCGGCAGGACATCGAGCATGGCGACAGGCAACGCGTCGTCCACCCCTTCGATGCCGATGACGCGAATGGCGCGGGCGGCGAGCGCCTCGACCAGCCCAACGAATCCGGCCTCCTCGCCTGCAAGGCCTGAGAGGTCCAGCACGACTGGCCGGCCGTCAAAGAAGCGCGGAGAGCGGCCGAGCTGCGCGTCAAGCTGCACCATCCAGTCCTCAAGCGGCAGGTCCGGCAACAGGACCACGGCCATGAAGGATCGTCCGCGGAGGCGCAGGAAAGGACGGGGGCGGGCGGCTGTGCTCACATTATCGGGGGTAGTGCCCTGGCGCTGTGCCGTCAACATATTGCAGGCCGGCGATGACGTTCATTATGAGCTGGTGGCACGAGCGTCACGCTCAATGCCGTGTGCCGCTGTGAGTGGGTTGACCTCCCGGCCCTCATGGGATGACAGGGCCATTCAGTCCTAACCAAGTGACCCAAACTATCGACCCGAACCGTCAGCAAAGCGCTCCACGACCACAGTGCCAGCGTCGACATGCGAGGATCATTTGTGACCAAAAAATTAGAACTGAATGGCCCTGCATGGGATGAAGGGTGGCGTGCAACGACGGCTGGACCAACGTGCGCTGCACTCATCCCAAGCCTTTCCCGCAAGCGGGAAAAAGGAGCTTTGTTTGCACCTGCCAGTCCCAACCCTCGACCATGTCGTGATCAACGCCCGAGACCGCCTGGACGGCATGGCCGGGCTGTATCAGCGGCTCGGTTTCACGCTCACGCCGCGGGGGCATCATACCTTAGGCTCCACCAACAACCTTGCGATGTTCGGGACGGACTACTTGGAGTTGCTGGGCGTGGAGCACAGCGCCGGCAGCCGGACGGACGTGCTGGACTGGCCGGCTGGGCTGAATGGGCTGGTATTCAAGACGTTCAGTTCCGACGACGCCTACGCCACCCTGAAGGATGCTGGCGTGCCGGTGCTGCCGCCGCAGGCGTTCTCCCGCCCGGTGGACATGCCGGGCGGTCCGCGCGATGCGGCATTCCGGACCGTGCGGCTGGAGCGGGAGGCCGTGCCAGTGGGCCGGGTGTTCTTCTGCCAGCACATGACGCCGGAACTGGTGTGGCACGACGCCTGGCGCCGGCACGCGAACGGCGTGGTGGGGATCGAGGGCTTGGTGATCGCGGCGGCAGACCCCTCGGAGCTGCTGGAGCTGTTCGCGCGCATGTTCGGCGCCGATGCGATCCAGGCCGGGAGGCTCGTGGCTGGCTTGGCGCGCGTTGAGGTGGTGACGCCCGCAGACCTGCGCGCGCAATTCGGCGCCGCGGCGCCGAACCGGGACGAGCGGCAGTTCATGGCGGCCCTAATGCTGCGCACCCTCAGCCTCGACCGCACCGCGGCGGCGCTGGCAGAGGGCGGCATCAACGGGGTGCGGTCAGAGGCGGGGATCACGGTCGCGGCTGAGGATGCGGGCGGAGTGATGCTAGTGTTCCGCGAGTAAGCGTCAGAGGCCCTCCGCCGCCTCCCTGATGGTGTCCCGCAGCCACGTCAGGGCCGGGTCGCTGCCGTGTCCGAGGTGCCAAATCATCGATAGCTGCATTTCCGGCGAGGGGTAGGGCGGGTCGAACAGCTTCAGCCGGTAGCGCTCCGCCAACGCAACGCCCATGCGCCACGGCACCAGGGCAGCAAGGTCGGTCTCGCCCACGATCGCAAGCGCTGCGTGGCTGCTGGGCACCGTGAGCCGGAGCTGGCGGATCCGGCCGATGGCAGCGAAGGCGGCAACGAGCGCGTTTTCACCGTTCTGCGCCACCCGGCGCTCCAAGCCGCGCTCCTGGATCAAACCGTCCACCGCCTCGGTATGCTCGTCCGTCACGGCCCGGACGAGGTGCGGCAGGTCGGCCAGGCGCTCAAGCGTCAGCGGCTCATGGGCAAACGGATGATCGGCGCGCAAGGCCCAAACCAAACGCTCCCGCAACAGCTCCACGAGCCCGAGCTGTTCCGGCACTCGTTCATAAGAAGCGATGGCCACGTCGATGCGTCCGGCGTTAAGCGCCTCCATGGCATCAGCGGTTCTGGGCGTGACCCTGATCTCTACGCCCGGCGCGCGTGCGCGGACCAGCCGTAGCACCTGGGGCAGCAAAATGGCGCAGGCATGCGGGTTTGCGGCAACCATGTAGCGGTACGCCGCGGTGGCTGGGTCGAAGGCGTCCACGATCAGGGCGGACTGCAGCTGCAGTAGCCCCTCATGCAGCCGCGGCCCGACTGCCCGCGCCTTGGCGGTCGGGATCATGCCATCCGGGTCTTTGATGAACAGCTCGTCATCCAGAATGTCCCGCAGCCGGGCCAGAGCGTGGCTGATGGCGGACTGTGTCACGCCCAGGCGGTTGCCGGCGCGAGTGACGCTCCGTTCTTCAAACAAAGCGTCAAACACGCGAAGTAGGTTCAAGTCCAGGTTAAGAAATTTCGGCACCCGGAGTACTCCCTAGCAGGTTGCGCGGGATGAACAGGGTTCATGCTGCACATGAAGACTTATCATTGGCGAACAAGCGCAAGAACGCTCACCCTGGTTATGTGGCACTGATCTACAAACCAGGCCAGTGGTTGTCAGCTAGGAGCGCTTCCATGCGTAGCTTTGTTGTAGTCGTTACGTTAGTAGCTTTAGCGGGATGCAGCGCGGCGGACCCGGCGATTCCCACTAAAGTGAGCATGCAGTATGGCGGGGAGTCAGGGGACGGCGCCGGATACCAAGGGCCGGCTCCGATATACACCCAAGCCTATGGCGTGGGCGCTGACCAGGCCTCGGCGCCGGCCTCGGCGCCGACCGTGGGATATGCGTGGGGGGCAGAGAACCAGACCGGCGGAGTCGTGCAGACGTCGCCGCCGGTCCAGCAGCGGCTGGCCGCACCCACGCCCAACCCGGCCGAACGCAAGGGGGCGCCCGACGATCATAGCTGACGACCTCGGAAATGCCGCGGGCGGGCGCGGCACGGGTTCCAGTCCAGCGGAGATCGCACTAAGCTAGCCGGGTCGTACTGGTCCTACTGGCCAGAGCGCTGGATAGGGTGTGCCTCGTGGTTTGGACCGTATGACGCGCCCAGCGCTGTTGATCGCTAATCCGCACAGCCGCCGGGGCGGGGAGATCGCCCCGTTCATAGCGGCGCTGGAAGCGGCCGGAGTGACGCTGGTGCGGGAGGAGTGCCGGCGGCGGGAAGACCTTGGCGTCGCCATCCGCGCTGTGCGGGACCGGGTGGGCGCGGTGATCCTCGGTGGGGGCGACGGCACCATGAGCGCCGCCGCGCCAGCGTTGCGCGACACGGGGCTGCCGCTCGGCATCCTGCCGATGGGAACCGCCAACGACCTCGCCCGCACGCTCGGCATCCCGGAGGACCCGGCCGGCGCGGCGCAAATCATCATCGGCGGGCACAAACGGCGGATTGATCTTGGCTGCGTGAACGGACACCCGTTCTTCAACGTGGCCAGCGTTGGGCTCAGCGTCGACATCACCCGGCGGCTGACGAAAGTGATGAAACGGCGCTGGGGCAAGCTCGCCTACCCGCTTGCGGCGGCCGCGGTCATTGCCACGGCCCGGCAGTTCAGCGCTGTCCTGCGCCTGGACGAGGTGGAAGTGCGGTGCAAATCCATGCAGGTCGCAGTCGGCAATGGGCGTTTCTATGGCGGCGGCATGGTGGTTGAGGCGGGTGCGCGGATCGATGACGCCATGCTGGACGTGTACAGCCTGGAGCCGCGCACGCGCTGGCGGCTGTTGTTGATGGCGCGCGAGTTCCGCGCCGGCGAGCATGGCCACTTGGATGAGGTGCGGACCCTGCGTGCGCAACAGGTCGAGTTGCGCACCCGCCGGCCGCGGCACGTGAGCGCCGATGGGGAGATCGTGACCCGCACGCCGGCGCACTTCACGGTGTTGCCCGGTGCGGTGCAAGTGTTCACCCCACTGGATGCGCGGTGATGGGGCCCCTAAGTTCTTGTCCTTTTCGCAGTGAGGTTGGTTGGATGAACCAGGTCCCTGGCGACAGTTTTGGTCCAGCGGCCGACAGGCAAGCCGACCTTTGCCGGGTTTGCGGTGGTGCCTCGGCCTTGCACGCGTGCATCGTGCGTCCATGCTGACGCTCAGTGGACGTTCCCGCCTCGCCGGCGTGGTTGGATGGCCGGTCGCGCACTCACGCTCGCCCCGGCTGCACGGACACTGGCTCGCGCGGTACGGCATTGACGGCGCCTACGTCCCGCTTCCGGTGCGGCCGGATGAGCTTGCTGTCGCCATCGCAGGGTTGCGTGCGGCCGGGTTCGCCGGGGTGAACGTGACCCTGCCGTTCAAGGAACAGGTGCTGGCCCTCTGCGACCAGGTGGAGGACGCTGGGCGGCGGGCCGGGGCAGTGAACACGCTGACGTTCGGGCCAGCCGGCATCGTTGGCACCAACACAGATGGAGCGGGCTTCCTGGCCAATTTGCGCGCGCATGGCGCAGACCCGGTTGCCGGACCGGCGCTGTTGCTGGGCGCAGGCGGAGCCGCGCGCGCCATTGCAGCCGCGTTGCTGGACGTGGGCGCCCGCGTGGTAGTCACCAACCGCACGGCCGAACGGGCATCGGCATTGGCGTCGGCGTTGCCGGGACTGCAGGTCGTGCTATGGGAACACCGGGCGGATGCGTTGTCCGCGTGCGCGTTGCTGGTGAACACAACGTCGCTCGGCATGACAGGGCAACCCGCTTTGGACATGGCGTTAGACCAGGCTCCAGGCGGGATGGTCGTGGCGGACATCGTGTACGCGCCACTGGTCACGCCGCTGCTGGCGGAAGCCGCCGCGCGGGGGCTGCGCACGGTGGGGGGATTGGGGATGCTGCTGCACCAGGCAGTGCCGGGGTTCGCGGCTTGGTTTGGCATCACACCGGAGGTGGATACTGCGCTGCATGATGCGGTGGTTACGGTTTAGATGGTGAGGGCTGTGGCGGGTCGGCCCGACACCACCGTTCAAACGCCAGGACAGCGCTATGATGCCGCTTTTTGCTCGACCTGCTTGGTAAGAGCTAGGTCAACATCAACTACTGACATGGGATGACCAAGCAAATAGCCTTGAATGGAGCTACAATTTCTTTTTAGCAATGCTTGAAGTTGCATATCATTCTCGACGCCTTCCGCTACGATGTCCAAATCCAAGGCTCGTCCTAAATTTATGATCGTCTCCACGATTGCCATTGTTCTCTTGCGAATTAACATATGTGCCACAAACGACTGATCGATCTTGATCGTGTCCATCTCATACTGGTCGACGTAGCTTAAGGAAGAGTATCCTGTACCAAAATCGTCCAGAGCAATGCGAACGCCAAGAGCGCGAATGATGCTCAAGACTTTACCAATACGCTCAGGGTGCTGAAGGAAGATGCTTTCTGTGACTTCAAGCTGAAGGGCACGCGGGTCGATATCGGTCACTGCCAGCGTGTCCTGAAGCTCCAACGTGAAGCGAGGGTCTCTTAGCTCTTCGCCGGACGTGTTCACGCTGATCCGAAGTTTTAGGGTCGGAAACCGGTCGCGCCATGCACGCATTTGCGTACAAGCCTGCCGCAAGACCCAGCGGCCAATCTCCCGGATCAGGCCGGTCTCCTCAGCCGTTTTGATGAAGGCGTTAGGAGGCACCAGCCCACGCAGTGGATGCTGCCAACGGATTAGCGCCTCTAGCCCGACGATTTCTGTGGTAGCCGAGTCACAGATTGGCTGGTAGAGCAAGAAGAACTCGTCACGTGCAACGGCATTCTGTAAATCGGTCTGCAGCTCCAATGCTTCAACCGCATTTTCGTGCATGGAGCCGGCAAAAATTGCGTAGCTGCCGGTCTCGTGCCGCTTTGCCTGGTACATCGCGATATCAGCGTCACGCAATAATTCTTCAGGCAACTGGTGGTTTCTGGTCGCTTGGACTACGCCAATGCTGCGAAACGAGAAGATCTCTTGTTTCCCAAGCCATAGCGGCAGGCGCATCGTCTCAATGATTCGCTTTGCGAGCGTGGTCACGGAGGTCATGTCGTCTATGTTTTCGATGAGTAACGCGAACTCGTCGCCGCCCACCCGTGCAAGCGTGTCCTGCGGGCGTATGCAGGTTCGCAAACGTTGGGCCACCTCCATCAGAAGCAGGTCGCCTGCCCGATGGCCGAGACTGTCGTTGACCAGCTTGAACCGGTCCAGGTCCATGAACATCACCGCATAGCGGAAGTCCGCGTCGCTCTTTGCGCGGTCCATCGCGATTGTGAGGCGATGCATGAAAAATGCCCGATTGCGCAGCTTGGTCAGGTCATCGTGAAATGCGGTGTGAAGCAGCAGCGCCTCGACGCGCTTGCGTTCCTGGATTTCTGCCTCCAGCACTAGGTTCTCCGCTTCCGCGATGCGTACGCGGGTCGCAGTCTCCTCAGCCAACTTGCGGTCGCTGACATCGCGTTGCACCGATACCCAATGCGTGAACCAGCCCTTCTCATTCGCGACCGGCACGATACTGAGTTCCACCCAAAACTCCGTGCCATCCTTCTTGCAGTTGAGCAGCTCGACTTCGACAGGTTCCCAACGCGACAGCGCCAACCGCAACTTGTCGAGCGTTTGGCGGTTGATCCGGCTCGACTGCAGAATGCGGGGTGTCCGGCCGAGAATTTCTGCTTCGGAGTAGCCGGTCTTCTTGGTGAAGGCAGCGTTGCAGTAAACGATACGAGGCCCAGGCAGGTCTATCGGCTCGGCCTGGGTGATCAGGACCGCGTCGTTCGCGTTGACGACGACCGACTCAAGCAGGCGAAGGCGTTCCATGTTGGAGTGCCAGACAGCACTGGCGTGCCCTGGACCAGAGGTCTTACGCAACGTTTGCAACTCAAGCAGGGCTGATATCTGCGCTGCGTGGGTGCGCAGAACGTATGTTTTTGCCGCGCTTAGGCCGGCGTGGGGCGCGGTGTCAGCAACCACTAAGATGCCGCGCGTCAAACCTTGATCGTCCATAACTCGAACGGCTGCGATGAACCGCGCAGGCGCCATGCCGTTGCCGAACAGGTAAGCGTTCGCTGGCGCGAAGTCAGGCTGATGCAGGGCATCATTGATGACGAGAAGCTCGTCAGGACGCTGTTGCGCTGCCTCAGCCAGCATCTGGTTGCCTTCAGCGGCGATCGCGGCCGCTTCGACGCCAAAGAATGCACCGACCTTGAAGTTGCGCCCTTTACCTAGATAGAACACTGCGATGGGACACTCCGCCGCAAGGGCAGCGCTTCGCACGACCTGGGAGACTGCCAGGTCAGCCATAGGGCTGCTGTTGGGAGAGAGTTCAATAGAAAGCTGCGGAGGACGAGCAACTGTTAGGGAAGAGGCAATCACGGAAACAGATCTCCAAAATCATGAACAAGCGGCTTAGGCCATCAATTCGCTTCAAGGCTTACTGATCCGTTCAGCTCGGTCGCATCAAGTGATACGCTGCAAGACGCTGGGAGCTTACGACATCACGCACTGCACCACATACAAAATCGAATAATTCTGGTTAGTAAATCGCCTGAAAATGTCAGAATGTCTTACAAAACAGTTTGCCGTCCGTTGCATTGAGATTTATGCGCCAGGGTTATCTTATAGTAGAGATATTGCTGATTTCTTAACGAGTTTTATGATCTCCACCGTGGCGCAAGGCTGTGAGAGAGCCGAACGGTCAATTGGGCGTTGGACCAGCCTCCACTTTCCCCCGCATGATCCTCAAGGTCTGGGTTAAGGGGACAGGAGCTTGCGCATCATAGGGCTGACCGGTGGGATCGGCATGGGCAAGAGCACGGTGGCGGCAGCGTTCCGGCGCTGGGGCGTGCCGGTGTTTGACGCGGACTCGGCCGTGCACCGGCTACAAGCGCGGGGCGGCGCGGCGGTGCGAGCCATCAGCGCGGCATTTCCAGGCGCCGTGCGGGATGGCGCGGTGGACCGGGCAGTGTTGCGCGCCATCGCCGTTCCAGACCCCTCGGCGATGCGCCGGCTGGAAAGCATCCTGCACCCGATGGTGCGGGCAGAGGAGCGAAAGTTCTTGCACCGCGCGCGTCGTGCCGGCCAGCGGATGGCAGTGCTGGACATCCCTTTGCTGCTGGAGACCGGCGGTCAGCACAGGGTGGACACGGTCATGGTGGTGTCCGCGCCGCCGGATGTGCAGCGCGCACGGGTGCGGTCGCGGCGGCGGATGACGGCGGAGCAAATCTCTGCCATTGTCGCAAGGCAAATTCCTGATGCCGAGAAACGAAGCCGGGCCGATGTCGTGATACGCACAGGACTGTCCCGCCACCACGCGCTGCGCCAAATCCGGCGCTTTCTCGCCAGCTTAGGCCATTCAGCTTGACCCGATCCGTCCTGTTCGACACTGAAACAACTGGGCTTGATCCGATGGTCGGGGACCGGGTGATCGAGGTCGCGTGCCTGGAACTACAGCGGGACCTTCCGACGGGACGCCGCTTGCACTTGCTTATCGATCCGGAGCGCGACGTGCCGGAGGAGGCGAGCCGGGTGCATGGCCTGACCCGTGCGGACCTCCGGGGCAAGCCGCGCTTTGCGGAGATTGCCGGCGAGTTGCTGGATTTTCTGGGCAATGACTCGCTGGTGGCGCACAACGCGCCGTTCGACTTTGGTTTCCTGGATGCGGAGTTCGGACGCATAGGCCAGCCGCCGCTTGACCGCACGCGCATGATTGACACCCTCGCGTTGGCAAAAGCGCGCTTCCCGGGCCTCCCCAATAGCCTCGACGCGCTATGCCGCCGGTTCGGCATCGACCTCAGCGAGCGCACCTCGCACAACGCGCTGCTGGATTGCCGGCTGCTGGCGGACGTTTACGTGGAATTGACCGGCGGGCGGCAGCGAGGCCTGTCCTTGCTCACGGATGGTGGCGGGCTGTCGGGGGCCGCGTACGTGTTCTCGGGAAAACGCACTGTCCGCCTAGTGCAGCCCGGCGCCGATGCCCTCGACCGGCACGCCGCGTTCCTGCTTAAGCTGAAAGACCCAGTGTGGTCGGCCTAGTGAACACGGCGACCGCTGCCAGCGTGGCATCCGCTTTTCTGGACTGGCTGTCCCAGCAGCGGCGTGCTTCCCCGCTCACTGTCCAGGCATACCAGCGGGACATCGCCGCGTTCTTGGGATTTTTGGCTGGCCATCTTGGGACGGAGCCAAGCCTCGGGGACCTTGGCGCCCTACGCCAAGCGGATTTCCGCGCGTGGCTGGCGCACGAGGCTGGGACAGGAGCCTTGAATGCCACACGGGCGCGGCATCTCTCTGCGGTGCGTAGCCTGTTCCGCTACGTTGCGCGCCAGCACGGCGTGCAAAACCCAACGCCGTTCTCGCTGGGCACTCCGCGCGCGAGACGGCCAGTGCCGCGTGCGCTCACGCCCGAGCAATCCATGGCGGTTGCGGCGCAGATTGGTGACGCCGCTGACCTGCCCTGGGTGCAGGCGCGGGACGTGGCATTGTTCACGCTGCTGTATGGCGCTGGGCTGCGGATCGCCGAGGCGCTGGCGCTCAACCTGCGAGATGTGGTTCTAGGGGCCGACGTCGTGCGCATACAAGGTAAAGGCGGCAAGGAACGCCTGGCTCCCTTGCTGCCCGCCGTGCGGACCGCCCTAGCGGATTGGCTGGCGTTGCATCCTGACCCACGCCCGACCTTGCCGCTGTTCCCCGGCGTGAAAGGCGCACGGTTGAACGCAGGCGTCGCACAACGGACCATGCGGCGCTACCGCCAGGGCGCTGGCCTTCCGGACCACGCCACCCCTCACGCGCTGCGGCACAGCTTTGCAACCCACCTACTCGGCAGTGGCGCAGACCTGCGTTCGATCCAGGAGCTGCTGGGCCATGCCACCTTAGCGACGACCCAGCGCTACACCAGCGTTGACGCGGCCGGATTGCTCGCAGTTTGGCGCCGGACGCATCCCAAAGGCGCGTAGCGGACGCTAGCCTTCCTCTAAATCCTTCACGATTTCCTGCACTGCCTTCGGGTCCAACTCCTTGGCCTGCTCTATCAGCTTGTCCGCGGCCTTTTCGTCCCCTTGCTCAAGCTTCTCCAGCGCGGCCTCGGTCAAATCCGCGGCCTTCTCGTGTTTGTCAGACATGGTGACCTCTATTGATTGCAGGGTAGCAGCGCCGGAGCGCCGGTTTGGTTGCGCCGTGCCGCGAGCATCAGGCTACGCATGTGCCGGACCACTATGGGCAGTCCGTCCAGCACCGCCTGACCGATCAGGAAATGGCCGATGTTCAGCTCCTCCACCTCCGGCAACGCCGCGACGGCGCCGACATTAGCATAGGTCAACCCGTGCCCGGCATGGCATTCGAGGCCAAGCGTGCGTAGCCGGCGTGCCCCGTCAGACAACCGCGCAAGCTCGCCTGGGCGGCCCTCGGCGTAGGCGCCGGTGTGCAGTTCGACCACGTGCGCGCCCAGCTCCGCGCCGGCTTCAAGCTGTGCGGCGTCCGGGTCCAGGAACAGCGACACGCGGATGCCGGCATCCCGCAACGCGGCGATGTGCGGACGCAGGCTGCCAGCAGAGCCGACCGCGTCCAAGCCACCCTCGGTCGTCACCTCCTGACGACGCTCGGGCACTAGGCAACAGGCAGCCGGGCGCAGCCGCAGCGCGATGCCGACCATCTCGTCGGTGGCAGCCATTTCAAAGTTAAGCCGAACGCCGGCCGTGGCCGCAATGCGCTCCAAATCAGCGTCCCGGATATGGCGCCGGTCCTCGCGCAGGTGCATCGTAATGCCGTCTGCGCCGGCTTTCATGGCGGCCATGGCAGCGTCAAACGGGTCTGGATGCGACCCGCCGCGCGCATTCCTGATTGTCGCGACATGGTCCACGTTCACGCCCAAGCGGAGCGTCATGTGCGCCGCGCCAAGGCTGCCGCCATCCTGAGCGCTGCGATCAAGCTGGCCGGGTCTGCAACCCCGCGCCCGGCGATGTCGAAGGCCGTGCCATGGTCGGGCGAGGTCCGCACGATGGGCAAGCCCAGCGTTATGTTCACGCCGCTTGCCATGTCGATGGTCTTGAGTGGGATCAGTGCTTGGTCGTGGTACATGCAGATGGCTGCGTCATAGCCGGCTCGCGCGCCCGGCGTGAACATCGTGTCCGGCGGGTACGGCCCGGTGATGCGGATGCCATCTGCGCGCAACTGGTCGATCGCTGGCTGAATGATACGCGCTTCCTCGTCGCCCATTGCGCCGGCTTCCCCAGCATGTGGGTTCAATCCGGCTACCGCAAGCCGCGGCTGGGCGATGCCGAACCGGGATTGCAGCGCGGCCGCCGTGACACGCGCCGCCGTCACGATCGCGTCCGTGGTGAGCGCCTCAATCGCAGCCCGTAGGCCGACATGCACCGTGACAGGAACCACGCGCAGCGCAGTATTGGCCAGCATCATGATCGGGTGCAGGCATCCGGTTAACATGCCAAGGAACTCGGTGTGCCCTGGATGGGCAAAGCCCGCATTGTATAGCACCGACTTGGCAATCGGGTTGGTCACGACGCCCTGTGCTGCGCCGTTCATGGCCAGGCCGACTGCGCGCTCGATGCTGGCAATGACGGCCGGCGCATTCAAAGCGCAGGGCTGGCCGGGCAGGGCAGGCGCCGCGAGGGGACAAGGCAGCACTGGCACAGCGTAGGGGAACGCCGCCTGGCCCTCATCCAGGTCCGACACGACACGCAACGGGATGTCCGGATCAATCGCAGCCAGGCGCTTCGGATCATCAAGCGTTGTGAAGGCCGGGCCAGTATGACGCATCGCCTGCCAGGCTTTGAGCGTTATCTCCCCGCCAATCCCGGCGGGGTCACCCATGGTGAGAGCAAGGGTCACGCCGGCGCGATGGTGGAAATCGGCTCGTGCCGCACCGGGAAGTTGACCGAGTTCGCGATGAAGCACCTGGCGTGCGCGTCGGCATGCAGCGCCTGTGCCCGGGCTAAGTCCGTGCCCGGCGCAAAGGTGATCTCCGGCGACAGCACGACTTCGGTGAACGCGCCGCCACCGCCGGGCTGCTCTACCATGACGCCCTCAGCGATATCCTCGTAAGCCCGAACGATGATTCCGTTGGCCGCGGCTAGATGCAAGTACCACAGCATGTGGCAGGAGGATAAGGATGCAACCAGCAGTTCCTCGGGGTTGTAGCGTCTGGGGTCGCCGCGGAATGCTGGGTCGGAACTGGCGGGTATGTCAGGTTTGCCGAACGCCGCGATCTCATGCGCGCGTTCATAGGAACGGTAGCTGGACGTGCCGCTACCGGTGTTGCCGGACCAGGTTATGGTGACAGTATAGGAATGATCTTGCGAGTTCATCATGGCTACATGTGCAGTGCGCGACCCTCAACCGCCAACGCGGCCTCTTTCACCGCCTCCGACAGGCTTGGGTGCGCGTGGCAAATACGGGCAACATCCTCGGAACTTGCGCCAAACTCCATGGCGGTCGCCAGCTCGGCAATCAAAGTGCCGGCGTCCGGGCCGATGATGTGGGCGCCCAGGATGCGGTCTGTCGCGCTGTCCGCTAAGATTTTGACGAACCCATCTGTGCTGCCCATGGCGCGTGCACGACCGTTTGCGGTGAACGGGAACTTGCCCGCCTTGTAGGCCACGCCGTTCTTCTTCAGGTCATCTTCAGTCACGCCGATGCTCGCGACCTCCGGCCAGGTGTAAACAACCCCAGGAATGACCGCGTAGTTGACGTGCCCCGCCTGCCCGGCAAGCCGCTCGGCCAACGCCACCCCTTCTTCCTCCGCCTTGTGCGCCAGCATCGGTCCGGCAATCACGTCGCCGATCGCGTAAAC
Organism: uncultured Acetobacteraceae bacterium; assembly: GCA_964242575.1. GTDB lineage: Bacteria > Pseudomonadota > Alphaproteobacteria > Acetobacterales > Acetobacteraceae > JANPPS01. Next base: position 88,472 of record CAXTCN010000004.1, on the reverse strand, counting down.
ACCGGGAACGTTCGTCGCATAATGGGCATCAACCTGCACCCGTCCGCGGTCGTCCAAAGTGACGCCAGCTTCTTCCAGGCCCAATCCAGCCGTATGGGCACGTCGGCCGATTGCCACCAAAACAACGTCCGCCTGCATTTCCTCGGGTGCTCCGCCCTTGGCTGGCTCAAGCGTCAGCGTCACCCCTTCATTTCCCTGCCGCGCTCCGGTCACCTTGGTGCCCAGCCGGAACTTTATGCCTTGCTTGCCCAGCACGCGCTCGAACGTCTTAGCGATCTCGGCGTCCATGCCTGGCACCAAACGGTCCAAGTACTCAATGACCGTCACTTCGGCGCCAAGCCGTTTCCAGACGCTGCCAAGTTCAAGCCCGATATAGCCACCACCAATGACCGCCAGGTGCCCCGGCACCTGGTCCAGCTCCAGCGCGCCGGTCGAGGTGACCACGGTGCGTTCGTCCGCATCCACCCCGGGCAACGGCATCGCCTCGCTGCCAGTGGCGATGACGATGTGCTTAGCGGCGTACTCCTCACCGTCCACATCGACCCGGCCCGGCGCCAGCATATGGCCGCTGCCCTTCAGCCAAGTGACCTTGTTCTTCTTGAACAAGAACTCAACGCCCTTGACGTTGGCGGACACCACCTCCGACTTGCGAGCCATCATGCGGGCGAGGTCCAGCTTCACGCCCTCGACCATCACCCCATGGTCGGCGAAATGGTGCGACGCCTCATCGAAGTTCTCGCTGGATTGCAACAGCGCTTTGGATGGGATGCAGCCGATGTTGAGGCAGGTGCCGCCCAGCGTAGCCCGACGCTCGACGCACGCGGTCTTCAATCCCAATTGCGCGGCGCGAATGGCGCAAACGTAACCGCCGGGGCCGCCACCGATAACGATGACGTCGTACTGTTCAGCCATATCCTAAGTTCCTTGTCTCGTATCGCGTCCCTACGTACAAGAGATAGCGCGTTACGCCGACCTTCCAATAAAACGAATGCGACTACGCGTCCCGCTACAACTCAAGCAGCAACCGCCGGGGGTCTTCCACGCCCTCCTTGACGCGGACTAGAAACGATACGGCTTCCTTTCCGTCCACGATCCGATGGTCATATGACAGTGCCAGATACATCATTGGACGGACTTGGACTTGCCCTCCAACCGCCATGGGCCGGTCTTGGATTTTGTGCATGCCCAGGATGCCGGACTGTGGCGCATTAAGGATCGGCGTGCTCATCAGGCTGCCGTACACGCCGCCATTGGTGATGGTGAACGTGCCACCCGAAAGCTCGTCAAGCTTAAGAGCACCGTCCCGCGCGCGTCGTCCGAAATCCCCAATCGCACGCTCGATTCCAGCAAAGCCCAGCTTGTCTGCATCCTTGACCACAGGCACTACCAGCCCATTCGCGCCGCCAACAGCGATTCCCATGTGGACGAAGTTCTTATAGACAATCTCGTCGCCTTGAATTTCAGCATTCACCGCTGGAAACTCTTTCAGCGCCGTCACGCAGGCACGTACGAAGAACGACATGAAGCCAAGGCGCACGCCTTTGTGCCGTTTCTCGAACTGCTCCTTGTATTCGGCTCGCAACGCCATGGCATTTGTCATGTCCACTTCGTTGAAAGTGGTCAACATCGCCGCGTTATTTTGAGCCTCTTTGAGACGTTGCGCGATGGTGCGGCGTAGCCGGGTCATCTTGACCCGCTCCTCCCGCGCATCATCCACGGCAGGAACGGGAGCAGCCGGCGGCACCGATGCCGGGGTTGGCCGCGACAGGAATTCGAGCACGTCGCCTTTGGTGACCCGGCCATCCTTGCCGGTGCCGTCCAGTTGGCTTACCTGCAAGCCGCGCTCCTCCATCATCTTGGCCGCAGCCGGCATCGGAGCATGCTGCTGCAGGACGGCAGCAGGTGCAGGAGGGGGTGTCGTTACTGGGGATGTGGCAGTTGCGGTGGGCGCACCAACTGGCGGAGCCGCCGGGCGGGAAACTGGTCCAAGCGGGCTCGGCGGCGGGTTGACGCCAGCGCTGGGGTTTGCCGCAGTGGACCTTTCAGTCCGGGGCGCCGGGGCCGGGGAGGGCACTGCGTCGGCACTCTCGAGCATGGCCAGCAGGCCACCAACCTCGACCTCGGTGCCTTCCGGCGCTTGTATGCCGGCAAGCGTGCCTGCTCCGGGCGAGTTGACCTCGACCGTGACCTTGTCCGTCTCCAACTCCACGAGCGGCTCATCGGCAGCTACGGCGTCGCCGGCTTGCTTCAACCAGCGAGCCACGGTTGCGGTAATCACGCTCTCGCCCAGCGTCGGGACTTTTATCTCGGTCGCCATGTGATGCGGTCCCTTTACGAACTCGTGCCAAGCGCCTGCTTTACCAGTGCCGCTTGCTGCAACGCATGAGTTTTGGCGTGACCGGTAGCGGGGCTGGCCGCCTCCTCACGGCCGACATAGGTTGGCCGCTGAGCCTTCCCACCATTGGTCAGCAGTGCCTTTTCCAATCGGCGGTCCACAAAGGTCCAGGCTCCCATGTTCGCCGGCTCCTCTTGGCACCATACCACGTCGGCGTTGCGGTAAGGTTTGAGCGTCGCACCAAGGGTTTGTCCCGGAAACGGGAACACCTGCTCCAGCCGGATGAGCACAACGTCCGACAGGCCCTGTTCCCGTCGTTCGGCCAGAAGGTCGTAATAGACCTTGCCGCTGCACACCACGACCCGCTTCACCTTTTCAGGCGCGTCAACGGGATCAATCTCCGGGATGACGAACTTGAAGTGGCTACCCTCGGCCATGTCCGCCAGCGCACTCACCGCCAGCTTGGCGCGCAGCAGGCTTTTTGGTGTCATGATAATCAGCGGCTTGCGGAAATTACGCTTCAGTTGCCGGCGAAGCGCGTGAAAGTAGTTGGCCGGCGTCGTCAAGTTGCACACCGTCATATTACGCTCGGCACAGAGCTGGAGGTAACGCTCCATGCGCGCGCTGCTGTGCTCCGGTCCCTGTCCCTCGTAACCATGCGGGAGCAACAGCGTAAGGCCGCTCATGCGCAGCCATTTTGTCTCCCCGCTGGCAAGGAACTGGTCGATGATGACCTGCGCGCCATTGGCAAAGTCGCCAAATTGCGCCTCCCACAGCACGAGCACCTTGGGATCAGCCAGCGTGTAGCCGTACTCGAATCCCAGCACGCCCTGTTCGGACAGGAGTGAGTTGTAAATCTCAATCTTGGCTTGGTCCGGCTGGATGTTGTTGAGCGGAACGTACTCATTCTGGTTGGTTTGGTCCGTCAGAACCGCGTGCCGCTGGCTGAACGTGCCGCGCTGGCAGTCCTCGCCCGACAGCCGCACCCGGCTTCCCTCCAACAGCAGGCCACCAAACGCCAGCGCTTCGCCGGTCGCCCAGTCAACGCCCTCGCCGGTTTCGAACATCGCGCGCTTCGCTTCGAGTTGCCGCGCGATTTTTGGGTTGGTGTCGAAACCATCTGGTGCGCTGTAGAGCGCACGTCCCACAAGTTGAAGTTGCTCGGCCGTGAGCGCAGTGGCGTCCTCCACCTGCTCATCGGCTTGGTCCGCTTGCTTAAGGCCAGCCCAATGCCCCTCCAGCCAGTCGGCCTTATTCGGCTTGTAAGCCTGCGCCGCCGCGTACGCGTCCTCCAGGGTTTGGTTGAAGTCGTCCCAAATCGCCTGCGCCTCCCGGGCAGGAACGCTGCCCTCAGCGGCGAGGCGCTCAGCGTAAAGGGTGCGAGTGGTCCGCATCTCCTTGATCCGCCGATACATGATAGGCTGGGTGAATGCGGGTTCGTCCGTCTCGTTGTGGCCATGACGGCGATAACAGACGATATCGAGCACGAAGTCGGTCGCGAAACGCTGCCGGAACTCGGCTGCTAGGCGGGCGCAGAAAATCACCGCTTCCGGCTCGTCGCCATTCACATGCAGGATCGGACACTGCACTGCCTTGGCCACGTCCGTGCAGTAAAGCCCCGAGTAAGCATGCGCCGGGACCGTGGTGAAGCCGATCTGGTTGTTGACCACGAGGTGCACGGTGCCGCCCGTGCGGTAGCCAATAAGCTGGCTCATGGCCAGCGTCTCATAAACGAGGCCCTGTCCGGCAAACGCCGCATCGCCATGCATGAGGATGCCCATCACGGTCGAGCGCGCCTTAGTGTCCCCAGCCATGTCCTGCCGTGCGCGAACCTTGCCAGCCACGACCGGGTCAACCGCCTCAAGGTGCGACGGGTTCGGTTGCAGCGAAATGTGCACGGGCCGCCCACTGACATCAACGTCCGTGCTGGTGCCCAAGTGGTACTTCACGTCGCCGGAACCCTGCACGTCGTCCGGCTTGAAGCTGTTGCCGCTGAACTCGCTGAAGATGGCGGTGAACGGCTTGCGGACGATATTCACCAACGTGTTCAAGCGGCCGCGGTGCGGCATGCCGATGCAAATTTCGGCGACACCGGCTTGTGCGGCGGTGTCGATGATGGCGTGCAAGGCCGGGATGGTGACCTCGCCGCCCTCAAGGCCGAAGCGCTTGGTGCCGACATAGCGCTTTTGGCAGAATGTCTCAAATCCCTCGGCCTCGGTCAGTTGGCGCAGGATGGTGCGCTTCGTGTCAGGGTCAAAGCCCTGGGTCCACGGCGCGCCCTCAATCCGGCGTTGTATCCAGGCCTTCTGATCCGGGTCCTGGATGTGCATGAACTCGATGCCGATTGGGCCGCAATAGCTGGCGCGGGCCAAGGACAGGATCTCGCGCATGGTCGCGCTTTCACGGCCCAGCACGTTGTCAATGAAGATTGGCCGGTCCATGTTGGCCGGCCCAAAACCATAGCTGGCCGGGTCCAGCTCGGCATGGGGGAGCGGCACCTGCAATCCAAGCGGATCGAGCCGCGCCTCGAGATGGCCGCGCACGCGGTAGGCACGGATCAGCATGAGGGCGCGCAGGCTATCGAGCGCGGCGGCCCGAACCTGCTCCGGAGTGGCGCCGCCTGGAGCCGAAACCGCCTCAGCCGCCGGTGGAGGCTGGGTGGCGTCCGCCTCATCTGCCGCATAGTGCCTTGGCGCCCACGACGCGCCGGTCGCGTCCATCAAGACGTTGCGCGCTTCATCGTTTAGGGATGCGAACAGCTCCTGGAAGCTCTCGTCCACGCTGTTGTGGTCGGTAGCCCAACGGGCATACACGTCGGCGATGTAGGCGGCGTTGGCGCCATTGAAGGCGGAGGCGAGTATGTCGACGCCGGGCATGCTTGTTCCCTAAATCATGAAGCGGTTATACCCCACAATCACTAAAGTGGTACTAACCTCACGGTCACAAACGCCATGCAGCCATGCAATGAATGCATGGCTACCCCACCAGCTTGCGGCTGGCGTCAATCAGTTCCTGAACGGCGGCGCAGCTCTTATCGAAAGCCGCCTGTTCGGTTGGGTCGAGCGTGATTTCGACGATACGCTCCACGCCGCCAGCCCCAATGACCACGGGGACGCCCACGTACAGATCCTTCACGCCATACTGCCCCGTGAGGTGTGCCGCCGCCGGCAGGACGCGCTTTTTGTCGCGCAGGAAGCTCTCTGCCATCGCGACGGCGCTGGCGGCTGGGGCATAGAACGCGCTGCCCTTCTCCAGCAGCCTCACGATTTCGCCTCCGCCGTTCGCGGTGCGGGTCACGATGCCGTCGATGCGCTCCTGCGTGGTCCAGCCCATCTTAATCAGGTCCGGAACCGGGATGCCGGCGACGCTGCTGTACCGTACAAGGGGGACCATGGTGTCGCCATGGCCGCCGAGCACGAATGCGGTCACGTCCTCGACCGACACGTTGAACTCGTGCGCCAGGAACAGGCGGAAACGGCTGCTGTCCAGCACGCCCGCCATGCCGACCACCATGTTGGGCGGAAGGCCAGATTTCTGCTGCATGACCCAGACCATGGCATCGAGCGGGTTGGTGATGACGATCACGAACGCGCCGGGGCAGTACTGCTTGATGCCGTCGGCCACGGTCGCGATGACGCCGGCGTTCTTGGCCACCAAGTCATCGCGGCTCATGCCGGGTTGACGCGGAAAGCCAGCGGTCACGATCACGACGTCCGACCCGGCAATTGCGCTGTAGTCGCTGCCGCCGGTCATGTGGCTGTCGAAACCGTCCACCGGGCCAGACTGCATGATATCGAGCGCCTTGCCGGCCGCGACGCCGCCAAACACGTCGAACATGGCAACGTCGCCCAGCTCCTTCAGCCCGATCAAGTGAGCAAGCGTGCCGCCGATGTTGCCGGCGCCAATAAGGGCGATCTTGCTGCGTGCCATCTGGGACAAATCCTGGTCAGCGTTGCGCGGGAAGCCATGAAGCCGGTCCAAAGCCGGGTGCGTGCTACCCTATACCCTTTTAGGGAGCAAGGCGGAGCCATGTGGGGTAAAGGCTGTGCAGACGCCGCCTCCGTGGCATAAGCCGCTGCCAGCTAATCCGATATTAACCTCTGCGCTGTATTATGCCGATCAGAGCTAACCGCATGGAGAGCCCAGTGGGCGTCCAAACGACTGAAATCGAGGTGAGGAACCCTGCCGCGGTGCCGTCAGCACGCGGCCGGCCGCGGGTCAGCGTCCTGCTTCCGGCCTATAATGCGCAGGCGTATGTGGCGCAAAGCGTCGAGAGCATCCTCAACCAAAGTTTCACAGACTTTGAGTTGATTGTCGTGGACGACTGTTCAACCGACGAAACACTCACGATCCTGGAGCAGTACCGCGACCAGCGGCTGCGGATCGTGCGCAGCCCACGCAACTTGGGTGTTGTTGGCGCTCGCAACCGCGCGATGGAGGTGGCGCGTGGTGAGCTGATTGCCTCGTTCGACGCTGACGACGTGAGCCTGCCGACCCGGCTTGCCAAGCAGGTCGCCTACCTGGATGCGCATCCGGAGGCGGTATTGGTCGGCACCGCAAGCTTCTACTTGGAAAACGGAGAGAGCCTGCGCGGCAAGAACGTGCCCAATGCGACGCCGATGCTGATGCGCTGGATGCTGCACGTCGGCAACCCGCTCGGCCATCCAACGCTGATGTACCGGGCCTCGGCGGTCCAGGCGCTCGGCTTCCTCTTGAGCGAGGATTTCAAGTACGCCGAAGACTTTGAGTTCTACCATCGCTTGTTGCGCGTAGGGGAACTTGGCTACCTCGATGACCCGCTGATCCTATATCGCCGGCACGCCGGCGCGATCTCGGCCCGGCACCAGGGTGAGATGTCGGCGCAGGCCGGACGGGTGTTGGCAGGGGCCTACGCGAAATGGTTCGGCGCCGAGGCGGCAACGGCGGCGGACCTGGTGGCGACTTACCTGATCGCGCAACGCAAGCCGCCGGACCTGAACACGATCAAGCAGTTGGGCAGCATCCTGACCCGCGTCGCGGACGCATTCCTAGCGTCGCATGTAGTGAACGCCGCGGACCAGGATGCCATATTGCGCCATGCCGGGTCCATCTGGTGGAACGTCGTGCGCGGCGCTGTGCGATCTGGGCAGGTGAATGCGCTGGGAGTGGCCCCGCCAGAGTTCGCGCAAGCCCGCCGTGACAGCTTTGGGCTGAAAGAGGCCATGCTCTCCGCCGCGTCGGGGCTGTTTCCATTGAAGCGGACCGTCGTGCCGGCGATGCGGCACCTGCTAGGGACGCTGCGCGCCGCGCCCGCGCCTGGCGGGCCGAAGCAGTTGTTTGGCGTGGACTATACCCCGGCTCCGGTTGATCCAGAGCGCCCGGCAACGCTGTTCGTCGTGGTCGACACCGAAGCGGAGTTTGACTGGAGCGCCAACTTCGACCGTTCGCAGACCGCCGTGACGGCGATGCGGGCCGTGGAACGAGGGCAGGCGGTGTTCGACCGCTACGGACTGCGTCCCGTCTACGTCGTGGACTACGCAGTGGCCACGCAGCCGGAGGGCTTTTTGCCGTTGCGTGCCATCCATGACCGCGGCGGGTGCGAGTTGGGCGCGCATTTGCACCCTTGGATTACGCCGCCCTTCGAGGAGGCGCTGTCCATCAGCAACTCCTATGCCGGCAACCTGCCGGCGGACCTGGAGCGGCGCAAACTGGCGATGCTGCTGGACGCGTTTCGCGACAGCTTCGGCTTCAGGGCCAAGTTCTTCAAGACAGGGCGCTACGGCGTCGGGCCAAACACGATGCAGTTGCTGATCGACAACGGCATCAGGGTGGATTTCAGCGTGATCCCGGGACGCGACCTGACGTCCAAAGGCGGACCGGATTTCCGCAGTTTCACGTCGGCTATGCAGTCGGTGGGCGCGCAGCCAGGGGAGGCGCGCATCCTGTCCGTGCCGATGACCCGGGGACCGATTGGATTGCTGTCATCGCACCATGGCGGGCTGCCACGGCACCTTGAGAGCGCACCGATACGGCAACTGCTGATCCCCGGCGCGTTGTCCCGCCTGGGCATATTAGAGACCGTGACCCTCACGCCCGAGGCGGAGCCGGCGTCCAAGCAGGTCGCGTTGGTGCGGACGATGCTGGCGCGCAAGGAACGGCAATTCGTGCTGCACTATCACAGCCCGTCGCTGGCGGCTGGATACACCCCATATGCGCGCACGCCGGACGAGGCGGACCGGATCGTGCGGCGGCTAGAGGCGGTGTGCCGAACGTTCTTCGAGGTGCTGGGCGGCGTGCCAGGCAACCCGCAGGACCTGCTGCCGCCCCAGGAACGCACGCCGTGGCCGAACGTGATGCGGACCGTAGCTGGATGGGGTGAGAACTTATAGGGCCAGCGGCTGGATCAGAACGCAGCCTGCGCCCTGAGCGCGACAGCATGGATGCGCTGGCCAACCTGTGTAGTCCCGGCAGCGTTCAAACGGTCCACGTTTATAATGTCGTAATCCAGCATGAGACGAAGCTGCTGGTTTAAGTACCAGTTCAGGTCAACCGCATACACGTCCTGCTTCCCACCATAGACGCCACCGGTGCTGACGGCGGAGCGGCCACGGGACACGTTGTCATTTAGGTCAATGTGGCTGTAGCGGGCCACCAGCTCAAACGCGCCGTATCCACCGTCCTTCGGTGAAAACGGCCGGTCCGGGCGGGGGCTGCCGAACGCGGCGGCGCTGCTGGAGTAACGCCGGGGCTCGCCGGTGATGACCCAACTGACCTCGGCATAGCCGCCGCTAAACTCGAGGCCAGGCGTACGGACTGCAACGCCGCCATCCTGACGGTCCACGCCGATGCGGATGTACTCGCCTTGCAGGGTGAAGTTACGCCAGCGCAGCGCGAACTCTGGGCCGTAGGTGTAAGCGCTGCGTGCGTTGAGCGCTCCGGTGCCGATGAGCCGGTTATTGTCGATGCGCAGCTCCGGACGGTCCTGCAGCGTCAACGTCTGCCCAGCGCTGGTGCGTTGCAGGCGGAACGCACGGGAGGCGGAAAAGCCAGTGTGCACGTCCCAATCGCCATCGGTGAACGGCCGTCCGGCGACCCGCAAGGTGGCGCCGGTCTGCTGCGGCGTAGCCCCGGCGGCGGTTTGGCTTCCGTAGGTGCCGCCGGTCAGGTAGCCGGCGATGAAATAACGGTTCTCTGCCCAGCGCGCGCCGACCGCGGACCGGGCGTCACCGGCCGTTACGTTCCTTGATACCTCAACTATGCTTGGCCGTTCCAGAAAGCCAAAATCGTTCGAACTCATGCTGTCATACATCGTGAGCCATGGCTTGAAGTAGCCGAGCGTCACAGTAAGCGGCTGCAACGGCGTCCAGTTGATGTTCGCCTCGTACAAAGTGGGCGAGCCGTCGGGGGAGCTGCCGAAATCCGGCGTGAGATTAACCTGGAAGTCGTCGTACTTGAACACGAACGGCAGGCGGGCCCGGCGCACATTCTGGCCGAAGGTGTTGAGGCGGGGGACGAGACGGGTGTCCGGCTGCCGGTCGCCTTGGAAGTAGCCGCCGAGGTCGTAATGCAACTGCAACCCAACAGCGGCGGAGAAGCGCCCATCATTGGAGGTCAGCGTCGGACGGCCCGAGGGAAAACTGACGCCGCCGGGGTTGACCGGAGCGGGTGGCGCGTTGGTGGAGGGGCGCGAGTCACTATTGGGCGGGCCGCTCGGGTCCGTGCCGGGCGCGCTGGCTGCCTGCACGCTGCCCGGCGCGGCGCCAGGCGCCGGAGCCGGAGCCGCGGGCGGGCGGGCACGGGCCTGACGGGCGGTACGGAGCTCAGCGTTGCTGGCATTAAGATCGCGGCGCACCCGGGAGAGTTCGTTCTGCAGCGCGCGGATTTGCGCCTCGATGGCGGCAAGCCTTGGATTCTCTTGCGCCAGCACAGGTGGGCAAACGGCAGTGCCAGTCAGCCCGGCGGCAAACAGGATTTGGGCACAGCGCATAGACGTCTCCAAGCCGATAATGCCGGACGTTTAATCCACTCGCGCTACAATGGCGTGGCAGTGGCGAGGAGTCTACGTGACAGAGGCGTTTTTCAGGTAAGGTGTGGCAGTGCCAAGTAGTCTCGGCTCTGCATCTCCTCCAGCCGGGACGCCGTGCGTTCAAAGGCGCGCGCGCCTTCGCCGCGGGCATACAGCGCGTCCGGCGTGGCGTCCGCGCTCGCGACCAGCTTGACGCGGTGGTCATACAGCGCGTCCACCAAGGTGATGAAGCGCCGCGCGACATCGTAGTTGTCCGGCGACAGCCGGGGCACGTCGTCCAGCACGATCGCTTGGTAGTGCGTCGCCACCGCCAGGTAGTCCCCAGCGCCGAGCGCCTGGCCGCACAGCGCGTCGAAGTCGAACCGGGCGATGCCGTTGGCGGCGAGCGGCACGTGGACGGTGTGGCCCATGACGCGCAGGCGCTCGGATTTCGGCGTGCCGCCCCCGGTCAGCTCCTGAAACGCCAGGTCCAACGCCTGGTCCGCGCGATGGTCGGCGGGCACGTGCCAGGTAGGGATGCCGCGCAGCCGCTGCCGCCGCCAGTCCCGGCTGCCGTGCATGACGATCATGTCGAGATGCTGTTTCAGCAGGGCGATGAACGGCAGGAAGGCGTCGCGGCCGGGTTGCCCCAGGAAAAGGTCGTCGAGGCGGGTGTTGCTGGTGGCGACCACCACGACGCCCTTGGCAAACAAACCCTGGAACAAGCGGCCGAGGATCGTGGCGTCGGCCACGTCGGTGATTTGAAACTCGTCGAAGCACAGCAACGCGGCGTCGGCGGCGATGGCGTCCGCCATGGGCGGGATCGGGTCATCGCCGCGCCCGGACTGACGCAGGGCATGCATCTTGGCGTGAACGTCCTGCATGAACTGGTGGAAGTGGACCCGGCGCTTCCGCGGCACTTCGGCGACAGCGAAAAACAGGTCCATCAGCATGGATTTGCCCCGGCCGACGTCGCCTACGAGGTAAAGGCCGTTCGGGTAATCCTCTGGAATGTCGTCCCGGCGCTTGCGGCTGAATAGACGGCTGAGGAACCCGGGTTCCTCGGGCGCGGCCGGGTCATAGCCGCGCAACCGCATCCAAAGCGCCTGCAGGCGCTCAGCGGCCAGCGCCTGGGCTGGGTCGGTCAGCAACTCGCCCGCGTCAAGCTTGGCCCGGTAGGCGCCGAGCGGTCCGGGCAAGGCGTCCATCAACCTGGGCCGGGAATGGCGAGGATCAGTTCAGTCCAGGCGGCCAGCACCCAACGCGAGCGGCGCATTGCTTTATCAGCCGGCTGTAATGGGCATGAGGACAGTCCTAATGTCTTTCGGGCTAATCAGCGCCACTAACCCACGCTACTCCCGGCGCAGCAGTTGGTCTGTGATGAAGCTGGACACTGTGGCCGCGACAAAATTTCGCTTCAGCGCAACCTCGTCATACTCACTCTGCACCCAATCGAGAAATGGCAGCCGGCCCTCGGCGTCCGTCGCATAACGTATGAAGAATGCATCCAGGATGCCAGTGCGAGAGCGGCTCCAATGGCCGAACCGCAGGGATAGCTGGGCCAAGGCGTCAACGGCGCGGCCGCCCTCAAACAGCACGGCAAGGCCCGCCGCCAAGCCGGCACGATCCGCTCCGGACTTGCAGTGCATCAGGGCGGGCGCTTGCAAGGTGACGTAGATGTCGTGAAAGCGCAGGATGCGCTCCCGGTGCGGAGCGCCGCGGCTCTCGAATGGCATGTCGATGTGCGTAAGGCCGAGGCGCTGCGCGGCATCACGGGACAGAGCGTCCGAGCCGCAAGGGCGTTGGCCGCGCAGGTTGATGAGGGTGCGCAAGCCGAGCCGCCGGGCTACCACGGCCAAGTGGCGTGGGGTGGGGTGGTTTGACCGCCACAGCTTGCCAGGCACCACCTCGGCCATGTTGGTCCAGATGCCGCGGAAGACCGCGTGGTCCAGCAACAGGCTGTCGCCCCAGGCACGGAGGCGGGCCGCGCGGCTATCGATGACGCCGTGGAAAGCCATTTACCGTTCGTCCGCTCGGCCAGCCCGTCACGGCGCGGCTGTCCTGCGCCGTAAGAGGCGAGCGGCCATAGCCTACCCGCCCTTACGGTCCACCAGAAGCTGCTTGATCTCGCCAATCGCCTTGGCTGGGTTCAACCCTTTGGGACAGGTCTGGGTGCAGTTCATGATCGTATGGCAGCGATACAGCTTGTATGGGTCTTCCAGCGCATCCAGGCGGTCGCCAGTCGCCTCGTCGCGGCTGTCGGCGATCCAGCGATAGGCCTGCAACAGCACGGCCGGACCCAAGTAACGGTCGCCGTTCCACCAATAGCTTGGGCAGGACGTGGTACAGCAGAAGCACAGGATGCACTCCCACATGCCGTCCAGGGCCGCACGCTCCTCCTTGCTCTGCAGGCGCTCGGCATCGGGCGGCGGCAGGGTTTCGGACTTGAGCCAAGGCTCGATGCTGCGCAACTGGGCATAGGCTTGCGACAAATCCGGCACCAAGTCCTTCACCACAGCCATATGCGGCAGCGGATAGATGCGGACGGCGCCCTTTACGTCTTCGTGGGCCTTGAGACACGCAAGCGTGTTGCCGCCGTCGATGTTCATGCTGCAAGACCCGCAAATCCCCTCGCGGCAGGAGCGTCGGAAGGCGAGGGTGGGGTCTATCTCGTTCTTAATGTAGATTAGCGCGTCCAACACCATCGGGCCGACCTTGTCCATGTCAAGCTCGTAGCTGTCGATGCTGGGGTTGGCGCCATCGTCTGGGTTCCAGCGGTAAACGCGGAACTCCTTGGTATGGGTAGCACCCGGTGCCGCCTTGAAAGTCTTGCCGACGCCGATCTTGCTGTTCTTGGGCAGTGCAAAGGTGGCCATTGCTCTTGTTGTTCCTAGTACACGCGCTTCTTGGGCGGGAACACGCTGACCTCATTGGTCAGCGTCTGCATCTTGACTTCGCGGTAACCGAGCCGCACGCCGCCATCCGGAGCGCACCAGGCGAGGGTGTGCTTCATCCACTCCTGGTCGTCGCGGTCCGGGTAGTCATCGTGGGCGTGCGCGCCACGGCTTTCCTGGCGGTTGTTGGCGGACACCATGGTCGTCATGGCGTTGCCCATGAGGTTGTCGAACTCCAACGCCTCAACCAGGTCGCTGTTCCAAATCAGGGACCGGTCGCTCACCTGCATGTCGGACATGCCGGACCATAGACCCTGCATCTTGGACACCCCTTGCTGCAGGCTCTCGCTGTTGCGGTAAACCGCCGCGTGCGCCTGCATGACCTTCTGCAACTCGAACCGCATACTGGACACGCGGGTGCCGCCGGTCGCGTGCCGGGTATGGTCGAAACGGTCCAACGCACCCTCGCCGGCACGCGCTGGCAACGGCGCCTGGCTCGCGCCGGGCTTGATGATCTCGCTGGCCCGGTGCGCCGCGGCGCGGCCGAACACGACAAGATCGAGCAGGCTGTTGGTGCCCAGCCGGTTGGCGCCGTGCACCGAGACGCACGCCGCCTCGCCGACAGCCATCAGGCCGGGCACCACGGCGTCCGGATCGCGCGCAGTCGGGCGCAGCACTTCGGTGCGGTAGTTGGTCGGGATGCCGCCCATGTTGTAGTGCACGGTCGGCAGCACCGGGATCGGCTCCTTGGTCACGTCGACGCCTGCGAACACCTTGGCGGTCTCGCTGATGCCGGGCAGCCGCTCATGCAGCAATTCAGCGCCCAAGTGCTCCAGATGCAGGTGGATATGGTCCTTGTTGGCGCCGACGCCGCGGCCGGCATTGATCTCCAGCGTCATAGAGCGAGACACCACGTCGCGGCTGGCGAGGTCCTTGGCGGTCGGGGCATAGCGCTCCATGAAGCGCTCGCCCTCGGAGTTGGTGAGATAGCCGCCCTCGCCGCGGCTGCCCTCGGTGATGAGGCAACCGGACCCGTAGATGCCGGTCGGATGGAACTGCACGAACTCCATGTCCTGCATCGGAATGCCGGCGCGGATCGCCATGCCGTTGCCGTCGCCGGTGCAGGTGTGGGCGCTGGTGCAGGAGAAGTAGGCGCGGCCATAGCCGCCGGTGGCCAGCACTGTCTGCTGCGCGCGGAACCGGTGCATGGAGCCGTCCTCCAGGCACCAAGCCATGACGCCGCGGCACGCGCCGTCCTCGTCCATGATAAGGTCGAGCGCAATGTACTCGACAAAGAACTCCACCTCGTGCTTGAGGCTTTGTTGATACAGCGTGTGTAGGATGGCATGGCCGGTGCGGTCGGCGGCGGCGCAGGCGCGCATCGCCGGGCTCTGGCCATAGTCCTTCATGTGGCCGCCAAACGGACGCTGGTAAATGCGGCCGTCCTCAGTGCGGCTGAATGGCACGCCGTAATGCTCCAGCTCATAGACTGCAGGGATGGCCTCGCGGCACATGTACTCAATCGCGTCCTGGTCGCCCAGCCAGTCGGACCCCTTCACGGTGTCATACATGTGCCAGCGCCAGTCGTCCTCGCCCATGTTGCCGAGCGCCGCGCCGATGCCACCCTGCGCCGCCACAGTGTGAGAACGGGTTGGAAACACCTTGGTGAGGCACGCGGTCCGCAGGCCGGCCGCCCCCATCCCCAGCGTCGCGCGCAACCCGGCGCCGCCCGCGCCCACCACCACCACATCATAGGTGTGGTCGATGATGTTGTACGACTTGGACGGCATCGAGATCGCGTTCATGACAGCCTCAGTTTCAGGTAATCGCCAGCTTTAACACCGCCACGGACGCCACCAGCCCCAGCATGAGGGCTGTAGCCTGGACAGCGAGGACGAGGATACGGCGCAACCGCACATCATCCACATAGTCCTCCAGCACGACTTGCAAGCCCAGGTGCATGTGATGGAAGGTCATAAGAACGAGCGCCAGCAGCAACGCAGTGTTGACCGGGTTCGATGCCCAGTCGGCCACCCGTTCGTAGGGCGCGCCAACCAACTGCCACATGGCGTAGATGAACCAAAGAGTAAGCGGCACTAGGGCGATGCTGGTGACCCGCTCGGCCCACCAATGATGCACGCCACCGCCGGCGCCCACACCCTTGGCCCGGCCTAACTGACTACGGCGGACCCGGATACTGATGGCTTGCTTCACGCGCGGCCTCCCGCGAGGTAAAGGCCCACGGCCCAAATCAGGATCGTGCTCGCAAACGTGGCAATCACTACGGCCCAACCGGTCATATGGGTTTGCGGCAGGTCATAGCCATAGCCCGCGTCCCAGGCGAGATGCCGGAGGCCGCCCCAGAAGTGATACATGAGCGACGCGGTCCAACCGAACAGCACGAACAAGCCAACAGGCGACCCGATGAACGACTGCACGGCGTCAAACGCAGCCGGGCCGGAGGCGGCGGCCACCAGCCACCACACCAGCAACACCGTGCCGGCCGAAATGGCGATGCCGGTGACGCGGTTCATGATGGAGAGAATGGAGGTGAGTTGCGGCGTATAGATCTGCAAATGCGGCGACAACGGACGCCGGACCAGCTTGCCCTCGCTGGTGTACTGGACCATCAACGCGTCACGGACGTCTTTCATTGTGGCTCCTCAGCGTGGCCTGGCCGGGTTGTTGCAGCGCAATAGGCTAGCTAGAAACAGAGATGGCGGGGGTCAACGCCGGGTCAAGCGGGAGGCGGCGTCGTCCCCGCGCCGGTGCTGCCTAAGCGAGCCGAATTCCGTAGGCGGCCGGACTGCTTGCCGTGATGTTCGACGCCGTGATCGCAACGTGCTCCGCCCCTTCCGAGAACCCGGCGAGCACCTCTGCACGCGTCGTCCCACGGGCCATACTATCAGTCCAGAAAGCCTTGCCGACCGGATCGGCGCTGCGGTGCAAGGTGTTCGCGTACACCTGGTCAAGGAAGCCGGCGTTGCTGAGTGCGCCGTAGCGGGACGTGAACTCCGGACCGGTCGCAAAACTTCCTGCGACCTGTGCCAATGTTGCCGCGCCGTCCTGGATTCGTCCGCTCCAATAACCGAGGCCGGCCATATCGGGTCGGCGGCCGAGCCCGGCATCGTACAACCTGGCCACCTTGGCCGCCGGCTCGCTTAGGTCCCAGATGCCCTCCGCCACGACGCCGGACAGCTTGGCTTGGTGTTCGGCGCTCTCGGAAAAGCTGGCCAGCACCGCGCCGCGCGACGTGCCGGCGTTGAACTGGCTGGACCAGTATGCCTTGCCGACGGCGTCCGATCCGCGGCCGAGGGTGTTGCCATATAGCCGTTCGACATACCCGGCGGTGTCGAGCTGGCCATATCGGGCGATGAACTCCGGGCTGTCGGACAGGGCGCCAGCGATGGTGGCGAGGGAAACGTTCGCCTTTTCCGCCGTGGCCCAGTAATGCAGGCCGGCTTGGTCCGGGCTGCGCCCCAGCGCCGCGTCATACAGGCGCGTGACCTGCGCGACCTCCGATCCCGCGTCGAACCGGACATCGCCGTCCACGAACCGAACACCCTCGATGCCCTGCAGCACATCGACCTCGCCACCTGCGCGTCGCACCTGGACCGTCCCGTCGGATTGCCTCTGCACGAACGCGTTCTGTTTCACGACCGGGAAGTCAGGATTCACCGCCCCAAAGCTGTTGTTCCGGTCGGTGTAGTCGGCAATGTCGAAGCTGGCTCCGCCGTCCAAGGTGTTGTAGCCGGAACCTCCCAGCAGCATGTCGTTCCCGGCGCCGCCGGACAGGTAGTCGGAGCCGTCGAAGCCCATCAGGATGTCGTCGCCGCCATTGCCCTGCAACACGTCGTTCAGCATGCCGCCGACCAGGGTGTCGTTCCGGTCGCTGGCGGATAGGTTGATCTGGCTCGGGGTGGCGAGCGCACGGTCGTTCGCCACTTTCTGCTGTATCCAGGATCGCCACGGCGCCACCGCCACTGCGGCGAGTTGCGTCGACACCAGGCCCGCGACGACCGGCGCGTTGCCTTTATAGTACCAAACCGGCCCACCGGAGTTGCCCGGGTTGATGTCGAGCCACGAAATGTCCAGGCGGTCGTCAATCGCGTCCTTGGTGACCGGTCCGCTATCCACGGTCTCCTGTATTTCGTACTTGGCAGGATACCCGGTCACGCTGGCCATCCCCTGGGTGAACCCATCATCCAACTGCATCGTTCCCGTCACCAGGCCAATCGGCTGCGGAACATGCAGCAGGGCGATGTCGAGTTCGGAGCCACCCCGGCTGTTCGGCAGGCGGTCACCCGTTTCGATGATAAAGTCGCCTTCCGGGTCGAAATCTTTCTGGTAGTGGATTTGATCCGCGTAAATCGATCCATAGTGATGCTGGGTGGCTGGATCGTAGAGACTGGCGGAAGGCGACCATTCAGTCCCGGTTGGGAGCGTGACTTCAACCGTCAGCGCCCGACCCCTGATCGCATCGTAGACAAGGTGGCCAGCGGTCAGCACATAGGTCTTATCCGCCAAGTCAAGCACAACGCCGCTTCCGCCCCAAATCGATCCATCTGCATATCTGGACTGGATCAGCACGACGCTTGATGAGGGGTAGGTGGCGTTCGTTGTGATGGTAGTCATTGCAACTCCAGGCCATTAGGCGTGAATCGGCTGCCAACCTACGATCCAATTTTTAGAGAGCCACCACCAGTCCACGCGGGAACAGCCTAAGAGGAGGCGGACTCAGGCGTGAGGTCCAGGCCGTCATAGAGTTCGGCCACCGGCAACTCCACGCCGATCTCAGGCATGTCGAGGGTGCCACTGCCGTCCAGCAGTTCTAGGCTCCAGCCGGTGGCGACCCGGGTGATGACCGTGACCAAGGCTTGGTCCTGCTCTAGCATGACGTAACGCTGCACGGAGGGCAGGGACCGGTACTCGACCAACTTCGTGGTCCGGTCCTCGCGGGAGGTGCTGTCAGACAGCACCTCGAAAATGACGACAGGCTCCGCCGCAACCGTAGCGCCCAGGGGAATTGGAGTGCAGGACACGAAAGCGTCGGGGTAGCGGTACTTCGAGCCGATCTGCACCTTTAAGTCTGGTCCGAAAGGACGGCAGGGCTTGCCGCGCAGGCGGTTGTTAAGGGCCGTGATAAGGTTGCCGCCAATGGCCGAGTGGGCGACGGTTCCGCCAATCATGGCGACGGGCTGGAAGCCGTCGAACTCCCATTTCCCGTCCTGGCGCGCCTCCCAGGCCAGGAACTCGTCGGCTGTCATGGGCCTGTGCTGCGCTTGGCTCATCGGATGACCTTGGGTTCGGGCACCGGCGGTATAGCAGAGTTTGGGGACGGTGGGTTGCACGACGGGTTCGTGCGCCGCCACTTTAGGGCCGTACTCAACCAGCGGTCGGCCCTTGCCCGCGGCATAGACGGTTCTCATCGGCAGCGCACGCGACATGCACCAGAAACTTACGGCCCTAGTGCTTCAGAGCCATGACCCACACCACCTCAAACACCCTCGCCGTGGCGAGCCACAGCCAGGGCAAGGGTCAGGCGACCTTTTCGATCTTCGCGACGTTCCTCGGGAGCAAACCCTGCGCCACCAGCGTCTCGGCAATTTGCACCGCGTTCAGTGCAGCGCCTTTGCGCAGGTTGTCCGACACGCACCAGAACGACAGCCCGTTCTCCACCGTCGGGTCCTTGCGGATGCGGCTTACGAACACTGCGTCCTCGCCGGCGCAGTCGATTGGGGTGATGTAGCCGGCGTCGTCCCGGGTATCCATCACCACCACGCCGGGCGCATCGCGCAGCAGGGTGCGGGCGTCGCTGGCGGTCACCGGCTGGTGGAACTCGACCGTCACTGCCTCGGCGTGGCCGATGAACACCGGGACGCGGACGCAGGTGGCTTGGACCAGGATGTCGGGGCCCAAGATTTTCCGGGTCTCGACCGCCATCTTCCACTCCTCCTTGGTGGAGCCGTCGTCCATGAACTTGTCGATGTGCGGGATGACGTTGAAGGCGATGGGCTTGGGGAACTCCTGCGCGGTGACCGGGTCGTTCACGTACATGGCGCGGGACTGCGCCCACAACTCGTCCATGCCGTCCTTGCCGGCGCCGGAGACGGACTGGTAGGTGCTGACCACCACGCGCTTCACCTGGTATTTGTCGTGCAGCGGCTTCAACGCCACGACCATCTGGATGGTGCTGCAGTTCGGGTTGGCGATGATGCCGCGGCGGATGCGGGACAGCGCGCCGGGGTTCACCTCCGGCACCACCAGCGGCACGTCGAACTCCATGCGGAACTGGCTGGTGTTGTCGATCACCAAGCAGCCCTCGGCGGCGGCGCGCGGGGCGTGCACGGCGCTTATGGCCGCCCCAGGGCTGAACAGCGCGAGGTCGCAGTCCTTGAAGTTGAAGGTGTCGAGGTTGCGGACTTTCAGGATCTGCTTGTCGCCGAAGCTGATCTCCTGCCCGGCGCTGCGGGCCGAGGCGACGGCCATGATCCCGTCCACCGGGAACGCGCGCTCCGCCAAGGTCTTGATGATCTCGCGCCCGACCGCTCCGGTTGCGCCGACGACCGCGACCCTGTAGCCCATTATCCCGCTCCACCCAGTGGCAAAGCGAACGCTATAGCGCAAGCGTTACGCGTGCGCCACCAGCGGGGCGGCGTAAATCCCGGTCCAGCACACGCCATCCGCGCCAACATGGCCGCGGTACATGCCGCGCGAGTTGAACGGCATGGCGACGTTGCCCTTCGCATCCACCGCCACCAGGCCGCCATCGCCGCCGAAGCCGGCCACCGCCGCCAGCACCGCATCTGCCGCCGCAGCCAGGTTGTCTCCGGTCAGGCGTATGCGCGCCGACAGCTCATGCCCGGCGGCGGCGCGGATGAAGCTCTCGCCGTGGCCGGTGGCGGACATGGCGACGTGCGCGTCGGCCCAGGTGCCGGCGCCGGGCAGCGGAGTGTCGCCGATGCGCCCCGGCGCCTTGCCGGTCATGCCGCCGGTGCTGGTGGCCGCGGCTAAGTTCCCGGTGCGGTCCCGCGCCACCGCGCCCACGGTGCCGTGCCGGTCGGCATCGTCGGCCGGGCCGGCGTTGGTGGCCAGCATGGCTTGCAGCGCAGCCCAGCGGCGCTCGGTATGGAAGTACTCCACGTCCTCAAAAAAGATGCCATGCGCGCGCAGGAACGCCTCCGCCCCGGCGCCGGCCAGCAGGACATGGGGCGAGTGGTCCATGACCGCGCGGGCGGCGCGCACCGGGTTGCGCGGTCCGCATATGCCAACGAGCGCTCCGGTCCGCTGCGTCGCTCCGTCCATGACGCAGGCGTCCATCTCCAGCCGACCGCTGGAGGTGAACACTGCGCCGTGGCCGGCGTTGAACAGCGGATGGTCCTCCAGCGCCGCAACCGCCGCCGTCACGGCGTCGAGCGCGACGCCGCCGTCCGCGAGGACCGCGTGCCCGGCCCGAAGCGCCTGGGCCAGTCCGTCCCGGTGCGCGGCCTCCTGCGCCGGTCCCATGAGCGAGGGGTTGATGGTGCCGGCGCCGCCGTGAATGGTCAGGGTGTGCATGGCCTGAATTGACACGCCCGCCCGACGCCGCACAAGGTCTGCGGCCATGCACGACGCCCGCCTCTACTCCCCAAGCGTCGAGCGCAACCGTGGGCCTGTCCTGCGGGCATTGCGCCGGTTCCTGCCGGAACGGGGCGTGCTGTTGGAGGTGGCGAGTGGCAGCGGCGAGCACGCGGCGGCGATAGCGGCGGCATTTCCCGGGTTGACGGTGCAGCCGAGCGACCCTGATCCCGCCGCGTGCGCCAGCGCCGACGCCTGGTGCGCGACATTGCCGAACGCGCGCCCAGCATTGCGGTTGGACGCGGCGGAAGCCTGGCCGGAGCTGCGGGTGGATGCCGTGCTGTGCATCAACATGGCACACATCTCGCCCTGGTCTGCCACGCTCGGGCTGCTGGACGGCGCGGCGCGGGTGCTCAAGCCGGACGCGCCGTTGATCTTGTATGGACCGTTTCTGCAGGACAGCGTGCCGACCGCGCCGGGCAACCTGGCGTTCGACGCGGATTTGCGGGCAAGGGACCCGGCCTGGGGGCTGCGCCGGCTAGAAGAAGTCGCGGCGGCGGCCCGGCACTTCGGGCCGCCGGAGTTGCTGGAGATGCCAGCCAATAACCTGCTGGTGGCGTTCCGGCGGGCAGGTTACGAGTTTCCGTTCCTTCTTCCGGGTAGCTGAACCGGAGCGGGTTGGCGGCTTCTTTTTACCGTGGGATGATTGAACGTACCTTAGGGGGAACCGCACGTGACCGAATACCTGATCCCTGCCCCGCCCCAGGCCGCCGTGCCGGTGAGCGGAGGCGGGCTGTTCCCAGTGCGACGGGTCTATTGCGTGGGCCGCAACTACGCCGAACATGCGCGGGAAATGGGGCATGACCCAGACCGCGAGGCGCCGTTCTTCTTCATGAAGCCAGCGGACGCGGTGCTGACCGGTGGCGCGGACATGCCGTATCCGCCCATGACCCAGGACCTGCATCACGAGATGGAGCTGGTGGTGGCGCTCGGCGTCCCGGGCGCGGACATCCGGGCCGAGGACGCGATGCGCCATGTGTGGGGCTATGCCGCCGGCCTCGACATGACCCGGCGCGACCTGCAAGGCGAGGCCAAGAAAGCCGGGCGGCCGTGGGACATGGGCAAGGGCTTCGACCACTCCGCGCCGGTGGGCGACATGGTGCGGGCCGCCGGCGTGGCTCCCGGACGCATCGAGCTGCGGGTCAATGGCACGGTCCGGCAGTCGAGCGACGTGTCGAAGTTGATCTGGAGCATCCCAGAGGTGATCGCCCACTTGTCACGCCTGGTGCGGCTCGAAGCGGGGGACCTGATTTTCACCGGGACGCCCGAGGGCGTGGCGGCAGCGGTGCGGGGCGATGTGCTGGAGGGGTCTGTCGAGGGGGTGGGGACGGTACGGACGCGGCTGGCTTGAGCATTGCGCCGGCAGCCTGCCCCGCATAGCGTCTCATTAATGGACCGGAACGCGCGAATGTGGGCAGTGCTGGGCGGATTCCTGCTTGCGGTGACGCTCGCAAGCCCAGTCCAGGCCCAAAAAGCGCAGGACACGCTGCGTGTCGCCTGGCGGGACGCCGTGCCGAACATTGACCCATACTACAACACGCTGCGCACCGGCCTTGTCCTGGCGCATCACGCCTGGGACACCCTGATCTACCGCGATCCTGAGACGTTCCAGCTCAAGCCGCTGCTCGCGATGTCCTGGCGCTATGCCGACGACACCACGCTGGAGTTCGAGCTGCGCCCCGGCGTCACGTTCCATGACGGCAGCGCATTTTCCGCCGACGACGTGGTTTACACCATCGCCACCGTGCTGGCGGACAAGCAGGTGTCGGTGCCCAGCAACTTCGCCTTCATCGCCGGGGCCGAGAAAATCGACGAGTTGCGCGTGCGGGTTAAGCTGAAGCGCGTGTTCCCGGCGGCGCTCGAGTACTTGGCCATGGTGCTGCCGATCTACCCGAAGGCATACCGGGAGCGGCTGGGCGAGGCATACTCGACGGCGCCGGTCGGCACCGGGCCATACCGCATCACGCACGTGGGCGGCACGGAGATCAGCCTGGAGCGGAACGAGGCTTACTTCGAGAGCCCGAAGGGCAAGCCCGCCATCCGCCGGATCGCAATCCAGCAGGTGAGCGACGCAAAGGCTGAGCTGATCGCGTTGCTGAGCAACGAGGCCGACTGGATTTGGGATTTCAGCCCGGACCAAATCGAGAGCATCAACCGGCTCCCGAAGCTGCAGGCCATGCGGAGCGAGAGCATGCGCATCGCCTACTTGAACATGGACGCGGCCGGGCGGACCGGAGCGGACAACCCGATGACCAAGCAGAAAGTCCGCCAGGCCATCATGCACGCCATCGACCGGCCCAGCATGGCGCGGCAGTTCATGCCGGGCGGCTCCCGCGTGCTCGACGCGCCGTGCTACCCGACCCAGTTCGGTTGCGACCAGGCGGTGGCGACCAAGTACGAGTTCGACCCCGTAAAGGCGCGCGCGCTGCTGGCCGAGGCCGGGTATCCCGGCGGGTTCGAGACAGAGATGGTCGGCTACCTGCTGCCGCAGTGGCAGGGAGCGGTGCAGGCCTACCTCGGCGCGGTCGGCGTCCATGCGAAGCTGACGCAGTTGCAAACCGGCGCGATGGTCCAGCGCAGCAACGAGGGCAAGAACCCGATTGAGCTTGGCAGTTGGGGCAGCTACTCGATCAACGACGCCAGCGCATACTTCCCATTCTTTTTTGGCGGCGGCGGGCAGGACTACACCCGGGACCCGGAAGTGATGCGCCTGGTGCAGGCCGGCAGCGCCACCACCGACGCGGACCAGCGCCGCGGCGCTTACAGCGCGCTTATCAAGCGCATCAGCGAACAAGCTTACTACATGCCGCTGTTCACCTATGTGAAGACGTATGCCATCAACCGCACGCTCAACTTCAAGCCGTTCCGGGACGAGCTGCCGCGGTTCTACTTGTCGAGCTGGAAATAGCCTGCGCTGTGCTGCAGCGGGCCGCCAGCGCGTTCGGTCGCCATGCTGAACCCGTCCTCGCCGCTCGCGCGGCTATTGAACGCGCCGATGCGGCCCGGCGTGGTGCGATGGATCGGCTTGCGCCCTGCCCGGCGCGCGCCGATGCGTGCCGTGACGGACGCCATGCTTGACCCGGCGCAAGGCCTGCACGGCGACCGGTACGCCGGGACCGGAGGCAAACGGCAGGTGACGCTGATCGGGGCGGAGCACCTGGCGGCGATTGCGGCCTTTCTCGGGGTTGGCGGCGTGACCCCGGAACGTTTGCGGCGCAACGTCGTCGTGTCCGGCTTCAACCTGTTCGCGCTGAACGAGCGGCGGTTCCGGCTGGGGCCTGCGTTGTTGGAACCGACCGGGGAGTGCCACCCCTGCTCCCGCATGGAGGAGACGCTCGGCGTCGGCGGCTATAACGCGGTGCGGCGGCACGGCGGCATCACGGCCCGCGTGATCGAGGGCGGCACGTTGCGCGTGGGCGACATGATTGCTCTCGGTGACGTAAGCTGACGCGAGTGACCGAGCACTTCGACGGCGCCAGGTTCCGCAACCCTGGGCAGCCGCCCCGCCGATTCGGACCGATTCTTTACTGGATGCTGACCCGGCGCCCGGCGCGCTGGCCGCGCAGCATCGCCAACCCTGCATTCCCGGCGCCCGGCGAAGTTCCGGCGGGACAGGTCGCCATTACTTTCATCGGGCACAGCACGCTACTGGTCCGCTTCGGCCTGCCAAGCGGCGGCGTGTTCAGCCTGCTGACGGACCCGGCGTTCAGCGAGCGCTGCTCTCCATTTACGTGGCTCGGCCCGAAGCGGGTGCGGGCGCCCGGCCTGGCACTGGAGGCGTTGCCGCACATCGACGCGGTGCTGGTCTCGCACAACCATTACGACCACATGGACCTGCCCAGCCTGCGCGCGCTGCAACGGCGCTGCAACCCGAAAGTCATCACCACGCTCGGGAACGCGCCAACGCTGGAGCGGGCAGGGGCCGGAACCGCTTTGGAGCTGGACTGGTGGCAGAGCGTGGAAGTCGGCCCGGTTCGGGTCACCGCGACGCCGGCGCAGCACTTCTCCTCGCGCGGCGCGTTCGACCGGGACCGGACGCTGTGGGCCGGGTTCATGCTGGAGCTGGACGGCAAGCGGGTGCTGTTCGCAGGCGACAGCGGCGCCGGGCCGCATTGGCGCATGATCCGGGACCGGCTCGGCCGCCCAAATGTGGCGCTGCTGCCGATTGGCGCCTACCTGCCGCGACGGATCATGCAGCCCGTGCACATGGACCCGGCCGAAGCGGTGCAAGCCCGGGCGGACCTCGGCGCCACCCACGCCATCGGCATGCATTTCGGCACTTGGCAGCTTACGGACGAGGCCGTGGACGCGCCGGTTGAAGCCCTGGCGGCGGCACGGCAACGGGTCGGGCTGCTGCAGGAGGCGTTCGACGTGCTGGGCTTCGGCGAGACCCGGACGTTGCCGCTGGGCTAACCTGCCCTCACGAGGTGATGCCCTCGATGGCTGGCACCGGAGCGGTCTGGGGCAACCGCCGCACTGGCTGGGCCGTCGGCTCCGGCAGCACCCAAGCCACCTTGCCGGCAGTGCCGCAGGCGTCGCAGACCGGGACCCAGCGCTTGTGCACCGTCCCGCAATGGCCGCAGCGCCATACCGGGTCCGGGTCGGCCGTTGCGGCCTGGCGCAGCGCCTCCTGAGCCTCGTCGGAGCGGCCGTCCAGCTCGGCGATTTCGGCTACCAGCATCCACAGCCGCCGCTGCTTCAGCCCGGCCGAGCGCGCAGCCTCCGCGTGACGCCGGGCCTCCCCGGCCAGGCCAGCCTCCAACGCCATGGTCGCCTGCAGCAGGTGGCTGTCCGGATGGTCCGGATTGGCCTTTGCCAGCGCTTGCGCGGCCTTGTAGCGCGTGAGCTTGTCCTTGATCGGGGCCAGGAACGCCGCCGCCATGTCCGGATGCGGTTGGTGCTTCCAAGACTTGCGCAGCACGTCCTGCGCCTTCCGGTCCTGGCCGGAGGCGCGCAGCCGGGTGGCGTAGGCCACGGCGGCAGGCGGCAACGAGGGGTCAGCGGTCCATGCCTCCTTGGCCAAGCGAAGCGCGTCTGACGGGTCAGCCTCGGCATCCGCGGCAGCCACGGCCATGGCGGCGCGGGTGTCCGGGCCAGACAGGCGCAGCGCGTCCCGCCACTGCCCGGTGCGCAATGCCAGGTGGCGACGCTCCTCCTTGAGCCAAGCTGCCCCAGGATAGGCGGCGTCCGCGCGTTGCGCCAACTCCGCCGCGGCGGTCCAGTCTTGCCGGGTCATGGCTTGGCGCAGCAGGCCACGCAGGCCCAGGAACGCCGCGTCGCTACGGTCCGCCAGCAACCGGAACACGGCGTCCGCCTCCGTGTCCCGTCCGGCCTGCTTGTTGGCCTGCGCCGTCAGTAGCAAAGTAAGCGGCGTGTCGCCCAGCAGGCTCCGGCACCGTTCGGCCTCGCGCCGCGCCGCGCCCGAGTCGCTCGCGGCCAGCGCAGTGAGCGCGCGCGTCACCGCCTGGTCGCCCTTGGCCCGGCGGCGGCTCCGGTTGGCGCGCTTGGCGCGGCGCGGCAGGGTGAACAGCCCGGCCAGCAGCCGGACCGCGGCATAAAGAATCAGGAACAAGGCCGCCAACAGCACAAGCGCCACTGGCGAAGTGGTCTGGAACGTCGTGCCGGCGATGGTGGCGGAGACGGTGCCCGGCAGGCCGGCCACCCACCACGCACCGGCGATCACCGCCGCCGCGAGCAGGGTCAGTCCGAGAACGGTACGCATCAGCCGCGCGCCATCTGGGCCAACGCGGCCCGCGCATCCAGCAAGGCCCGTGCTTGGTCTATCCACGGCTGCATCGCCGCCGCTGCCGACCCGGCCAGCCCACCCGGCCCGGTTAGCGCCGCGATTGCGCCCGCTAGGTCGCCAGCGTCGACCGATTGCTTGGCCCGCGTCAGTACGCCAGACACCGGATCACCCAGCAGGACACGGTCGCCCTGGCGCACGGTCACGGCTTGCTGGGCGCGCGTCCACAGCCGGGAGGCGAATGGCTGGTCCTCCGTGATGGCCGGCTGGCTCGCACGCGCCGCGGCGTCTGCGGCGTCATCGAACGAGAGGCGGAGGCTGGCCTCGGTCGGCGGCGGTTCGGATGCGAAGCGGGCCAGCGCGGGCGGTGCGCCAGGGATGGCTCCGAGCCTCTGCCCGGCGTTCAAGGCGGCTGCGGCTGCTTGGACCTGCGACAAACGGCGGGACTCTTCGGTCACAGAGGCGATTTGCGTCGTGACTTGCTCCTTGAGCTGGGTGGCGGCCTGGGTCGAGGCGGCTTTGGCCTGCTGTTCAGCGCTGGCGACCCGCTCCTCGGCCGCGTTCAGCCGGGCGGTGAGGCCATTCAGGTTCTCCTTGGTCGCGGCGGCATCCAGCCGGGTGCTAAGCACGGCCAGGTCCTGCGTAATGGCAGCGTTCAGCCGACCGGCGAGAGCGCCCACGTCCTCCTTGGTCGCGGCGGCGTCTAGCCGGGCGCTAAGCACGGCCAGGTCCTGCGTGACGGCGGCGTTCAGCCGAGCGGCGAGAACGCCCACGTCCTCCTTGGTGGCCGCGGCCTCTAGTCGGGCACTGAGAACGCCCAAATCCTGCGCGAGGACCGCGTTCAGCCGGGCAGTCAGGACGGCCAGGTCTTCCTTGGTGGCGGCGGCATCAAGCCGGCTGTTGAGCGGACCCAAATCCACCGGTGCGGGCGGAGGCGGCGCGGGCCGGGCCTCGATCCCGGCGATACGGCCCTCAAGCGCCGCGATCCGGCCCTCGACCGGCGCCAATGTCGGAGCAGGCCGATTCTCAAGCTGCGACACGCGGCTGTTCAAGGCGGCGAACTCAGACTCGCGCGCCTGGTTCGTCTGGATCGGGTTGCTGTAGAGGTAGGCCAGCGACCCTCCCAGCACCAGAAAACCTAGCAGGTACAGCAGCGGCAGCGCATCACGCGACCGCCTGGACGGGCCGTCGATCCGCGCCCGTTCCGGCGTCCCGGTCGGGGGCGGTGGGGCGGCAGGGGAGGGAGAGTCGGGAGGAGTGGGTTCTGTCATAGCAGCGCCAATACACGTTCGAGGGTTGGCTTAGCCGACACGCGCACGCGACGCCAGGGCAAGTGCATGAGCGCGTCCGCAGTGGGCTGTCCGATTGCCAGCGCGTCAACCCCCGGCAGCGCCGCGTGCAGCACTGGCGGCAGCACGCGCGTGAAGGCGCGGGCGGTCTCGGCCGACAGGAACAACGCCGCCCGGAGCCGCCCGTCCCGCAATGCGTCCAAGGCCATCGGGGGCAGCCGCCCCGCCGGATGCGCCGCATACACAACTCGGCGATGCACCACGAAGCCGGCCTGGCGCAGCTCAGCCGCCAGCGCCGTGCCCTGCTTCCGTCCGGTCGCAAGCAGCACCGCGCAGCGCGGAAGGTGGCGGCGGGCCAGCTCAGCAAGGTCCCGCGCGTCCCCGTCCGCGCTCAGCACGGTGGCGAACCCAGCCGCGCGCGCCCGGTCCGCGGTAGCCTTGCCCACGGCCAACAGCGGGATGCCATGCAGCAAGGCCGGAAGTGACGGGACGGCATTGCCGCTGGTTATCAGAATTGCGTGTAGTCCGGCCGGGGCGCGGAACGGCAGCGGACGGACACGCAGCAGCGGCGCCAGCACGGGCTGGTAGCCCAGGGCAGCGATCAGCCGGGCCGTCTGGGTGGCGCCAGGTTCGGGGCGGGTGACCAGCACTCCGTCCCGCGCTGGTTCAGCCAAAGATGTCGCGCGGGCTGTCGGCCCGCAAGCTTGCGCCAAGCTCCGCCCCCAGCCGCGCCGCGTCGTTGGCTGAGCCATGGATAGAACGCTTCAACAAAAAGGACCCGTCGGCGCGCGCCACTAAGCCCGTAAGGTGCAGCGGCGGAACTTGGCCCAGCGCGGCGGGCAGCAACCGGGCATGGCCGCCGATCGGCGTGCGGCAGGACCCGTCTAGCAGCGCGAGCAACGCGCGCTCCGCCGTCGAAACCGCGCGCGCCTCCGGGTCCTCGATGCCGGCCAGCAGGCTGCGCAGCTCGATGTCGTCGGCGCGCGTGGTGATGCCGACGATCCCTTGCCCGGCCGATGGCACCATGGCGTCCGGGTCCAGCACCACCGCGGCCGCGTCCTCCAGCCCCAGGCGGCGCAGGCCGGCCAGGGCCAGCAGGCTCGCGCTGCAATCGCCGCGCAGCACCTTGGCGATGCGCGGCTGCACGTTGCCTCGCAGCAGCGTCATCCTGAGATCCGGGCGCGCATGCAGCAACTGCGCCTGGCGGCGGAGCGAGTTGGTGCCGATGACCGCGCCGGCCGGCAGGACTGCGAGCGGGTCGCCCGGCCGCGGCGGCAGGCACTCCGGCCCCAAGATTAACGCGTCGCGTGCGTCTTCCCGCCGCAGGGTGCAGGCGAGCACGATGCCGGGCGGCAACTCGGTCTCCAGGTCCTTGAGGCTGTGCACCGCGAAGTCAATGCGGCCGTCCAGCAGCGCCTCATGGATTTCTTTGGAAAACAGGCCTTTGCCGCCGATGTCCGCCAGCCGCCGGTCCTGCACCGCGTCGCCGGTGGTGCGGATCACGTGCTGCTGGAACACTTGTTCCTGCCGGGCGCCGGGCGCCAGAACCGGGCAGAACCGGGCCAGCAGCGCCAGGAACATGCGTGTCTGCGTGAGCGCCAGCGGCGAGCCGCGCGTGCCGACCCTGAGCGGCAGGGCCCGGCCATGGTGCGACGGCTGGTAGGCCGGCAGCTCCAGGGCGGCAGGCATGATGTTGGTGGGCTGGGCGTCAGGCATCGAGGTGTCCTATGAGATCGGGCCGCCGAAGGAAAAGCCAACCGATGCAAACTGTCCCCGCCTCGGGGCTCGTCACTGGCCCGGTGCTCGGCAACGACCTGGCACTGGGCAACGGACCCATACTTGGCATCGAATCGTCGTGTGACGAGACTGCGGTCGCTATCCTCGATGCACATGGCCGCATCCTGGCCGAGGTGGTGCTGAGCCAGCAGGCGGACCATGCACCGTTCGGCGGCGTGGTGCCGGAGATCGCGGCGCGCGCGCACCTGCTGCACCTGCCGGGCTTGGTGCGCCGCGTGCTGGCGGAAGCGGGGCTAAAAATCTCCGACCTGCGCGGCGTGGCGGCGAGTTGCGGGCCAGGGTTGATCGGCGGGCTGATCGTGGGCGCCGGCGTCGGCAAGGGCATCGCCTTGGCGGCGGGCCTGCCATTCGTGGCGGTGAACCACCTCGAAGCACATGCTTTGACGGCGCGGCTGCCCGGGCTATCGGAGGGCGGCGCGCCGTTCCCGTATTTGCTGCTGCTGCTGTCCGGTGGGCATTGCCAGTGCGTGGCGGTGGACGGCGTGGGCCGCTACCGCCGGCTGGGCGGCACCATCGACGACGCGGTGGGCGAGGCGTTCGACAAGGTGGGCAAGCTGCTGGGCCTGCCCTGGCCCGGCGGCCCGGCGCTGGAGCGGCTCGCGCACGAGGGCGACGCGGCGCGCCAGCCGTTCCCGCGGCCGTTGCTGGGCCGGCCCGGGTGCGACTTCAGCTTCTCCGGCCTGAAAACCGCGGTGGTGCAGCGGATTGCCAAGCTGCCGTCGCCGCTGCCGCCCGCCGATGCCGCGGACATCGCGGCCGGGTTCCAGCGCGCGGTGGCGGAGGTGCTGGCGGACCGGGCGGTGCATGCCCTGGCCATGATGCCGGAGGCCAAGCTGATGGTGGTGGCCGGGGGCGTCGCGGCCAACGCGGCGGTACGGGCGGCGCTGGCGGGCGTGGCCGGCCAGCGCGGCGTGTCGCTGGTCGCGCCGCCCATCCGGCTGTGCACCGACAACGCGGTGATGGTGGCCTGGGCAGGGATCGAGCGGCTGCGGCTGGGCTTGGCCGATCCGCTGGACACCGCGCCGCGCCCGCGTTGGCCGTTGAACGAGTTGCAGGCCGCGTGAACTACCGCCACGCCTTCCACGCCGGGAACGCGGCGGACTGCATGAAGCACGCCTTGCTGGCTTGGCTGTTGCAGGCGCTGGCGCGCAAGCCAGCGCCGCTGTTCGTGTTGGACACCCATGCCGGCCTCGGCCAATACGACCTCATGGACGGTCCGGCCGAGCGCACCGGGGAGTGGCGCGCCGGCATCGCCCGCCTGCTGCACGAGCCGCCGGCGCCGGTTGCGGAGTACGTCGCGCTGGTCGAGCGGCTTGGGCTTTATCCCGGCTCGCCCGCCATTGCCCGCGCCCTGATGCGCGCGGATGACCGGATGGCGTGCTGCGAGCTGCATCCGGAGGACCACGCGGTATTGCGCCGCTGGGCCGGGCGGGACCCGCGGATCGCGGTGCACCTGCGGGACGGCTACGAGGCGCTCGGCGCGTTGCTGCCGCCGCGGCAGATGCGGGGGCTGGTGTTGATCGACCCTCCCTATGAGGCGCCGGGGGAGTTCGACCGTGTGCTGGCGGGCTTGCGCACCGCAACCGCGCGCTGGGGCACCGCCGTGCTGGCCACGTGGTACCCGATCAAGCATCGCAGCCCGGTGCGGACGTTCCATGAGGGCGTGCGGATCGCCGGGCTGCGCGACGCGGTGTGCGCCGAGCTGTGGCTGCGCGAGCCGACCGACCCCACGCGGCTGAACGGCTGCGGCCTGCTGGTGCGCAACCCGCCCTGGGGGTTCGAGCGGGAGGTGCCGGGCATACTGGCGGCGTTGCTGGATCGGCTCGGCCACAATGAGCCTGGCGCGGGTTCGGCCGTCGTGCGGCTCACGGATGAGTAGGGTGGCCGTGGTCGGCGCCGGCGCGTGGGGCACCGCGCTGGCAATCCAGGCCGTGCGCGCCGGGCAAAGCGTCACGCTTTGGGCGCGCGACCCGGCGGCGCTCCGGACCACGCGAACGAGCGTGCATCTGCCAGGACACCGGTTGCCGGACGGGATCGAGGTTGAGGCGGCACTGCCTGGCACCGGCTTTGACGCCGTCGTGTTGGCCGTGCCCATGCAGCACATGCGGGCCGTGCTGCGCGGCTGGAAGCCTGCCGCTCCGGTGGTGCTATGCGCGAAGGGGTTCGAGGCTGGCGCCGGGCTGCTGCCGGCTGAGGTGTTGGAGGCGTTGTACCCTGGCGTGCCGTCTGCCGTGCTGACCGGGCCGACGTTCGCGCATGAGGTGGCCGCCGGGCTGCCCGCCGCGGCCGTGGTGGCCGGCGCCGACGCGTTGGTGCGTGAAGCGGTGGTGGCCCTGCTCGCGACGCCCCGCTTCCGCCTGTATGGCAACGACGACCCGACCGGCGCGCAAGTCGGCGGCGCGGCCAAGAACGTCATCGCCATCGCGGCCGGGGCGGTGATGGGGGCGGGCTTAGGCGAGAACGCGCGGGCGGCGCTGGTCACGCGCGGGCTGGCCGAACTGGGCCGGCTGGTAGTCGCGCTGGGCGGGCGGGCGGAGACGGTCGCCGGGCTGTCCGGGCTTGGTGACCTGCTGTTGACGTGCGCCGGGCCAGCCAGCCGCAACTACTCCTTGGGTGTGGCGCTCGGGCGTGGCGAGACGCTGGCGGCGGTGTTGGCCCAGCGCACCGGGGTGACCGAGGGCGTGTTGACAGCGCCGGCGCTGGCGGCCCGGGCGTCGGGGACGGAGTTGCCGGTGTGCTCGGCCGTCGCCGGGTTGCTGGCGGGCGCACGGCTGGACCAAGCAATCGCGGCGCTGCTGGCGCGGCCGCGGCGGGACGAATAGGGTCGGGCCATGCTGCGGGGCATCATCACCGTCGGTAGCTGGACCATGGCCAGCCGGGTGCTCGGCTTCGCGCGGGACATGCTGATCGCGGCGCTGGCCGGGACCGGGCCGGTGGCGGACGCGTTCTTCGTGGCGCTGCGCCTGCCGAACCTGTTCCGCCGGCTGTTTGGCGAGGGCGCGTTCAACGCGGCCTTCGTGCCCGAGTTCTCCGGCATCCTCGCGACCGAGGGCACCCCCGCCGCGCGCAGCTTCGCGCAGGAGGCCATCGCCGTCCTGGCATTCTGGTTGCTGATCGTGACGGTGCTGGGCGAGCTGTTCATGCCGCAGCTCATGCGGTTGCTGGCGTCCGGGTTCGCCGATGAGCCGGGCAAGCTGGAGCTGACGGTCACGCTCGCGCGCATCACCTTCCCCTACCTGTTCCTGATTTGCCTGGCGGCGTTGCTGTCCGGGGTGTTGAACGGGCTTGACCGGTTCGCAGCGGCGGCGGCAGCGCCGGTGGTGTTCAACGGCGTGTCCATCGCAGCGATGCTGCTGCTGACGCCCTACGTGCCGACCGTCGGGCACTCGCTGGCGTGGGGCGTCACGGTGTCCGGGGTGCTGCAACTGGCGTTGCTGGCGTGGGCGGTCCGGCGGGCGGGCATGGCGCTGCGCATCCCGCGGCCGCGGCTCACGCCCCGGGTGCGGGTGCTGATGCGCCGGATGGGGCCGGGCCTGTTGGGCGCTGGGGTGACGCAGCTTAACCTGGCGGTCGATATCGTGGTCGTGACCTGGTTGCCGCCCGGCTCGGCGTCGCTGCTGTACTATGCGGACCGGGTGAACCAGCTCCCGCTTGGCGTGATCGGCACGGCGGTCGGCACCGCGCTGCTGCCGCTGCTGTCGCGGCAGGCGCGGTCGGGGGACACCGCTGGCGCCGTGGTTACATTGAACCGGGCGCTGGAAATCAGCCTGGTGCTGACGCTGCCGGCCGCCTTGGCGCTTGGCGTGGCTGGGGAGCCGATCATGCTCGTGCTATTCGGCCGCGGCGCGTTCGATGCAACCAGCGCGTTGCTGAGCGCGCAGGCGCTGGCGGCATATGCCTTTGGCCTCCCAGCGTTCGTGGTGCTGAAGGTGCTGGTCCCGGCGTTCTTCGCGCATGGCGACACCGCCACGCCGGTTCGGGTGGGGCTGGTGGCGATTGGCTTGAACCTTGCCTTGAACCTGCTGTTCATGGTGCCGTTGCAGCACGCCGGCCCGGCGCTCGCCACCAGCTTGTCCGCCATATTCAACGTGTTGGCGCTGGGCGTCGTGTTGAGCCGGCGGGGCCAGTTGGCGCTTGACGCCCGCCTGCGCCGGCGGCTGCCGCGGATTGCCGCGGCGGCGCTGGTGATGGCGGCGGCGTTGCTGCTGGCGCAGGACAGGGTGTTTGTCCCCGCGGAGGACACGGCCGGGCTGCGCTGGCTGGCGCTTGCGGCGCTGATCGGCCTGGGCCTTGCGGCATACGGCGCCGCGGCACAGGTGTTGGGGGCGCTCGATGTCCGGGAGCTGGTGGCGATGATGCGCCGGCGCCGGTCGGCTTAACGCGCAGGTAACTTCTTGGGCCTATGACACTTCCTCACCAGCCAGTCGTGGTTATGGCGGCGGCGGGGGTTTATTGCTGATCCGTGTCATTTGTCTTGGGGAGTATGCCGATGTTCGCCCGTTTGTTGTTTGCAGCCTTTGCGTTGATGCTCGGCGCATTGCCGGCGTTTGCGGCGGACCAGGATTTCCAGGTTGTCAACCGCACGGGATATCAGATCGACGAGGTTTACGTCGGCGCCAGCAGCAGCCGGAGTTGGGGCAAGGACCTGATGGGCCGCGGCTCGCTGGGGGACGGCAAGATAGTGGACATCACCTTCCCGAACCGTACCTCGGCCTGCAGCTTTGACATCAAGGTCGTCTACAACGACGGCGACGAGGCTGAGTGGACGAGCGTGAACTTGTGCAAGGTGTCGAAGGTCAGCCTGTACTGGCGCAACGGCGCAACCCGCGCCGTCACCGAGTAGCCTACCTGGCCAAAGCGACGGCTTGACCGCGGCAGGCCAGGGACGGACAACCCGGCCATGCAGCGCATCTTCTCCGGCATCCAGCCTTCCGGCGTGCCGACCCTTGGCAATTACCTTGGCGCCATCCGCAACTGGGTCGCGCTGCAACGGGACCACGAGTGCCTGTACTGCGTGGTGGACCTGCACGCCATCACGCAGTTCCAGGACCCCCGCGCGCTCACGGCCGCCACGCGGGAGCTGGCGGCGTCGGTGATCGCCTGCGGCATCGACCCTCGGGCGCATATCCTGTTCCACCAGTCCGCGGTGCCCGCCCATGCGCGGCTCGGCTGGATTTTTACCTGCGTGGCGCGGCTGGGCTGGCTCAACCGCATGACGCAATTCAAGGACAAGGCGGGCAAGGATCGGGAGCAGGTGTCGGCTGGGCTGTTTATCTACCCGAGCCTGATGGCGGCCGACATCCTGGCCTACCATGCGACGCGCGTGCCGGTGGGGGACGACCAGCGGCAGCATCTCGAGCTTGCAAACGACATCGCGCAGAAGTTCAACCACGATTATGGGGTGGAATTTTTCCCGGCAATCGAGCCGTTGATCCTCGGCCCGGCCGCGCGGGTCATGAGCCTGCGCGACGGCGCAAAGAAGATGTCGAAGTCCGACCCGTCGGACCAGAGCCGCATCAACTTGACGGATGACGCGGACACGATCGCGCTCAAGATACGCCGCGCCCGCACCGACGCCGAGCCGCTGCCGTCCGAGCCGCACGGGTTGGAGGGCAGGCCAGAGGCGCGCAACCTCGTGGGCATCATGGCGGCGTTGCTGGATGTGGATGCTGCGGCGGTGCTGCGGGAACACGGCGGCAAGGGTTTTGGAGTGTTCAAGGACGCGCTGGCGGAGGTGCTGGTCACCAAGCTGTCGCCGATTGCCGCCGAGACGCGCCGCTTGCTGGCCGACCCGGGCAGCGTAAACGCCGTGTTGCGGGATGGCGGCGCTCGCGCCAGCGCACTGGCCGAGCCTATCGTGGCCGAGGCCGAGCGCCTGGTCGGCTTCCTTAAGGCTTGACGCCGTGGCCGTCATGGTCGTTACCGGCGGCAGCCAAGGCATCGGCGCGGCCGTTTGCCGTCTTGCGGCGCGGCGTGGCTGGACCGTGTGCTTCTCCTACTCGCACGACGCCGGCGCAGCCGACGGGTTGGCAGCGGAGATCGGGGCCGCTGGCGGGCGCATCCTGCCGCAGCGCGCCGATGCGGCCGACGAGGCGGCAGTGGTCGCGCTGTTCGCCGCCGCGGCTGCGCTCGGCCCCATCACGGCGCTGGTCAACAACGCCGGCATCACCGGCCCGGTCGCGATGCTCGACGAGCTGCCAGCCACGGCGCTCGACCGGGTCATGGCCGTGAACGTGCGCGGAGCGTTCCTGGCGCTGCGTGGGGCCGTGCGGTGGATGGCGGCCGACCGTGGCGGCCAGGGCGGCGCCATCGTCAACGTCTCGTCCCGCGCCTCGCAGCTCGGCAGCCCGGGGGAGTGGGTCCACTACGCCGCGAGCAAGGGCGCCGTGGACACGCTCACCATCGGCGCCGCACGCGAGTTGGCGCCGCGCGGCATCCGGGTGAACGCGGTGTTGCCGGGCCTGATCGACACCGCGATCCACGGCAAGGCCGGCATGCCAGACCGGGTGGGACGCATGGGACCGGGCATCCCGATGGGCCGCGCCGGCACCGCGGAGGAGGTCGCGGCCGTGGTTCTCTGGCTGCTGTCGGACGAGGCGGCCTACGTGACCGGGGCGCTGCTGCCGGTTTCTGGCGGGCGGTGACGCAGGCTGCCGCCTGGCCGGAACTGGTCGGCGTGCTGGACCGGTTGCGGACCGAGCCGTCACGTACTGGGTCGGTCATCCTGACGGTGTTCGGCGACGCCATCCTGCCACGGGGCGGTGAGGTTGCGATGGCGGACTTGCTGGTGCTGATGCAGCGGCTCGGCGCCAGCGAGGGCGTGGTGCGCACCGCGGTATCCCGGCTCACCCAGGATGGCTGGCTGGAGCGCCACCGAATTGGCCGCAACAGTTATTACAGCCTTTCGCCGCAGCACGAGGCCGAATTCGTCGCGGCAAGCCCGAGGATTTACCGCCAACGCCAGCCGGAATGGGGCGGCGGCCTGCTGATTGCCTGGCCCGAGCCTGGCGCGGACCGGAAATCCCTGGAAAACGCCGGCTGGGCGCTATGCACGCCCGGTGTCTTAATTGCCCCAGACTTCCAGCCGTTGCCTGACAATATCCTGCATGTGCGGGCCACCGGCAGCCCGTCCGCACTTCGCACACTTGCGGACCGCTCCTGGCCGCTCGGGCGCATCAATGTGGGCTACGCGAGATTTTTGGATGTGTTCGGTGCCGTAGAGCCTGCTTCAGACGGGCTTGCGCCATTAGATGCATTGGCGACGCGTGTGATGTTGATCCATGAACACCGGCGCGTCGCGCTGCGGGACCCCGGCCTGCCTACTGTCATGTTGCCGGATAATTGGCACGGCAACGCTGCCTGGCAGCTTTGCAAACGACTCTATCAAGTGATGGCGCCAGGATCAGAGCTATGGCTGGACACTGCCGAGCGCCGGTCCGGACCCCTGCCGCGAGGTCCGGACCCGGCAGAACGGTTCAGCGGCGGCGGTAGTAAACCACCGGAGCGGGCTTCGTCGCCAAAGCCAAGAGGAAGCCGACACCCGCCGCAATCAGGATAGCCGTAATTGGCCGTTGGTCGATCTGTTCGGCAAGGTAGTCCCCAGCCTCCTCAATCTGGTCCAACACCTGAGAGCCATAGTCGCTGGCCTGCTCGCTGACCCGGCTTGCCGTGTCACGAACGGCATCCGCGGCCTGTCCATACGCGCGCTGGGCACTGCCGGCCACGCGGTCCATGCCGCCCTCGGCCTGCATCTTCTGATCGCCGGTCAGGTCGCCGACCGCGCCCTCGATCTTTCCGCCGATCTTCCGGGCTGCGCCCTCAAAACGGTTCTCGTCCATGGCAAGGTCCTCCAGTTGCATCACCGTCAGAACCCCGTTGCGGCCACCCGGTTCCCAAGCCGGGCACATTACAGAAAATCTTGCATCATCGAAATTCTGTGGTATGTTTCCTGACGCTACACTTTCGGAGTGCAGGCATGTACACCCAGGCCCTGAACAGCGCTGACGTTGGCCCCCGCCCCGTTGAGGACACGGAGCATATGGCCCGGTTCCAGGCGCGCATCGACGCCGATGACCGGATTGAGGCGAATGACTGGATGCCCGAGGCCTACCGCCGCACCTTGGTCCGCCAAATCAGCCAGCACGCGCACAGCGAGATTGTAGGGCAGTTGCCGGAAGGGCGTTGGCTGACCCGTGCTCCAAGCTTGCGCCGCAAGGCCGCGCTGCTGGCGAAGGTGCAGGATGAGTGTGGGCACGGGCTGTACCTCTACGCCGCCGCCGAGACCCTGGGCGTGTCGCGGGAGGAGCTGACAGACCAGTTGCTGTCCGGCCGGGCCAAGCACAGCAGCATCTTCAACTACCCGGCGCTGACTTGGGCCGACATCGGCGCCATCGGTTGGCTGGTGGACGGCGCCGCGATCATGAACCAGATCCCGCTGTGCCGTTGCAGCTACGGCCCCTATGCCCGCGCCATGGTGCGGGTGTGCAAGGAAGAGAGCTTCCACCAGCGCCAGGGTTACGAGATCGCCATGACCCTGGCCCGCGGCACGCCGGAGCAAAAGACCATGGCGCAGGACGCGCTGGACCGCTGGTGGTGGCCGGCAATGATGATGTTTGGGCCTCCGGACGGCGAAAGCCAGCACAGCGACACCAGCATGGCGTGGAAGATTAAGCGTTTCAGCAACGATGAGCTGCGCCAGCGCTTTGTGGACGCCATGGTGCCGCAAGCGCATTTCCTGGGCCTCACGATCCCGGACCCGGCGCTCACGTATGACGAGGCGGCCGGGCACTGGCGGTTCGGTGCCATCGACTGGGAAGAGTTCCGCCAGGTGATCGCCGGCAACGGCCCGTGCAACCGGGAGCGGCTGGCCGACCGGCGCCAGGCGCACGCGGACGGCGCTTGGGTGCGGGAAGCCGCCTTGGCCCATGCCGAGAAACGCCGGGCACGGAAAATCGCGGCATGAGCGAGCAAAAGACGCCGCTTTGGGAGGTTTTCATCCGCAGCCGCAACGGCCTCGCGCACAAGCACGCCGGCAGTGTGCACGCGGCGGACGCCGAGATGGCATTGCAGGCGGCGCGGGACGTTTACACCCGCCGAGGTGAGGGCTTGTCGCTTTGGGTGGTGCCCAGCAACGCCATTACCGCCAGCGACCCGGCCGACAAAGGCATGATGTTCGAACCCACAGCCAGCAAAATCTACCGTCACCCGACCTTCTACCAGGTGCCGGACGAAGTCGGCCATATGTAAGTGGCGACCACCTCCATCCAGGTGCGGGAGACGCCGCTGGTGCTGTTCACCTTGCGCCGCGCCGACGACGCGCTCGTGCTGGGGCACCGTCTGTCCGAGTGGTGCGGCCACGCGCCGACGCCGGAGGAGGACATAGCGCTCGCCAACATGGGGCTGGACCTGCTGGGACAGGCGCGCAGCCTATACCAGTACGCCGCCGAGGCCGAAGGCGCCGGGCACGACGAGGACGGCATGGCCTACCTGCGGGATGCCCCGCAATACCGCAACCTGCTGCTGCTGGAACAGCCGAATGGCGACTTCGCGCAGACCATCGCGCGGCAGTTCCTGTATGCCGCGTATATCGACCCCTGGTGGCGGGCCATGACCGCATCCACGGACCCGACGCTCGCCGCCATCGCCGCCAAGGCGGAGAAGGAGACGGCGTACCACCTGCGCCATGCCTCGGAGTGGATGATCCGGTTGGGCGACGGCACGGCCGAAAGCCAGCGTCGGGCGCAGGCGGCGGTGGACCTGCTGTGGCCCTACACCGGCGAGATGTTCGAGCCGTGCGAGCTGGTTGCTTCCAGCGTCGCGGCCGACCCGGCGCCGCTCCGGCAGGTTTGGGACGCGACGGTCGCCGCCATCCTGGACCAGGCCACCCTGACCCGGCCGGCCAATGCCTGGATGCACCGTGGCGGCCGGACCGGGCGGCATACCGAGCACCTGGGCTTCTTGTTGGCCGAAATGCAGCACCTGCAACGCAGCTTTCCCGGCGCACGATGGTAACGCCGCTGCGGGACCGGGCCTGGGCGGCGGCGGCCGAGGTCTGCGACCCGGAGGTGCCGGTGCTGACCATTGCCGACCTCGGCGTGTTGCGGGACGTGACGGAGGACGCGGGCGGGGTCGAGGTGCTGATTACGCCGACCTACTCCGGCTGTGCCGCCATGGGCTTGATCGCAATCGAGGTCGAGCTGGCGTTGGCCCGCGCCGGCATCCCGGGCCGGGTGCGGACCGTGCTGTCCCCTGCTTGGACTACGGACTGGATGACCGAGGACGGGCGCCGCAAGCTGTTGGAGTACGGCATCGCGCCGCCGGGCCGGGCCACGGGCCGCCGGGCGCTGTTCGGCGTGGACCAGGTGGCGTGTCCGCGGTGCGGCTCGGACCATACGGAGGTGGTGGCGGAGTTCGGCTCCACCTCATGCAAGGCGCTGTGGCGTTGCCTGTCCTGCCGGGAGCCGTTCGACTACTTCAAGTGCCACTAGAGTGAGCCGTTTCCACGCGCTCCGCATCGCCGACGTGCGGCAGGAAACGGCGGACGCGGTCAGCGTCGCGCTGGAGGTGCCGCCCGAGCTGCGCTCCCACTTCACGTATGTTCCCGGCCAGTACCTGACGCTGCGGGTGCGGATTGACGGGGAGGAGGTGCGGCGGTCGTACTCGATCTGCTCCGGCCTTGACGATGGCGAGCTGCGGATCGCGATCAAGCGGGTGGACGACGGCCGGTTTTCCGCCTGGGCGCACGAGGCGTTGCAGGCAGGCGGCACGCTGGACGTGATGCCGCCGGACGGCCGGTTCACCCTCGCGCCGGACCCGGGCGCGGTGCGCCTCTATGCGGGGATTGCCGCAGGGTCCGGCATCACTCCGGTGCTGTCGATCCTGAAATCCGTGCTCACGCGTGAGCCGCACAGCCGATTCATCCTGTTGTGTGGCAGCCGCGCCACGGGCCAAATCATCTTCCGCGAAACGCTGGAGGAGCTGAAGGACCGCTTCCTTGACCGTCTGACGGTGGTGCACGTGCTGTCGCGGGAGCAGCAGGACGTGCCTATCCTTTCGGGACGGCTAGACGGGGCCAAGGCGATGGCGCTGCTGGGCGCGAGCGCGGCGCGGCTGGACGGCGCATTCCTATGCGGGCCGTCCGCGCTGATCGAGGACGTGACGGCTGCTCTCGCTGCCGCCGGGGTGCCGCCAGAACGCATTCACAGCGAGCGGTTCACGCCAGCGGCACCCACTGGCGTCCGCCGGAGCGCCATCTTACGGGACGCTACCGTGCCCTTCGCCCAAGCCGTCATCATCGCGGATGGCGTGCGGACCGAGGTGCCGGTTGCCGAGGCGGAAACGGTGCTGGAAGCAGCGCTGCGGGCAGGCCTGGATTTGCCGTACTCCTGCCGTGGCGGGATGTGCAGCACCTGCCGCGCCCGGGTGACGGCGGGCACCGTGCGCATGGACGTGAACTATGCGTTGGAGGCCTGGGAAACCGAGGCGGGCTACGTGCTGACCTGCCAGTCGCATCCGACCAGCGGGCGGGTCACGGTGGACTACGACCAAGTTTAATCCAGCACGGACCGGACCTGACGCCATTCCAGCGGGATAGCCCGCCATCGCTCCGGCCAGCCTGCCCGTACTTGCGGCGAGGGGTGCGCCGAGGCGAATAGCCGCAACCCGGTCCGCTCCAGTACGGCGCGCGCTGTCCCGGCGGTGCGTCCCACCAGCACCACCGCACGCAGCGACGGCAACAGCGGCAGTAGGGCAGCCAGCGCCTGGACGCCGTCAGTGCGCTCGGCGGCGCGGATCGCGCAGGTGCCGTTCCACCATGGGACCAAGTTCCACAAGGCTGTACGCTCGCGCGGGATGCCGGCCTCCGCCATGAAGTGGTGGATTGCTTCGGCGGTCGGCGTGTCGTTGTCCCGGCTGACGAAACCGTAGCCGCCGGTCCATGACGCCGTGGCTGGACCGGGTTTCTCCAATAGGAACAGCGCCTGCGCCGATGTTCCGCCGTCGGCCGGGTCGAACTCAGGCACCACGCTGCCAGGACGGGACCGCAAGCCCTGGACGAACTCAACCAGGGGTGCGGCGCGGGGCAGGGACAGCATCGCCCGCCGCCGCTCCTGCACAACCGGGTCGCGCAGGGACCGCGGCTGGTCCGGCGCAGCTATTTCGGCGCCATCCGCAGCGCCCCGTCCAGCCGGATTACCTCGCCATTCAGCATCGTATTCTCAAGCACCTGCCGCACCAGGGCCGCGAACTCCGCTGGCCGCCCAAGCCGAGGCGGGAATGGCACCCCGGCACCCAGCGCCGCCTGGATTTCCGGAGCCATGCCCAGCATCATCGGCGTCTCGAACAGCCCCGGCGCGATCGTCACCACGCGGATGCCATCCCGCGCCAGCTCCCGCGCAATGGGCAAGGTCATGCCGACGACGCCGCCCTTGGACGCGGAGTAGGCGGCCTGGCCGATCTGTCCGTCAAAGGCCGCGACCGAGGCGGTGTTGACGATCACCCCGCGCTCGCCCTCAGTGTCCGGCGCGCCGGCCCGCATCGCCTGGGCGGCCAGGCGGATCATGTTGAACGTGCCCAGCAGGTTCACGGCCACCACGCGCGTGAAGCTGTCCAGCCGGTGCGGCCCGTCTCGGCCTGCCACCCGCTCACCGATTGCCACGCCGGCGCAGTTCACCAGGCCGTGCAAGCCGCCGAAATGCCGCACGGCGTGCTCCACCGCCGCCTGTCCCTCCGCCTCGGACGTCACATCGGTGCGCAGGAACGCGCCGCCGGCTGGCGGGTCCGCCTCGGCCACATCCGCCAGCAGCACCCGGCCACCAGCCTCCGTCAGCATCCGCGCCGTGGCCGCGCCCAGGCCAGAGCCGCCGCCGGTTACGATGAACGCCTTGCCCGCGACCTGCATCCCGCCTGCTCCCACCGTGCAAAGCGCATGGCATAACGGTTGCGCCAGCACAGGGGAACCCGGCCATGCGCATCCTGGACGTCCGCGAGGTCACGCAGCCAATCGCCTCGCCGATCCGCAACGCCTACATCGACTTCACCCGCATGACCACGAGCCTGGTGGCGGTGGTCACCGACCAGGTCCGCGACGGGCGGCGCGTGGTAGGCTACGGGTTCAACAGCAACGGGCGCTACGGCCAAGGCGGGCTGATCCGCGAGCGCTTCGCCCCGCGCTTGCTGGAAGCGGAGCCTGACGCCCTGTTGGACTGCCGCGGTACGCTGGACCCGCATCGCGCCTGGGCCGCCATGATGGCCAACGAAAAGCCCGGCGGGCACGGCGAACGCTCCGTTGCTGTCGGCACGCTGGACATGGCGCTGTGGGACGCGGTGGCAAAGATCGAGCGGCAGCCGCTGTTCCAGATGCTGGCGGCGCGCCACGGCCGGGCGGCGGACCCGCACGTGTTCGTCTATGCCGCTGGCGGATACTACTATCCCGGCAAGGACCTCGGCGCGCTGCGGGCCGAGATGCGCAGCTACCTGGACCGCGGCTACACCGTCGTGAAAATGAAGATCGGCGGGGCGGCCCTGGACGACGACCGTGCGCGGATCGAGGCCGTGCTGGCGGAGATCGGCCCCGCACGGCTCGCGGTGGACGCCAACGGGCGGTTCGACCTCGAGACCGCCATCGCCTATGCCAAGATGCTGCGGGACTATCCGCTGTTTTGGTACGAGGAGGCCGGTGACCCGCTGGACTACCAGTTGCAGGCCGCGCTGGCGGAGTTCTACCCCGGCCCGATGGCGACCGGGGAGA
Source organism: uncultured Acetobacteraceae bacterium (assembly GCA_964242575.1). GTDB lineage: Bacteria > Pseudomonadota > Alphaproteobacteria > Acetobacterales > Acetobacteraceae > JANPPS01. The sequence continues at coordinate 45,066 of CAXTCN010000004.1, read as the reverse complement.
ACCTGTTCAGCCACCAGGACGCCCGCAACCTGTTGCGCCACGGCGGGATGCGGCCAGACCGGGACTGGCTGCAATTCGACTGCGCGCTGTCCTACGGCCTGTGCGAGTACCTGCGCACGCTGGACGCCGTGCGCGCCGCCGGGTGGTCGCCTGCGCGATGCATCCCGCATGGCGGGCACCAGATGTCCTTGAACATCGCGGCCGGGCTGGGGTTGGGCGGCAATGAGAGCTACCCGGACCTGTTCCAGCCGTATGGCGGGTTCCCGGACAGCGTGCGGGTGCAGGACGGGCACATCACCATGCCGGAGCTGCCGGGCATCGGCTTCGAAGGCAAGGCGGACCTGATCCGAGTGATGCGCGAGCTTGCGGAGTAGGGCAGCCCTAACGCTCGAACCGGGTCACCGACCCATACGGGATGCCGGCGCTGATCGCGTCATGGATGGGCATCCCGCGCGCGATGTGCAGCAAACAGCGGATCGGCCCGGCGTGCGTCACCACCAGCGTGGTGTCGGCGGAGCTGGCGATCCCGGTCCAGGCCCGGCGCACCCGGCGCAGCACGTCGGCCACGCTCTCGCCGCCGCCGGGCCGGTATGCCAGCGGGTCGGCGGCCCAGGCGTCTATTTCCGGGCGCGGGACGGCAGTCCAGGCTAGGCCCTCCCAAGCGCCGAAGTCCATCTCGGCCAAGCGGTCGTCGGCGTGCAGCGGTGCGCCGGTCCGGGCGGCAACCCGGCGCGCCACCTCCAATGCGCGCGACAGGGGACTTGTGATGATGCGCTCGACTGGATCGACGGCAGCGGCGATCAGCGTGGCAGCCCCGGTGTCGGCCGGCTCGGCCAGCTCGACATCGGTGCGGCCATAGCAAATCCGCGCGCCGACCCGTGGGCGCGGATGCCGGGCCACCAGGATCAGGCCGCGTGCCACAGCGCCGCCAGCAGGATTGCGACCTCGGTGAGCTGCTGGGTCGCTCCCAGGCAGTCCCCGGTGTAGCCGCCCAGCCGCCTCTGGAACCACCGCGCGAGCATGGCTGTCACCGCCGCCGCCAACAGGAGCGCCGGCAACGTGCGTGCCTCCAGCAGCAGCAATGGCAGCAGCCCGCCCATGGCCGCGATGCCGAGTTCCGTGCGCCCTACGCCGCCTGCGACCGGCTTCGCCTTCGCGCCCTGCTCGCTTTCACGCACGTAGGGCAGGCTGGCGATGACGCACACGGCCATGAACCGGCTGCCGGCATGGGCCGCGATGATGGCGGCGGGGGCCAGGCCGGACAGCGCCGTTATCTTCAGCCCGAGCACCAAGCCTAACCCGGCCGCCCCGAACGTGCCGATCCGGCTGTCCTTCATAATGCGCAGCGCGTCCGCCCGGGTCCAGCCGCCGAACAACCCGTCGCAGGCGTCCGCCAGCCCGTCCTCGTGGAACGCGCCGGTGGCCAGCACTGTCGCCATCACGCTCAGCACCGCCGCCACCGGCGTTGGAAGGCCGGTGCGGGCCACGACCAGGACGGCGGCGCCCAGCAGGCCCACGCAGACGCCCACCAGGGGAAAGTAGCGCACCGCGCGGTCGAGCTGGTCTGGGCTGTGCCCCACCCAGGCCGGCACGGGGCACCGGGTCAGGAACTGCATGGCGGTGAGGAACAGCCGCCACTCCTGTTGGATCACGTGACGTCCCGCAGGTCCGCCATGTCCGACAGCATGGCGGCCGCGGCCTGCAGCAACGGGATTGCCAACGCGGCGCCGGTGCCCTCGCCCAAGCGCATGCCCAGGTCCAGCAAGGGCCGCGCGCCCAAATGGGCCAGCATGGCGTCATGCCCCTGCTCGGCCGAGCGGTGCGCGAACACGCAGCAGCCGAGGCAGCCGGGTTCGATGGCGTGCGCCAGCACTGCGGCGGCGGTCACGATCACGCCGTCGATCACCACGCACACGCGCCGGCGCGCCGCCTCCAGGATGGCGCCGGCCAGCATCGCGATCTCAAAGCCGCCGTACTGCGACAACGCCTCGGCCGCGGTCAGCCGCGCCGCGGTCCGTGCGGCGCCCCGCGCCACCGCGTCCCGCTTCTGCCGCAACCTCGCGTCATCCAGCCCGGCGCCGCGGCCCACCAGCGCATCAAGTGGCAACCCCGCCACTTTATGCGCCAGCAAAGCCGCGCTGGCGGTGTTGCCGATGCCCATGTCGCCGAGCGCCAGCACGGTGCAGCCGCCCTCCGCGATGCGCCCCACGATGCCGGCTGCGGCGTCGAGCGCGGCTTGTGCCTCGGCGGGTTCCATGGCGGGGCCGTGCGTCCAGTCCCGCGTGCCAGGCCCGATGCGCGCGGACAACAGGCCCGGGTGCGGCGGCAGCTCCGTGGCGATGCCAGCGTCCACCACCACCATTCGCGCTCCAGCCTGCCGGGCAAACAGGTTCGCCGCCGCCCGGTCTTCCAAGTACATCCCAACCATCGCGGCGGTGACGGCGCTCGGGTAGGCTGAAATCCCCGACGCCACCGCGCCATGGTCCCCGGCGAACACCAGCAGCACCGGGTCCTGCACCCGGGGCTGATCGCTGTCCTGCAAACAGCCAAGCAGGACCGCCAGCTCCTCAATCCGGCCTAGCGACCCCAGCGGCTTGGCCTTGCTGTCGATTTTGCGGCGCAGCGACTCGGCCCGGGTCATGCCCCGAACAGGCGACGCCACAGGCCTCCTCCCGCACTGCGCCCGTGCGTGACGTGCGGCCGCCGCGCCGGCGGGCGGAGCGCGCTGCCGATGCCGTGCCGGCCACGGTCCCCGGCGGCAATCCGGTCGCGCTGGAATGCGAGGATCGCGGCCGAGTTCTCGTCCAGTTCACGGTCCAGACGCACCGCAAAGGCCATGGCGTCGGCGAACTGTCCGGCGCGGCGAAGCAGGTCGATGATGCGGAGCGCGTCCTCGGTCCCGCTAGGTTCGCCCCATAGCGCCACGGCACGGGCGCGAAGCTCCGCGCTGTCCTGGCCGGCGTCGTCCAGCGCCCATGCCGCCTGCAGTACCGCCTCGGCGGCAGCAGCCCGGTCGCCGGCACGCTCACAAATCTTCGCCCAGCGCAGGAATGGCCCGGCCGTACCCGACGCGCGCAGCGCCCCGTAAGCATCCGACCGCACCACGTCCGCCGCCCCTGCCGGCAACGCCGCCAAGTCTGGACCGGACGCGCCGCAGCGCCGGCAGGTCGCGATCCATTGCGAGAGGGTGGAGCGGGTCGGCTCCCCGGGCCGCCCGTCAAGGTCCGGAGCCTGCTCCGCCGGCGGCGCACGGAACACGGGCCGCGCCGGGGAGCCGCAAACTGCACAGGTTCGGACGGGCGGGGACATGTCCCGCTCTTACGGCAAGGCCTAGCGCCGCGCCACCGCTACCGCGTCGCGCTGTCCGGCGCCGAGGGCCAGGAAGCCTGGTCCGGCGAGCAGCAGCCATATCACTCCAGCAAAGCCTACAGCTTGGAGCACGCCGCCGACGACTTTTCCGGTTCGCCGTAGAGCCCTTGCGAAACCTGGCGCAGCGCCTAGCTTGCTAGAAGAACGATAAGAGAACATATTCGGGGTCGCCCAGAGTGTTCGCGGCGTTCGAAACATGCCGGCTCCTTCTGACGTGCTTAGGCTGATTGGTGTTTAACGTTGAGTGTTCTCTATATGTTCACGGCTTGGGTCGGCCGTCAAGCGTTGAGGCGCAAGAGCGATGTCTTAGTTTGATGTCGATTCCTGATAGTTTGCGGTCCGGCCGCTTTCGAGCCAGCGGCTGCAAAAGTGGACACGGATCAACGGTTGTGAGGGCGGTGCCCTCAGACTTGACGCATGCCGCCATCGACGCACAACTCAGCTCCGGCGATAAAGCTCGCCTCATCGCTCAGCAGGAAGAGCGTGGCCGCTGCTACTTCGGCAGGGCGCGCCATGCGGCCAAGTGGGATCGGTGCAACCAACGCGGCACGCCCCTCTTCGGGCACGCTCGCCATCATGTCCGTGTCAGTCGGGCCGGGGGCGACGACGTTCACGCGGATGCCGCGCGGCGCCAGTTCCACGGTCCAAGTGCGCGCATAGGAGCGCAACGCAGCTTTTGTCGCGGCATAGGTCCCGTATGGAGAGATGCCGGCCGCATCTGCAATGGACCCAACCAGCACGACGGAACCGCCATGGCCCATCGCGCCCAGCGCTGCTTGCAATCCGAAGACAGGACCACGGACATTGACTGCGAAATGGCGGTCGAAATGCTCAGGCGTCTCGTTGATCAGGGTCGCCGGTTCCGACATGCCGGCGTTGAGGACCAGGGCGTCAATCCGGCCGTGCGCACCTCGCACCGTCGCCACGACGCGCCCTAAATCCTCGGGCACGCTTGCGTCCGCGACTAGGCCGCGCGCGCCTCGGCCGATGCTCTCGGCTGCCTTTTCGACCTCGTCGGCGCGTCGCCCGGTAAGGAAAACCACGACTCCCTCCACTGCCAGCCGGTTCGCGATCGCAAGGCCAATGCCCTTTGCGCCGCCTACAACCAACGCAATCTTGTTCGTCATTCCAGCCGTCGCGCTGTCCTTATCCTGAACGATGGCATAGGAGATATACCGCCTATATTTACTATCAAGAACGCACTATGGATAGCCTAGATATGGCAGACGATACCGACCTTGAGCTCCTTTCTCAGCGGGCGTTCTCCGACATGGCGCGCCTGCGCCCCGTGTTGGATAAGATCGCCGACAAGTGGACGATCATGATCCTGACGGTGCTCTGCCCGAAGCCGTCGCGCTTCAACGAGATCAAGAGGCGGCTTGATGGCATTACGCACAAGGCGCTTGCGGACGCGCTGAAGCGACTGGAGCGGAACGGCCTGGTCACGCGCACCGTGCTGCCGACAGCGCCGATCGGCGTGGAGTATGCGATCACGCCCTTGGGTCATTCGCTGCGCCAGCCGTTCGAGGCGCTCTGCGCTTGGGCGCTCAACCATGGCGACGCCGTCAAGGAAGCGAGCGCTGCCCATGATCGCGCGAGGCAAGAAGGGTAGGTTCTGGAGACACGGCTGCTTTTAGCCTCTCCCAAATTGGTCGGGAATGGCGATCTCTGGTCGGAAACCAACTCCCAAACAGAAACGCTTCCGGTGCGAGGCTTGGAACAACAGAGCTGTCGGCCCAGCATGTCGCAGAGCGCTAATCAAACAACGCTTTCTGGAACCTCACCCAAAGCATTACGGCTGCGGACCCGATCCGCTGCACTGTCTGTTGTTCCATCCGGCGTTACTTCAGACGTCACCTCGGGCGGTTGCAACGCGGCCAGCAACGCCTGGCGCAACGCAGCCAGCTTGCGTTCGTTCTCAATCTTCAGCCCGAACACGTCCTTCACGTAGAACACGTCGACTGCGCGCACCCCATAGGTCGTGACGTGCGCGGAGGCGATCTGCAGGCCTTGTTGGCTGATGGCAGCGGTCACGTCATGCAGCAGGCCGGGCCGGTCGCGGCCATTCACTTCCAGCACGGTATGCGTGTTGCTGGCGCGGTTATCGACCACGACGCGCGGCGGCACATGAATTGCCCGCATTCGCCGGCCGAGCAGGGCGCGCGATGCCCGCGCGATCTCGTCTGGCAGGTTCAACCGGCCAGACAGGGCCTGTTCAATCAGGACATGCAGCCGTGCCAACCGGTGCGGCGCGTCGAAGGTGCCGCCGGAGGGGTCCTGAATCCAGAACGTGTCGAGCGCGTTGCCATTGGTGAGGGTATGGATGCGCGCGTCCACAATAGATGCGCCCGCCACCGCCAGCGCCCCGGCAATCTGGCTGAACAGCCCGGCGTGGTCCGCGGTGTAGGCCGTCACCTCGGTCACCGCCCGCGCCGGCAGCGGTTTCGTATCGACCGTAAGCGGCGCGCCGCGCGTTTCGGCGTCACGGATCAGGCGCGCATGCCGGGCATGCGTCTCGGGGTCGAAGCTCAGCCAGTATCCGGGGTAGCCGAGCCCCAGATAGAACTCCCGGTCGGCCGCGCTTCCCTCGGGCAACAGCGCGCTTACCGCCTGCTTGGCCCGCGCTACCCGCACGTCGCGCTCCGTCGTCGCAAGGCCGCCGGCTAGCACGTCCGCGACCCGGGCATACAGCTCCCGCAGCAACGTCGCTTTCCAGCCGTTCCAAACCTTGCTGCTTACCGCCCGCATGTCCGCCACGGTCAGCACCAGCAACAGCTTCAGGCGTTCCGGCGACTGGATGGTGTCGGCCAGGTCCATGATGGTTTTCGGGTCGTCGATGTCGCGTTTGAACGCGGTCTGGCTCAGCAGGAGGTGGTGCAGCACCAGCCACGAGACAGTCTCGGTTTCCTCGATTGACAGGCCGATGCCGGGTCCGATCTGCAGCGCCACCTCTGCGCCAAGCTCCGAGTGGTCGCCGCCGCGGCCCTTGGCGATGTCGTGCAGCAACGTCGCGGCATACAGCGCCCGGCGGGATTGCAGGTCTTCCACCAGGCCGGACGCAATCGGCGCAACCTCGGCCAGCTCGCCCCGCTCCAGCGCATTCAGCACGCGCAGCGCCTCGATGGTGTGCTCATCGACCGTGAACACGTGGTAGGTGTCGAACTGCATCTGCCCGACGATGCGCGCCCAGTCCGGCATGTAGCGGCTGAGGAACCCGGTCTCGTTCAGCACCGCCATCCAGCGCGCGCTGTCGGCCCGGCTATGCTCGCCGTCACGTCCGCATAGCAGGTCCAGGAACACGCGCGACGCTTCCGGGTTGCTGCGGAGCATGATGGCCTGGCGTTCATGCCGGATCAGCGCCCGCAGCGCGAGCGGGTGCAGCTCCAGCCCGCGGTCGCGCGCCACTTGCAGGATGCGCAGCATTCCTAGCGGCTCCTGCTCGAAGTCGTGCCCGCGGGCGCACATCAGCTTGCCCTCTGCCAGCACGAAACCCTGCTCCAGCAACGCGGCATCGGTCACGGCCGCGAGCGCGGGCGGGCCGAGCGCCGCGCGCACCACGGCAGGCTCCAGCACGGCGGTGATGCGGGTGATCTCCCGCGCGGTCAGGAAGTAGTGGCGCATGAACCGCTCCACCCCGTCCTGCCGGCCGTGGCGCGTGTAGCCCATCCGGGCGCCGACCACCGGCTGCAGGTCGAACGTCAGCCGGTCCTCGGCCCGCCCGGCGACATAGTGCAAGTGGAACCGCACGGACCACAGGAAATCCCATGACCGCCGGGCATGTTTCGCCTCCTGCATGGTGAGGATGCCGCCGCCGGGGCTGTCCGGCCCTACCAGCTCCCCCATGACCTGCGTGCCGAACACGTAGCGCGTCATCCAGTATAGCGTCTGCAGGTCCCGCAGCCCGCCGCGGCCCTCCTTGATGTTCGGCTCCACCAGGAACGGGCTTTCGCCATAGCGCCGGTGCCGCGCGTCGCGCTCGTTCTGTTTCGCGGTGATGAAGCTGCCGGCGCCCCGCTCTGCGCAGTCCTGCAGGAACCGGGCCTGGAACTGTTCGAACAGCCCCTCGTCGCCCGCCAGCCGCCGCGCGTCGATCAACGCGGTGCGCACGGTCACGTCCGCCACCGCCGCCCCGATGCACTCCTCGATGGACCGGGTGGCGTGGCCGACCTTGAGGCCCAGGTCCCACAGGAAATACAGCATGAACTCGACCGTCTCGAGCGTCCGCCCGGACGGCGTGTCCACCGTGATGAACAGCAGGTCGATGTCGCTGAACGGGGCCAGCACGCCGCGGCCGTAGCCGCCGGTCGCCACGACCGTCAGCGGCTCCGCGCCATCGCCTAGCTCCCGCGCGCGCGCGTAGTCATGCAACGAGGCGATCACGCCGTCGGTCAGGCGGCCCAGCAAGCGTCCGGCCTGCAACCCGCTGGTGCCGCCGGCCTCGAACCGCACCTGCACGTGGTTCTGCACCCGGGTGAGGTAGCGCCGGAACGCGCCGAGCGCCACGGTCCGTGGCAAGGGCGCGCCTGGCTCGGTCCCACCAGCGAGCGCCTGGGTCAGGATCGCGCGCGCGTCTTCGGGCCGGTCAGGCAGGGGTAGGGGGGCTGACATCAGCGTGATGCTATCTCCGAACGCTCCGCCGGAACAGCGGCGAGTGCGCGCAAGTTATAAAGTGCTTCCAACGCCTCCCGCGGGCTCAACGCGTCCAGGTCCAGCTCGGCCAACGCGTCGCGCAACGGGTCCGCAGGCGGGACCGGGTCGGGCGGCAGCGCCGCGAACAACGGCAGCGCGGCAGGGCCGCCATGGCCGCTGCGCTCCAACGCCGACAGCAGCCCAGCCGCCCGCCGCACCGTGGCCGCCGGCACGCCCGCGAGCTGCGCCACGTGCACGCCCCAACTGCGCCCGGCCGCTCCTTCGGCTACCTCGTGCAGGAACACCACGCTGCCTCGCCACTCCTTCACCCGCATCGTATGGGGACGCAGCCGTGGCAGTTGCCCGGCCAGGTGCGCCAGCTCATGGAAATGGGTGGCGAACACCGTTCGGCAACGGACTGTGCCATGCAGCGCCTCCAGCACTGCCCAAGCAATGGCCAGGCCATCCAGGGTGCTGGTGCCGCGGCCGATCTCGTCCACGATCACGAGGGACCGCGGGCCGGCCTGGTGCAGGATCGCCGCCGTCTCGGTCATCTCGACCATGAAGGTGCTGCGCCCGCGCGCCAGGTCGTCCGCCGCGCCTACCCGGCTGAACAGGCGGTCCACCACGCCGATGTCCGCCGCCTCCGCCGGCACCGGCAGGCCAGCCTGCGCCAGGATCGCCAGCAGCGCGTTCTGCCGCAAGTAGGTGCTTTTGCCCGCCATGTTCGGCCCGGTCAGCAACAGCACGCGGCGCTCCGGCGAGAGGTCGCAGCCGTTCGGCACGAACGCGGCCGAGCCGCCCAGCGCGGCCTCGACCACCGGATGGCGTCCGGCGCGGATGCAGAACCGGTCGTCGTCCGTGACGGCCGGACGGCACCAACGGCCGCCTTCGGCCAGGCGCGCGCAGGATTGCAGCACATCAAGCCGGGCCAAGGCCTCCGCGCAACGGGACACCGCGTCGGCCTGCGCCAGCACGGCTTGCACCAGGGTCGAGAACACTGCTCGTTCCCGCGCCGCCGCGCGCTCGGCCGCCTCGCCGATGCGCCGGTCCAAATCCGCCAGCTCCGTGTTGCCGAACCGCGCGCCGTTCGCCATGCCTTGTCGCAGCACCAGGTCCGGGTGCGCGCGCAGCTTGTCGGCCGCCGCCGCCGGCGCCTCAATCACATAGCCGAGCTGCTGATGGTGCCGGATTTTGAGCGACGCCACGCCGTACCGCTGCGCGTAGTCCAGCGCCAGCCCCGCCACGACCCGGCGGCTGTCGTCCCGCAGCCGCCGCTCGGCATCCAGCTCCCCGTCGAAGCCGGCCGCCACGATGCCCCCGTCCTCCAGCCGCGCCGGCAGCGGGTCCGCCAGGGCGCGACCCAGCAGCCCGGCCAATACTGGGTCCACGTGCAACCCGTCGAGTTCAATGGGCGCGTCCCCCAGCGCCGCCCCGGCCTCCCGCGCCGCCGACAGGCCCTGCACGATGGCGCCGAGGTCCCGGGGGGCTGCGCGTCCGACCGACAGCCGGCCCAATGCCCGCGCCAGGTCCGGCACGCCTCGCAGCGCAGCGCGCAGCCGGGCCAGCGCGTCCGGTTGGTCCAGCAGCCAAACCCACCCTGTCTGCCGCCGACTGATTGCGCCGGGGTCCAGCAACGGCCCGGCGAGCCATGCCGCCAGCATCCGCCCGCCGGACGCCGTCAAGGTCCGGCTCACCGCGGCCAGCAGCGTGTGCGCCGTCCCGCCGTCCTGTGCCCGCGTGATCTCGAGGCTGGCGCGCGTCGCGGCGTCCAGCATCATCTGTCCGCGTAGGCCGGCCGGCTGCGGCCGGGACAGCCGCGGCATCGAACCGGCTTGGGTGGCGTGCACGTAGTCCATCGCCATCGCCATCGCGACTGCCTCGGCGTCCGTGAAGCTGCCGAATGCGTCGAGGCTCGCGGCGCCGAACGCCTCCGCCACCCGGCGTCGTGCGGCTATCGGCGCGGCTGGCGGCGTGTCCGGCCCGCGTCGGTCCGTCCAGTCGTCCAGCTTCAGGTCCGCCGGCGCCAGGATTTCCGCCGGCTCCAGCCGTCCCAGCAGGCCAGTCAGGTCCGCGGGCGCCGGCGCCTCCGTCTCGAACAGCCCGGTCGAGATGTCGAGCCAGGCCGCGCCCAGCGTTCCGCCGACGCGGGTCAACGCCAGCAGCAGGTTCGGCCGCTGCGCATCCAGCAGGCTGTCCTCCGTGAGCGTGCCGGGCGTGACCAGGCGCACGACCTCGCGCTTCAACGGGGCCTTGCCGGTGCGTCCGCGGGCGGTTTCCATCTGCTCGGCGACAGCCACCCGGAAGCCGCGGCGGATCAGCCGGGACAGGTATGCGTCCGCCGCGTGCACCGGCACGCCGCACATCGGGATGGGCGCGCCCCCGTGCTCGCCGCGCCGGGTCAGGGCGATGTCGAGCGCGGCGGCGGCGGCCTCGGCGTCCGCGAAGAACAGCTCGTAGAAGTCGCCCATGCGCAGGAACAGCAGCGCGTCCGGGTGTTCGGCCTTGAGTCGGAACCACTGCGCGATGGCCGGTGACGCGCCTTCGGCGTGGGCTGGAATCATGGGCGCAGCGTATCGCGCCACGACGCGGCTGCGAAGATGCACGCCGTGGCTCACGCCAGTCGCTGTTGGCCTACGCGTTCATGCGGGACACGAAGAAGCACGCGCGGATGGGGGCGGACTAGCCGTGTTCAAACCTCTGGCCGCCACACCTCTGGAATAAGCGCGAAGCCGCTGCCCTCGCGGGCGATGTGCCCGGTGGCTGGAAACGGCGCGTGGTAGAACGAGGTCTGCAATTTCTCGGTGGCTGCCAAGTCCAGCATCTTCCGGCGCGTCACCCGGGCCTGCGGGCCGTCCTGGTCGAACACCGCGGACCAGTCGGGGTTGCGGGCGAAGATGTTGGGGTCGTTCGTCGTGTCCGACAGCACCAGCAGCCGGCCGGCGCCGGACGCGATGGCGAACGCCGTATGGCCCGGCGTGTGGCCGTGCGCGTCGACGCTGGTCACGCCTGGCACAATCTCCTTGTCCCAGCCATAGCGCGTCACGTCCTTCGCCATTGGGCCGAACACGCGCCTGGCATTGTCGAACGTGCCCTTGAGGCCCGCTGGCGCCTGTGCCGCCTTGGCGTCATTCATCCAGAAGTCCCACTCGGCCGCCGGAACCATGATTTCGGCGCGGGGGAAACGGGCGGTGCCGTCCTTCATGCGAAGGCCGTTGATGTGGTCGCCATGGAAGTGGCTGATCGCCACCGCGTCCACGTTGGCCGGGTCGAATCCGGCCGCACGGAAGTTGGCGAGCCAGGCGCCGGTCGTGGGCGCGCCCATATCGCCGTTGCCGGTGTCCAACAGAACCAGCTTCGAGCCTAAGTTGAGCACCAATGTCGTGAAGCTGATGGTGACTTTATCGGTTGGCAGGAACCGGTCGGCCAGCGCCTGCTGCAACGCGCCGGGCGGCGCGTTCGGCACCAAGCCCTCCGAGGGGCGGACGGCAACCCCGTCGTTGATGGCGGTGACCTGGATATCCCCGACCCGGTAGCGGAAGAACGCCGGCGCCTGAGTGGTGGCCTGCGGCTGCGCGGCCCGGAGCGAAGGGATGACGGCGGCGGCAAGCCCCGCCCCAAGTACAAGCCGACGCGTGCTGGTCATAGCGATCTCCCGAGCCTCGCGCGGCCCGGGACTGAGCCGCGCGAGGCCGGACTATGCCATGGCGAAGCTGGGGTTTGCTAGAGCGCGGCCTCGGCACGTGGGGCGTCGGGCCGCGCGTTGTCAGACCGCATGGCCTCGACGCGCGGCGTTTCGCGGGCGTTGTCGGTCAGCATCTCCATCCGGCCGCTAATCTGTCCTCCGTCCTCGACCTGCAACCGGCGGCAGCGCGCGGTGCCCAGGACCTGGCCGGTGGCGCGCACGATCAGGTTGCCGCGCGCCGTCAGCGTGCCGTCGATGACGCCGGCGATCTCCGCGTCCTCCACCTCGACCTCGCCTTTGAACACGCCGCCCTGGGCGATGCTGAGTTCGGCCGCGTGGATCATGCTGGCCTCGACCGTGCCCTCCACCACCAGGCGTTCAGCGTCCGCGACCGTGCCCTGGACCGAGATGCCCCGGCCTACCACGAGGGTGCGGCGCTCCTGCGGTTCACGCGGGCGGGTAGGCTGCGGGGCGGGGCGTTGCTGCAGGGCCATGCCCGGCGCGGGGGAAGGAGGCGGGGCCGGGGGGGCTGGTGCAGGATAAGGCGCGCGACCCATGGGGGCCTCCTTCGGCAGGATAGGGCGGTAAGGCGGGACGCCCAAGCCAGAGTCGGGTCGGGCGGCCATGCGGGGTTCGGGCACGCCGGCGGCCAACAGCCCTTCGGTCAGGCCAGCGTCGCTGGCCTGCGGCGGGGCGGCTCCCGGCTCGATCGTGTCATCCGGCTTGCGGCGCTTGAACAAGGGCAACCCCCTTTCGACGATTGGGTCACGTTGCAGGACCGTCAATATATCGGGCCTAACACGAGCTGAAGGCCCGGGACAACCGGCGAGTTCAGCGGCGGTCCATCGGGCGGGCGCTGGGTCCATTCAGCACGTGCACCATCGCCGCCGTGCCTAGCACGGGGATCAGCAGGTTCACCAGGGGAATCAAGCCCAGTGCCGCCAGCGTCACACCCGGCAACAGGACCGCGCCCCGGTGCGACTGGAACAGCCTGACCGCCGCGTCCCGGCCCATGCGCCGCATCGCCACCGCGACGAACAGCCCGCGCCCGATAGCCCAGCCGGTGATGCACAACCCCAGCGCCAGCCCTACGCCCGGCAGCACGATTGTCAGCACCAGGGTCAGCAACTGCAGCGGGATGAGTTGCAGCCCGAGCACAACCCCGTCCCAGGTCTGCACCGCGAGCGGCGCGCCCTCAGGCAGTGGGAGGCCAGGGTAGAACCGCCGCTCGACCGCTGCCGCGACGCGCTCGATATACAAGGTGGCGATCAGCACGGCCGCGGGCACGAACAGCCACAGCGCCAGCAACGCCGCGCCGATCCCGCCCGCGAGCCCGGCCAGCCAGCCAAGCCAGCCCGGCCCCGTCACGAGATCATGGATCACCCACGCGCTGCCGGCCGAGAGGGCGATGAACACGCACGCCGAGAGCAGCACGCTGCGCAGCACGACGCCCAGGAACACCGGGTCCGACAGTTGATCGAAGGCACGGATAAGCGGATGCATCGGGGACCCTTGGTTGCCGGCACGCAGTTCGGGTGTTAGGCCGTCGCCGCAACGCCCGGCAGCGGGCCACAGGAGCGCGCATGGGCCAGCCTTTGTATGACATCGTTGGTATTGGCAATGCGATCGTGGACGTCGTGGCGCCCGCCGGGGATGATTTCCTGTCCCGGCACACGATGCGGAAGGGGGCGATGGCGCTGATTTCCGCCGAGCAGGCGGAGGCGTTGTATGCCGCCATGCCGCCGGGCCAGGAAAGCAGCGGCGGCTCGGTCGCCAATACCTGCGCCGTCGCGGCGGGCCTCGGCGCGCGGGTGGCGTTCCTTGGCAAGGTGGCGGACGACGCGCTAGGGACCGTGTTCCGGCACGACATCAGCGCGGCGGGCGTGCACTTCCCGACCGCGCCCGCCATCGGAGGCGCGCCGACCGCGCGCTGCCTTATTGTGGTGACCCCGGATGGGCAGCGCACGATGAACACCTATTTGGGGGCGTGCGTGGAGTTCGGCGGCGCAGACCTGGACGACGGCGTGGTAGCGGCCAGCGCCGTCACCTACCTTGAGGGCTACCTGTTCGACCCGCCGCTGGCCCAGGAGGCGTTCCGCCGCGCGGCGGAGGTGGCGCACGGCGCCGGACGCCAGATTGCGATGTCGCTGTCGGACGCGTTCTGCGTGGACCGGCACCGGGACGCTTTCCGGGAGTTCGTGCGCGATCACGTGGACATCCTGTTCGCCAACGAGGCCGAGGTGTGCAGCCTGTACCAGGAAAACGAGTTTGAGGCCGCGGCCCGGCGCGCCGGCGCCGACGTGACCGTGGCGGCGCTGACGCAGAGCGAGGCCGGTAGTGTGGTGCTGCGCGGTGCGGAGCGCGTCGAGGTCGCGGCGGAGCCTGCCCGTGTCGTGGACACGACCGGGGCAGGGGACGCTTATGCGGCCGGCTTCCTGGCGGCGCACGCAATGGGGCTGGACCTTCCGGCTTGCGGACGGCTCGGCAGCCTCGCCGCGGCGGCGGCAATCGGACAGTATGGCGCACGCCCGACCATGGACTTGCGGCCCATGGCTATGCTGGTGCGTGGCTAATCAACCTTGCCCACTTCTGGCTTTGCACGAAAGCGGGCAGAGGGAACCATCCGCACGAGTGGTCGTTTTGACTACTGAACCTTATCAACAACTATGGAGACTTTCATGCGCAATACGCTGCTGATGTCCGCCGCCCTGCTGAGTTTCGCTGCCATGCCGGCCCTGGCGCAAATGAGCCCCGCCCCGAATGCCACCGCACCGGCCGACCCAACCCTTCCTGGAACGGTCGCCCCGGTTCCAGGCCGCTCCGACATGACCGGAATGCGGCCGATGCGCGGCCAGCAGCCCATGGGCGAGCAGCCCGGCATGACCCAGTCCCCCGGTCCGATGCGGGCCAACCAGGCTCCGATGGGCGGTCGCATGAACGCGCCGTCCACTGGCGAGTACCGGGGCGGTGCCGGGTCGCCCATGTCCACCTCCTCCAGCAACAGCGGCCTTGCGGACACCCGGTCCGAGATCGCGCCGCGCTTGCCGAACCCGGATGCGTCCAGCAACTCTCCCGAGGCTTACCTCGCCGCCGCGCAGCGGGCGCTCGCCGCCGGGCGCACGGGCGCTGCCCAGGAAGCTCTTGAGCGTGCGGAAACCCGGCTGCTGACGCGTTCAACCGAACCCGGCATGGCGGCGACGCCGTCCGACATGCCGATGGTGCGCCAAATCAGCGACGCTCGCCGTGCCCTCGCCAATCGTGACATGGCAGGTGCCCGGGCGGCCCTTCGCGACATGCCGATGAGCGACGGCGGCCAATCGATGGGCAGGCAGTCGATGGATGGCCAGTCCATGGGCGGCGGTGCCATGCGCCAGGGTACGACCCGCTAGGGACACGTTTCCGCCCGGCTTCGGCTGGGGACGCTCGAAACAAGTGCCCGCTCTGTGCCAAAAACCCAGGCACAGGGCGGGCCTTCCTATTTTTGGCTCGCAACAACCCGTGGTCACCCCTATGTGTTGCGTCGCAACACGCAGGCACCGTGGTCCTTCACGCACGCCCGTTGCATCCAAGGCACTAGGGTTATTATGGACATTCGGAACATCGCGATCATCGCCCACGTCGACCACGGCAAGACGACGCTTGTGGACCAATTGCTGCGCCAGTCCGGCGCGTTCCGGGAACACCAGGTCGTGGCTGAGCGAGCGATGGACAAGAACGACCTGGAGCGGGAGCGCGGCATCACCATCCTGGCCAAGTGCACGAGCGTGGTGTGGAAAGACACGCGCATCAACATCGTGGACACGCCGGGCCACGCGGACTTCGGCGGCGAGGTCGAGCGCATCCTCAACATGGTGGATGGCGCGATCGTGCTGGTGGACGCCGCCGAGGGCGTGCTGCCGCAGACCAAGTTCGTGCTGACCAAGGCCTTGGCCCGCGGCATCAAGCCGATTGTCGTGGTGAACAAGGTGGACCGCCAGGACAGCCGGGCCGACGAGGTGCATACCGAGATGTTCGACCTGTTCGCGGCGCTCGGCGCCAATGACGAGCAGCTCGACTTTCCGATGCTGTACGCCTCGGGCCGGCAGGGCTGGGCGGACCCGACCATGGACGGGCCGCGCAAGGATTTGTCGCCACTGTTCGATTTGGTGATGAGCCATGTCCCAGCGACGGTGCTGGACAAGGAAGCGCCGTTCGCGATGGTCGCCTCCATCCTTGACTACGACAACTTTCTGGGCCGGGTGCTGACCGGCCGGGTCGAACAGGGACGGGCGCGCCTTAACATGCCGGTGAAGGTGCTGCGCTCGGATGGCAGCGTGGTCGAAACCGGGCGCCTGACCAAACTCATGGGCTACCGCGGGCTGGACCGGGTGCAGGTGGACGAGGCTGAGGCGGGCGACATCGTGGCCGTCGCCGGGCTGACCGACGCGACTGTGCCGGACACCGTTGGCGCACCAGAGCTGACCCAGCCGCAACCGGCAATTCCGGTGGACCCGCCGACGCTCGCGATGACGTTCCGCGTCAATGACGGCCCGCTGGGCGGCAAGGAGGGCAAGAAGGTCACTTCCCGCCAAATCCGCGACCGGCTGCTGCGCGAGGGCGAGGGCAACGTCGCCATTAAGATCACCGAGAGCAATGAGACCGACGCGTTCGAGGTCGCCGGCCGGGGCGAGCTGCAACTGGGCGTGCTGATTGAGCAGATGCGCCGGGAGGGGTTTGAGCTGACAATCGGCCGTCCCCGCGTGCTGACGCGCAAGAACGAGGAGACTGGCGAGCGCGAGGAGCCGTACGAGGAGGTGCTGGTCGACGTGGACGAGCCGTACTCCGGCATCGTGGTGGAAAAGGTCAGCCGCCGTAAAGGCATGTTGCAGGACATGCGCCCGTCCGGCGGCGGCAAGGTGCGTCTCACGTTCCGGATGCCGAGCCGCGGCCTGATCGGCTACCATGGCGAGTTCCTGACCGATACGCGCGGCACCGGCATCATGAACCGGATTTTCTTGGGCTACGAGCCTTGGGCCGGTCCGATGGAGGGACGCCGCAACGGTAGCCTTATCAGCAGCGAGGGCGGTGAGGCGATCCACTACGCGCTGTTCTACTTGCAGGAGCGCGGCACGCTGTTCGTCGATCCCGGCGACAAGGTGTATGTCGGATTGATCCTTGGTGAGAACAGCCGCGGCTCGGACCTTGACGTCAACCCAATCAAGGAAAAGAAGCTGACCAACGTTCGGGCCTCCGGCAAGGATGACGCGATGCTGCTGATCCCGCCGCGCCGCATGAGCCTTGAGCAGGCCATCGCCTATATCGAGGACGACGAGCTGGTGGAGGTGACCCCGACGGCGGTCCGCCTGCGCAAGCGGCACCTGGACCCGAACGAGCGTAAGCGGGCCGAGCGCAAGTCCGAAAGCGAGGCCGCATAGACTTCGCAACAGGTTGCGCTTATAGTCAACAAAGTAAAGCACGGCGATCATGTCCTGCTGTATCAAATTGGAGACCGCCATGGTTTCTCTCTCGCGTCGGCTTTCTTCTATTTTGCTTGCAACGGCTATGATTGGCTCGTTGGCGGTGCCCGCTCTCGCGCAAGTTAGCCCTGGCGCTGCCACGGTTGGCCCGGCGGGTGGCACGCCGAGCACAACCGCGCCCAGCAATAGCGAAGGCACGCCGGCTGGCGGTACCGGCGTGATCGGCCGGACCCGCGTTGGTGCCGGTGGCCAGTCAGGTGATGGTCGCATCGTGTTGAACCCGCAACAGAACGCGGGTGAGCAGAGGCCAGCCGTACGGCGGCAGGCACGCCGGCCGCATCATAACCGGGTCGCGCGGCGTCCCGCGGCTCCGCGCAACATTGCTCCCGCCGCGGCGGTCAACCCTAGCACGGGCGCTGCCTCAAGCTCCGGCCTGAACGGTTCGAACGCGACGTCCCGCTGATTTCTACGCCCGTCCGGCGACTTACCGGTTGCCGGGCGGGGCATACGCCTGCATAGCCCTTGGGGTCTTGTGACCGGGACCCTCGATGAGCGCCATTTCCCTCCGCCATTTGGCCGCTGACCGTGCGCTCTGGATTATGGGGGGCTTCGGGTTCTCGGCCGGCCTGCCATTGCCGCTGTCCGGCTTCACTCTGCGCCAGTGGCTCAGCGAGGGGGGCACGTCGCTCGCGGCAATCGGGTTCACCGCGTCAATTGGGCTGGCCTACACCCTGAAGTTCCTGTGGTCGCCGCTGCTGGATCAGCTTCGGCCTCCCGGAGCGCTGGCAAGGTTTGGCCGGCGGCGTGGCTGGCTGCTGGTCATACAACCTCTGCTGGCCTTGTTCTGCACAACGCTGGCCATATCAGACCCGCACCAAACTCCGTGGCTGCTGGTGTCCTCCGCCGTGCTAATCGCCTTGATGTCCGCCAGCCAGGATATCGTCATCGACGCCTGGCGCATCGAGACGTTCCCAGAGCGAGTGCAAGGCGTGGCCCTGGCGGCTTACGTGTGGGGCTACCGGATCGCGCTGCTGGTGTCGGGTGCCGGTGCGATTGGGTTGGCCGACGTATGGGGTTGGCGCGGCGCGCTCCTGGCAATGGCAACGCTTGCTGGCGCAGGGATGCTGGTTACGCTTGCCGCCTCCGAGCCGTTGCAGCGGACCCGGACCACCCTGGCCCGAGGCTTCGGTGCCCGCCTGCGCGCTGCGGTGGTGGAGCCGTTCCTAGACTTTTTCCAACGGCCCGGCGCCGGGCAAATCCTGGCGTTCGTGATGCTGTTCAAGCTGGGCGAGGCCCTGGCGCACACCATGGCGCCCCCGTTCTACCGTGCCCTGGGTTTTGATCGCGCGCAGGTCGCGCTCGCCACTGGGGTGCCCGGCCTCATCGCAAGCTTGATG
Organism: uncultured Acetobacteraceae bacterium; assembly: GCA_964242575.1. Taxonomy (GTDB): domain Bacteria; phylum Pseudomonadota; class Alphaproteobacteria; order Acetobacterales; family Acetobacteraceae; genus JANPPS01. The sequence goes on along the minus strand of CAXTCN010000004.1, from coordinate 26,530 downwards.
GGTGCCGCGGCTGGAGGATGGCTCGTGATCCGGATCGGCACCGGACGCGCGTTAGTGCTGACGGGTTTTGTGCAGATGGCGTCGATGGGCCTGTACTTCGCCCTGGCGGTATCAGGCGGGGACACCCGCGTGCTGGTCGCGAAAGTCGTGCTGGAGAATTTCGCGGAGGCTATGGCGGACGCCGCGTTTATCACCTACCTGTCCGCGCTTTGCACCAGCGCTTTCACGGCGACGCAGTATGCGCTGCTGTCTTCGCTCGCCGCAGTTGGGTTGCGGACCGTAGGTGGCTTGTCAGGCATCCTGGCGGGAGCGTTGGGCTGGACCGGGTTCTACGCCCTGACCATCGTCGCGGCCGTGCCGGCGATGCTCATCATGCTAAGCCTGCTACGCCGCTTTCCACCGCCGGCCAGGGCAGGGCCGGTTCAAATGGATACGCCCTGAGCCACGGGCAGCCACACTATCACCGTCGTTCCCACGCCCTCGGTGCTGTCGATGACCATGTGCCCACGGTGCCGGATGACGATGTGCTTGACGATGGCAAGCCCCAGTCCGGTGCCGCCCACGGCACGCGAGCGGCCCTTGTCAGCACGATAAAACCGCTCCGTCAGGCGTGGGATATGCGCGCGCGCGATGCCCTGGCCGTCGTCGGACACCGCAAGCGCCAAGCCCGGCCGCGCTGGCCAGCGGCCACCCGGCGAGGCCGGTTGCACGCTGACCTGCACCGTGCCGCCTTCGCGCCCGTACTTGACGGCGTTCTCCAACAGGTTCTGCAGCACTTGCTGCAACTGGTCATCGTCGCCCAGCACCGCTGGCAGGTCATTCGCAAGCAACAGGTCGAGCCGGATGCGCCGGGCCGTCAACCGCGCCTCGAATAACGCTGGCATGCTGTTGACCAGCGCCGTCAAGTCCACCGGGTCTGCTGGCGGTTGATGTTCCGTCAGCTCGATCCGGGACAGGTCCAGCAGGTCGTCAATAAGACGGTTCATGCGATGCGCCTGCTCGGCCATGATGGCGAGGAAGCGCACCTGCGCCGGCGCGTCGTCGGCGGCCGGGCCACGCAGCGTGTCGATGAACCCAATCAGGCTTGCAAGCGGCGTGCGCAACTCGTGACTGGCATTGGCGACGAAGTTCGCCCGCATCCGCTCCACCGCGCGCTCCCGAGTGCGGTCGGACAGCACCGCAACAATGCGCCCGCCGCCGATGAGCGGAGGGTCGAGCGCCAGGACGGTGGCGAAGACCTCGCGCGCCACTGGAACCGGCAGGCTCAGCTCCGCGTGCTGGCTCTCTCCTTGGCTTAGTGCCCGGTCGATGGCGGCGCGCAGGCCGGGATGCCGCAGCACCGCTGACATCTCAGTGCCGAATGCCTGCTGCGCCGCGGCGTTGGCACGCTGCACGCTGCGGTCCGCCGCTAAGATGATAAGCGGGTCCGGCAGCCGCTGCACAATCGCCTGTTCGGCACGCAGGCGGCTGTCAACCTCATGTTTCTGCAGCGCAAGCGTGCGGGACAGACGCTCGGCCTCACGGATGATATGCGCGGTCGGCGCCAGGAACGGTCGCTGCCCCGACCGTTCTGCGCCGTCGGACTCCATGTGATGCAGAACCCAGACGATTAGCTCAAGGTCCCTGACCCATATCTGCGCGAGCGCAAAGGCTCCGATCAGCACAGCAATCATTGCCCCAGCCGCCGCACCCCGGCTTAGTTCGCCCAGCGCCAGCAACCCGCATAGGACCACGCCCGGCGGCATCGCCAGCAACGCCGTGGTGCGAAGCGGCAGCGTGACGCCGATTAGGGCCACGACTCAGCCCAGCGGCGGCGTCAAATTCCTGGAGCGGTCAGCGTCAGCGGCGCCGGCTGCACGACATGCGAGCCGCCAGCGTCGACCTCAAAAATCGCCAGGCCGCGACGCACGTTGCCGTCGGGCTGCAACGCGAACAGCCCATCCGCGCCGGTGAAGCCTTCTGGCCGGATCAGGCTGCCGATTGGAAACCCTGACCGGTCCCCAACCACGCGCGCCACGCTGGCGGCATCGAACGCCAGGCTCGCCAGGTCACGCGGCGGTGCATTGTAACGGGTCGCATACTGCTGCTCAAACAGGCCGCGCAACGCAGGGTCCGGTGCGGCATACCAAGCTCCGAAGAGCGCGCCTAGCCGCGACGCCTCCCGCGCCCAGATAGCCGGACCAAGTATCCGCACCTGCGCTGGCCCAATATCGTAGGACGCCAGCAACGGCCCGGCTTGGCCGAGTTGGTCTCCGGCCACGCCCAGCAACAGCGCGTCAATGTCAGCGGACGAGGCCGTCGGTCCATTCGCCTCGCGCCGCCCCTCTCCATCTCCGCGGGTGCGCGGCGTGCGCTGTTGCTCATCGGCCGCGCCGCGCCGGCCGTTATAGCCGGACACGTCCTTCAATGCTGCGGTCAAGTTCGCAAAACCTCCCGAGTAGCGCACGATCCGCGGCGGACCCATGCCCGCGGATGCGGCGGCGGCACCCAACCCGTCCGCCAGCGCGTTGCCAAACGGGTTGTCCGGCAGCACGGCAGCGAGCCGGGTCCGGTTTTCTTGCTGCACAGCCAGCACCAAGCGCCGGGTCTGTTGGCCCGGCGTGATGCCAAGGGTCCAAACACCTGGTTGCGCCACGGTCGCATCCGAGGTGAACGCCAGCACTGGCACGCCCGCGCCTTTTGCGATTGGCACGATGGCGGCGGTTTCCGAATTCGTCAGCGGCCCTATGATGAGCCCGGTGCCTCCGTCCAGCGCGGCCCGCGCCGCGGTAGTTGCGCCGGCTGCCGTGCCGCCAGTGTCATGGGCGTCGAGCGCTGGTGCGTCCGGCTGGTCAAGCGCCAGTTGCGCCGCGCGGAGCAGTGCCTGCCCCACCTCCGCATTCGGTCCGGTCAGCGGCAGCAAGATGGCGACCCGCCGGCCCGATCCCGGTATTCCAGGATCGAGTGGCGCCAGCCGGCCACCAACAGTCGGGGGAGGCCGGCCATAGCCGGCAGCGTATGGGTCCGCTACGCATGCGCCAAGGCCAGCAGTCACGGCCAGGAGCAGGAATGCCCTCATCAGAGCCCAACGACGCGACGCTTGAACCATGGCCTGAAGTCCCCGAAGCAGGTCCGACACTGGATCCCGGCCGCACTATACCACCCGGACTTGTTTTGGTTGCCACCCCGATTGGCAACTTGGCTGACATCTCGGCGCGCGCGCTCGACGCGCTGCGCGGCGCGGACTTGGTGCTATGTGAGGACACGCGCATGACCGCGCGCCTGCTGGGCCACTACGGCATTGACTCCAGGACCTCCCCGCTGCATGACCACAACGAGCAAGCACGAGTGCCCGCCTTGCTGGACAGCATCCGCCGCGGCGCTCGGGTTGCCTTGGTGTCCGACGCTGGCACGCCGTTGGTGTCCGATCCTGGTTTTCGGCTGGTCCGCGCGGCGCTTGAAGCCGGGCTTGCCGTTTCGGCCATTCCGGGTCCGAACGCGGCGGTCATGGCGCTGGTGTTGTCCGGCCTCCCGCCGCAGCCGTTCCTGTTCCTGGGCTTCCCGCCGCCACGCTCGACGGCCCGGCTCACTGCCTTCGGCCAGGTGCGCGCCGCCGAACAGGCCGGGCTTTCGGCGACGCTGCTGTGGCATGAGGCGCCGCACCGGCTTGCTGAAACCTTGGCGGACCTCGTAGCGGCGTTTGGCGCCCGGCCGGCGGCGGTGGCACGGGAGTTGACCAAGCGGTTCGAGGAAGTCCGGCGCGGCACCCTGCGCGAGCTTGCGGCCCACTACGCCGCTCACGCCGCGCGTGGGGAGATCACGCTGGTGGTCGGGCCACCTGCTGCGGATGCGCCCGACGCCGAGGATGTCGATGCGCAACTGCGCCAGGCCATGGAGGGCAACAGCCTAAAAGACGCGGCTGCGCTCGTTGCCACTGCCACCGGGCTGCCACGCAAGACGGTCTATGCGCGGGCGCTTGCGCTTAACAAACCGGGTTAACGGCCGGATGCGATACGGTCCACCAGTTGCTTTACGGATGGGATGAACCCGTTGGAATAGAACGGGTCGCTCGCAAACCGGTAGGCGTTGTGGCCGCTGAACATAAGTTGGTGTTCAATCGCCTCCGGGGTTTGGTCGTCCCGGCGCACCGATTGCAGCGTTTTTTGAATGCAGAAGCTGCGTGGATCGGCTTTCCTGCCATTGTCGTAAGTCGGTTCGTGCTGGCTCCAGTTGCTGAACCGGCAAACGCTCAAGCAGCCCATGCAGGAAACCTGGTCATCGACAATCTGCGTCGCGCGTTCCGGGGTAACGAATACCAACGTGGAGTCCGGCGTCCGGAGAGCCTCGGTGAAGCCCAGCTTCACCCACCCCTCGACGTCGAACAGGTCCTTTGCGGTCAGGTAAACCGGGCGCTTCCGGGGTCCGATGTTCAGAACCGCCACGTGGTCGCCAATCGGCTCGGTCGTGTAGGCGACTTGGTGCTCGCCGCGCTCGCGAAGCTCCTGGATGAAACCGTTGTTGACGGCGCTCGAATAGAAACCGGTCGGGCTAAACTTGTTCAGGAAGACGTCGCCTTCCTTCAGCGTCAGAAGGCGGCGCTTCCACGCATCGCTGATGGGGCTCTCGACGGTGAGCAGCGGCCGGGTGCCAAACTGGAACGCAATGGGGCCGAGGTCTGGGTTGTCGATCCAGTCCTCCCACTCCTCAAGCCACCAAACTCCCCCCGCCATGATGATAGGGGTTTGGTCGAGGCCGAAGGTGCGCATCAGCTTGCGCAGCGCGAGAACCCGGGGAAACGGGTCCTCGGGTACGGTCGGGTCCTCGCCGTTGGAAAGCCCGTTATGTCCGCCAGCAAGCCATGGGTCCTCGTAAACGACGCCGCCAAGCAGCGACGCCGCCTTGGAGTAGGCGCGCTTCCAGAGCGCGTTGAACGCCCGGGACGACGACACGATGGGGTAGTAGTGCACGCCAAACTTCGCCGCGATGTCGGACAGGCGATAGGGCATTCCGGCACCGCAGGTCAGGCCATGGATAAGACCCTTTGCACCCTCAAGCACGCCAGTGATGACCCGCTCCGCGCCACCCATCTCCCACAGAAGGTTGGCGTGGATGCGTCCACGACCGCCGGATATCTCGTGTGCGCGTTGCGCCTGGGCGATGCCACCCTGGATGCCATACTGGACCAGCTCGTCATGGCGTTCCCGCCGGGTCCGGCCGTGGTAGGGCTGATCAAGCGGGTTGCCGGACTCATCGTAGAAATCGGCGTTGACCGCACTGAACGTGCCGGCGCCCCCGGTTGCGGCCCAATGTCCCGACGAGACCCCCGTCGACACGCCGATGCCCTTGCCGCCCTCGACCAGCGGCAGCACATCGACGCCGCCCATTCGTATTGCGTTGACCGCCTTCATCCGCGCCTAGATCCCCACAGCGTCATGGAGAGCACATTGGCCGCCGGACCCGATGTTGTTAGGCCCGGCGGTAAACTTTTAATGCGGTATGTTACTCTGCCGCAGCATCGGACTCCGACCGCTCGCGCCGGCCGCCCTCGCGTCCGCCGCCTGGCTTGCTGCCAACCTGCTCGGTGATGTCCGCCCCGGTAGCCTGGTCCACCACGCGCATCGACAGCTTCACCTTGCCGCGGTCGTCGAAGCCCAGCACCTTAACTTTCACTTGGTCGCCCTGGTTCACGACATCGGTTGTCTTCTGCACCCGGCCTTGCTGCAACTCGCTGATGTGCACCAGACCGTCCTTCGCGCCGAGGAAGTTCACGAACGCGCCGAACTCGGCGGTCTTGACCACCTTGCCGTTGTAGATTTGGCCCACTTCCGGCTCCGCCACGATCCCGCGGATCATGTCGATGGCTTTCTGGCTGGCCTCCTCCGTGGTCGCGGCGATTTTAATGGTGCCATCGTCTTCAATGTCGATCTTGGCGCCGCTCTCGGCCACGATCTCGCGGATCACCTTGCCGCCGGTGCCGATCACGTCGCGGATTTTCTCTTTCGGCACGGTGATGATGGTGATGCGCGGCGCGGTCGCGGCCACGTCGGTCCGGGCGCCCTGCAACGCCTTGGCCATTTCGCCCAGGATGTGCAAACGCCCGTCACGCGCCTGGTCCAACGCGATCCGCATGATGTCCGGGGTGATCGAGGTGATCTTGATGTCCATCTGCAAGCTGGTCACGCCCTGTTCGGACCCGGCCACCTTGAAGTCCATGTCGCCCAGGAAGTCCTCGTCGCCCAGGATGTCGGACAGTACGGCAAAGCCGCGGTCCTCTTTGATAAGCCCCATGGCGATGCCCGCCACCGGCCGCACCAACGGCACGCCAGCGTCCATCAGCGCCAGGCTGGTGCCGCACACCGTCGCCATGGAGGAGCTGCCGTTGCTCTCGGTGATCTCGCTCACGACCCGCATGGTATAGGGGAACACATCCTTGCCCGGCAGCACTGGCCGCACGGCGCGGTAGGCGAGCTTACCGTGGCCGATCTCGCGCCGGCCGGGGCTGCCCATGCGCCCGGCTTCGCCGACCGAGTACGGAGGGAAGTTGTAGTGCAGCATGAAATGCTCGCGCCGCTCGCCTTCCAGGGCGTCGATGACCTGCTCGTCCTGTCCGGTGCCCAGGGTCGCGACGCATAGTGCCTGCGTCTCGCCACGGGTGAACAGGCTGCTGCCGTGCGCGCGGGGCAGCACGCCGACCTCGGACACGATCTGCCGCACGGTCTTGGTATCGCGTCCGTCGATCCGCAGGCCAGTATCCAAGATGGCGTTGCGGACCACATCGGCCTCCAGCGCCTTGAACAGCGGCTTCGCCTGTTCGGCGTCGATGCCGTCGGCGGCCAACGCCTCCATGGCGGCCTTTTTGGTCGCGCCGACCCTGTCCTGCCGAACCTGCTTCAACCGCTCCTGATACGCCTCGGCTAGGCCGGCCCGTGCGGCTGCGTCAACGCGGGCGGTCAGCGCCGCCAACTCCGGTGCAGGCTCCGGCAACTCCCACGGCTCCTTTGCCGCGTGCTCCGCCAACTCGATGATCGCCTGGATTACCGGCTGGAAATGTTGGTGGCCGAATGTCACGGCGCCGAGCATCACGTCCTCCGACAGCTCCTGCGCTTCGCTCTCGACCATCAGCACACCCTCGCTCGTGCCGGCCAGCACGAGGTCAAGCTTGCTGGCCGCCAACTGTTCAGCCGTTGGGTTCAGGATGTATGCGCCTTCGGCGAAGCCCACCCGCGCCGCGCCGACCGGGCCGAAAAACGGGATGCCGGATAACGTGAGCGCGGCCGAGCAACCGATCATCGCTACCACGTCCGGGTCGTTTTCCATGTCATGGCTCAGCACGGTGGCCACGACCTGCACCTCGTTGCGGAACCCTTGGGGGAACAGCGGGCGGATCGGCCGGTCGATTAAGCGACTGACCAGCACTTCTTTTTCGGACGGCCGGCCCTCGCGCTTGAAGAAGCCGCCTGGGATTTTGCCAGCGGCGAACGCCTTTTCCTGGTAGTTCACCGTGAGCGGGAAGAAGTCTTGCCCAGGCTTCGCGCTTCGCACGCCCACGGCGGTGCACAGCACGATGGTGTCGCCATACCGTGCCAGCACGGCGCCGTCGGCTTGCCGGGCGATCTTGCCGGTTTCCAGCACCAGCTTACGGCCGCCCCAATCGAGTTCTTTGCGGAAATAGTTGAACATGCGTTGTCCCTTTCTAAGCCGGAGGGGGCAACGAGCGATCGGTTGCGGGGGCCGGCGGGTGCGGCGTCTCGGGCCACATGGGGCGGGCTGCTTGCGCAACCGCGACGCCATGTCGCCGGAGGAGCCGTCGCTGTCCGTGGTCCGGACCGAACTGCTTGTTGCCGCCGGGTCACGGCGGTGCGGGGCGAAACGGCCCCGCGTTGTCCGGGCGTCACGATGACACCCGAACGTTACATAAGTCTTAGCGGCGAAGGCCCAAGCGGGTAATCAACGCCTGGTAGCGTCCCGCGTCCTTTTTCTTTAGGTGATCCAGCAGGCGGCGGCGGCGGCCGACCAGCATCAGCAGCCCGCGCCGGCTGTGGAAATCCTTGGCGTGCACCTTAAGGTGTTCAGTGAGATTGGTGATACGCTCCGACGCAAGTGCCACTTGCACTTCTGGGCTGCCGGTGTCGGCGGCCCCGGTGGCGTACTCGGACACGAGCGTCGTGCGACGCTCCGCGGTGATCGACATCGGATTTACTCCGTATTAGGGGTTAAAGAAGGCGCTCGGGCTTAAGCCAGCCGTCAGACAGCCGGCATAGCCCGATGACGCGCCCCCCCGCCATGGCACGGGCCAACCCACCCTCGGGGTCGGCCGTCTGTGGAATGCGGCCCATCAAATCGACCAAGTTGATTGCCTGGCCATTCGACAGACCGAAGGCCTCCGGCTCAGTCAAGGCCAGCGCCGGGATGTCGGCCAGCGCGGTCATGACCGGAAGCAGGAGGTCCGGGGATGCTGGCGGGTTGTCTGCCTCACGCACGCATTTGTCCAGGGAAATCGCGTGGGACTCGAGGAACGGCCCCACCCGCAGCCGCCGCAGCGCCGCAACGTGGCCCAGCGTGCCGCACGCGATGGCCAGGTCCCGCGCCAGGCTGCGCATATAGACGCCCTTGCCGGACTGCACCTCGAACACGGCGGTGTCATCGGTGCGCTCGATCAACGCGAACCGGTCCACCCGCGCCGGCCGCGGCTCCAGCACCGGCGCGCGGCCCTCCCGCGCCATGTCGTAAGCGCGTTCACCGGCAACCTTAATGGCGGAGTACGCCGGAGGGACCTGCATAATGTCGCCGATGAAGCGGGGCAGGGCGGCGGCGATCTGCGCATCGGTAGGCCGTACCGGAGACAGCCCGACCGTCGCCCCATCCGAGTCGTCAGTGTCCCGCGCGTCACCGAACGCCAGGGTGAAACGGTACAGCTTGGTGCCGTCCATCACATAAGGCACCGTCTTGGTCGCGTGCCCAAATGCAATCGGCAGCACCCCGGTCGCCAACGGGTCCAGCGTGCCGCCATGCCCGGCCTTCTGCGCGTCAAAGCCACGCTTGACCCGGTTCACCACGTCCGTGCTGGTCATGCCGGGCGGCTTGTCCACCACCAGCCAGCCGTTCAACGCCCGGCCCCGCTTTTTCCGCATGCTCATTCTTCTGCTTTCGGCGCCAAGTCGCGTGCCACGTCCGGCGCCCGCAACAGCGCGTCCACGTGCATCGCGTAGTCCAGCGTCGTGTCCGGCTGGAACGACACTTGCGGCGCAATCCGCAGCCGCATCTCGTGCGCGATCTGAGTGCGCAGATACGGCGCGGCCCGCTTCAGCGCCGGCAGCAAGGCGTCGATGTCAGTACGCCCCAGCCGGGCCACGAAGGCGGTGGCGTTCTTAAGGTCCGGGCTGATACGCACCTCGGTCACTGTCACCCGGGCGTCAGCCAATTCCGGATCGCGGAACTCGCCCCGCATGAACAGCGCCGAAAGCACGTGCCGGATTTCCTCGGACACGCGCAACTGCCGCTGGGTGGGAGCCTTGGCTGCGTTCTTTGCGCGCGCCTTCGTCAACCCGGGACCATCTCGATCTCAAAGCACTCGACCATATCGCCCTCTTGCAGGTCGTTGAACCCGGCGAAGCTCAGGCCGCACTCATAGCCGCGCGCCACCTCGCGCACGTCGTCCTTGAAGCGCTTGAGCTGGCTCAGCTCGCCGTTGTGGATCACCACGCCGTCCCGCAACAGCCGTACGCCGGAGCCACGCTTCACCAGGCCTTCGGTCACCATGCAGCCGGCGACCTTGCCGGTCTTGGTGATGTCGAACACCTTCCGGATTTCAGCGTAGCCCAGGAAATTCTCCCGCGCCTTCGGGGCGACCTTGCCCTTGACCATCTTTTCGATGTCGTCGGCAACATCGTAGATGATGGAGTAGTAGCGGATATCCACCCCGTCCCGTACCGCCAGCTCCCGCGCCTGGCTGGTGGCGCGCACGTTGAACGCCACCACAACCGCGTCCGACGCCCGCGCCAACTGGATGTCGCTCTCGGTGATCTGCCCCACGGCGGACAGCAGCACGCGCACCTTGACCTCCTCGTGCGCGAGCTTCAGCACGGCACCCTGGATGGCCTCGGCGCTGCCCTGCACGTCCGCCTTCACGACGATCGCGACCTCCTTCAGCTCGCCCGCTACGGCACGGGCCAGCATCTCCTCCAAGGTGCCGCGCGCCGCGGTGACGCCGGCCGAGCTGCGATCCTTCAGCTTGCGTTGCCGGAACTCGCTGATCTCGCGCGCCCGCGTCTCGTTTTCCACCACCACGAACGGCTCGCCCGCGGTCGGCACGCTGGACAAGCCGAGGATTTCGACTGGCGCTGAAGGGCCAGCCACCTTGATCTGCTTGCCCTTGTCGTCGAGCATGGCGCGCACACGGCCCCACTCGGCGCCGGCCACCACGATGTCGCCCTGGTTCAAGGTGCCCTTCTGCACCAGCATGGTCGCCACCGGGCCACGCCCGCGGTCCAGCCGGCTCTCGATCACCGAACCCTCCGCCGAACGGTCCGGGTTGGCGCGCAGATCGAGGATTTCGGCCTGCAACAGGATGGCCTCCTGCAGCTTGTCGAGGTTCAGCCGCTTGGTAGCCGAGACCTCCACGTCCTGGGTGTCGCCGCCCATCTCCTCGACCACGACCTCGTAGCTCAGCAACTCCTGCCGCACGCGGTCCGGGTTGGCGTCCGGCTTGTCCATCTTGTTGATGGCCACGATCAGCGGCGCGTTGGCCGCCTTGGCGTGGCGGATCGCCTCGATGGTTTGCGGCATCACGCCGTCATCGGCCGCCACCACCAGCACGACGATGTCCGTCACCGACGCGCCGCGGCTGCGCATGGCGGTGAACGCCTCGTGGCCCGGCGTGTCGATGAAGGTGATCCGGTTGCCGGGCTTCCCATCGCTTCCTGTCAACTGCACCTGGTAGGCGCCGATGTGCTGGGTAATGCCGCCAGCCTCGCCGGCGGCCACGTCGGTGCTGCGCAGCGCGTCCAGCAGGCTGGTCTTGCCATGGTCCACGTGGCCCATGATGGTGACCACTGGGGCGCGCGGCTGCATGTCAGTGTCGATGTCCTCGTCACCATCAATGCCCAACTCCACGTCGCTCTCGCTGACCCGGCGGGCACGGTGGCCGAACTCCTGCACCACCAGCTCGGCAGTGTCGGAGTCCAGCACCTGCGTCACGGTCGCCATGACGCCCATGCGCATCAGCGCCTTGATCACGTCCGGAATGCGCGCCGCCATGCGGTTCGCCAGCTCCTGCACCGTGATCGCGTCCGGCAGCACGACGTCGCGCACGACCTTGACCTGGTCGCTCCGCAGCATCTCAAGCTCGGCCTGACGGCGCTCCCGCTCCCGTTGGCGGCGCACCGAGGCGAGGCTGCGGGACTTGTCGTCGTCGCCCTCAATGGCTGCGATCACGTCGATGCGGCCCGGACGGCGGCGGTCGTCCACCACCTTTTTCACCACCGGCACCGGCTTGCGGCCGGGCAGCGCCAACCCACCAGGCCGGCGGCGCGGCGCTTCCTCGTCCTCGGGCTTGTTCGGCTTGAGGCGGAGCGTCTCGACCGGGGTGCCGGGTGCGGCAGGCGCGGCAGGGCGGCCCGGCGCCGGAGCGGCAACTGGCGCCTTGGCCACCACGGGCGGAGCGGCTTCGGCCGCGATGCGCGCGGCCTCCTCGGCCTTGAGGCGCTGCGCCTCCTCGGCGGCAAGGCGAGCCTCCTCCTCGGCGGCCTTGCGGGCCTCGTCCTCGCGGCGGCGTGCCTCCTCGGCAGCGGAAAGGATCGAAATTTTTTCCTGCTCGCGTCGTTCGGCTTCGCGCCGAGCCTGGTCCTTCACCTGTTCAGCCAGCACGCGCTGCCGTACCGCAATCTCGGTCGCGGTCAGCGCACGTCCTGCGCCGGCCGGCGGCCGTCCGGGCGTCGTCGGGCGAGGCGGCGCGCCAGGCACCACGGCGGCAACCGGCGCCGGGCCGGTCGGAGCCGGCGGCGCCAACGTTGCGCGCTTCTTTCGCACCTCCACCTGCACGACCTTGGAGCGGCCATGGCTGAAGCTCTGCCGCACCGATCCCGCGTCCACGGTCCGGCCCACATCTCCACGTCCCGCCGGTCGCAGCGAAAGCCTGCCCTTGACCGCGTCTTGTTCGTTGCCGTCGCTCATGCACCCGCCCCAACTGATCCGTCCTGCCCGGCGATGCCGGACAGGCGGTTTGTCTCTATATCCAGCGCCTCGGCCAAACGGCCGTGCGCAATCGCCACATGCACTATATGGTCACGTCCGAAGACCGCGCCCAGGGCTTCCGCCGGAAGCGGTGCTACCACCCGTACGCCTTTCGCACCGCTCAGGAACCGGGCTCGCTCGTCAGGGCTGCCGTCCGCCGCCTGGACAACCAGGCCCGCGCGCCCGGTCAGCAGCCACTCCCGCGCTTTTTGGAACCCGCAGACCGATTGGCCCGCCCGGCGCGTCAAGCCCAGCAGCTCCACCACTCGGCGCTGCAGCCCAGCCTGCACGACCTCCACCAAATTCGGCGGCACTACGACCTGTGCACGCGCAGCGCGGGCAAAAGCGCCCTTGGTCCGCGCGGTATTTAGCACATCCCGGCGCGCACTCAACCAGATTCCCCGCCCCGGCAGCTTGGCAGGAAGATCAGGCACCACCTGCCGGTCAGGCGATACCACGAAACGGATCATGCGGCCTCGGTAGTCCCGCTCCCGCGTGACCACGCATCGCCGTAGTGGACCGGTCTCCGGCTCGTCCTCGTCTTCGACTATAGCCTCTGCCGTGGGGATATCTTCAGGCGTGGGAAGCCTCCCCCGGTGTCGCGTCCTCGTCGGTGAACCAGTGCGCGCGTGCCGCCATGATGACTTGGTTGGCCAGGTCCTCGTCCATCGCGTCGGCGCCAACGATCTCAATCAGCTCGTCCGAAGCGAGGTCCGCCAAGTCGTCCAGCGTCTTCACGCCCTTTTCGCCCAGCGCCACCAGCATGGTGGGGCTAAGCACCTCGATGCCGGCGATGTCGTCCGAAACGCCGAGCGCCTGGCGCTTCTGCGTCAGCGCATCGTCGCGCTGGTTTAGAAACGCCTGGCCGCGGCGGATCAGCTCCTCGGCCACGCTCTCGTCGAAGCCCTCGATCTCGGCCAGTTCCTCTGGAAGCACGTAAGCCAGCTCCTCGATGGTGTTGAAACCCTCGGTCACCAGCAACCCGGCAATCACGTCGTCAACGTCCAGCGCCTCCACGAACAGTCCGGTGCGGCGGCGGTACTCCTCCTGCCGGCGCTCGCTTTCTTCCGCCTCGGTCAGGATGTCGATGTCCCAGCGGGTCAGTTGGCTCGCGAGCCGCACGTTCTGCCCGCGGCGGCCAATCGCCAGCGAAAGCTGCTCGTCCGGCACCACCACCTCGACCCGGCCGGCTTCCTCGTCCATCACCACCTTGGTCACCTCGGCTGGCGCCAGGGCATTCACCACGAACGTCGCGTGCTGGCTGGACCAGGGGATGATGTCGATCTTTTCGCCTTGCAGCTCCTGCACCACGGCCTGCACCCGCGAGCCGCGCATGCCGACGCAGGCGCCCACCGGGTCTATGCTCTGGTCGCGGGAGATCACCGCCATCTTGGCGCGGCTGCCGGGGTCCCGCGCCACCGCCTTGATCTCGATGATGCCGTCGTAGATTTCCGGCACCTCCTGGGCGAACAGCTTGGCCAGGAACGCCGGGTGGGTGCGCGACAGGAAGATTTGCGGCCCGCGCGGCTCCTCCCGCACGTCGTAGATGTAGGCCCGCACCCGGTCGCCGTTGCGGAAACTCTCGCGCGGGATCAGCTCGTCGCGGCGCAGCAGCGCCTCGGCCCGGCCCAGCTCCACCATCATGTTGCCGTACTCGGTGCGCTTCACCACCCCGTTCACGATCTCGCCGATGCGGTCCTTGAACTCGTCATACTGCTTCTTGCGCTCGTACTCGCGCACCCGCTGCACAATCACCTGTTTTGCCGTCTGCGCGGCGATGCGGCCGAAGTCGATTGGAGGCAAAGGGTCGATTAAGTGCTGGCCCAGTTGGATGTCCGGCTGGAACTTGCGGGCGATGTGGATCGGGATTTGCGTTTCCTCGTTCTCAACCGTCTCCACAGCCTCGGTCCAGCGCGACAGGCGCACGTCGCCGGTCTTTTTGTCGATGGTGGCGCGGATGTCCTTCTCGCTGCCGTACTTGGCGCGGCCTGCCTTTTGGATGGCCTGCTCCATCGCTTCCAGCACCTCGTCACGCTCAATCGACTTCTCGCGCGCAACGGCGTCGGCGACCAACAGCAGTTCGGGGCGGGAAACGGAGGTGTCCATGATACTTCCCTCTAGTTCACGACCGGTGGCCCGGCCGTTGCAGCAATGAGTTCATCCGTCAATAGCAGCTTTGCCCGCCGTATGTCCGCCATGGCCAACGCGACCTCGGACCCGTCGTCCAGCCGCAACCGAGCGGCGTCCGCGTCCGCGCCGGTGATGATGCCGGTGAAACGCCGCCGGCCCTCGTGCGGCATTAGCATTTCGACCCGTGCCTGGTGCCCGGCGAACCGCACCCAGTCCTTGAGCCGGGTCAGCGGACGGTCGATCCCGGCGCTGCTGACTTCGAGCGTCCATGCGCCGGGCAATGGGTCCTCTACATCCAGCAGCGCGGAGACGGTGTGGGTGATCCGTTCGCAGTCGTTCACGCTGATTTGGCTGCCATCGGCCCGGTCGGCCATCACCTGCACGGTCGGCCGCTCCCGGCCGAGCACCAGCACCCGCACCAGCTCATAACCCATGTCCAGCAGCGACGGCGCGATAGTGCCGGCTATTTTAGCCTCAAGGCCAGAGTGGTTCGGCTCATCGCCGGCGGAACGCGTCATCAAGGGACCTAAAAACGAAAAAGGCGGCCCGCGAAGGCCACCTCCGTAACTCAGCGGAGCGTGTTTTGTGTTCAATACAAATAGATCAGCCTGGGCTGCTCCGCAAGGCCGTTCACCGCAGTTCCGCATACGCCAGCCGGGCCTGCACCTGTGCCACAAGGCGTCGCAAGCCAAGGCGTGCCGGCCACTCGACAAGGCGGTGCGCCCCGCTTGCCACGCCGAGGCTGATCCCAAGGCAGGCCACGAAGCTGTAGGGACTGGGCCACAGGCCGGACGGCACCGCGGCGATGATGGGGTAGTGCACCAGATACAGCGCATAGGACAGCACGCCCAGCCGATGCGGCCAGGATGAAGCCAAGACGCGCTGCATACGGCCAACGCCGAGATGCACCGCCGCCACGAGCACCGGCAGCAGGGGGTAGATCAGCAGGTCCGGCGCACGCAGCCCCAGCATGGCGAGCACGCTGGCAGCAATGGCCGGCCCGGTCCACGGCTGGGCCAGGAGGCGGGACAACCGGGCCGCCCGCACGGCGCGGAACAGCACCAGCCCGATCGTGAAGCCGCCAAGGCAGCGCAGGAGCGGCAACACGCTCCAGTTCTCATGGATGTCAAGCGCCCCGCGCCGTCCCAGCCCAGTGTCGGACGCCAGGGTCACCGCAATGACCAGCAAGCCGGCTGCGGCAGCCAGCGCCGCCCAGGCCTTCCACTGAGGTCCGTGCAGCACCAGAGCGGACAATAGCGGGAACAGCAGATAGGCCGCGAGCTCCGTGCTGATCGACCATGAGGGAGGGTTTATGCTCTGGCTTATACCCCAGCCCTGGACCAGCAGGAGGTTGCACGCGATCAGTTTTGGCCAAGCCATCCAACGGTCCAGCAAATAGTCCTGCGCCAGCAGCGTTAGCACGACGACCGCATGCAGCGGCCAAAGCCGGGCCAGCCGGCGCAGGATGAACTCGATGTAGGCGGCCAGCCCAGTCAGTCCGTGATGCGGCCACCCAGTAGTTGGGGTGAACCAGTGACCATAAGCCAGCGCCATCACATAGCCGCTCAGGACAAAAAATAGGTCCACCGCGAGATAGGCGCCATGGGCAAGGTTGTGCAGAGCCGGCGGAAAGGAGCTTTGCAACAGCGCGTAATGATGCACGACGATCAACAGCGCCGCGACCCCCCGCAGTCCGGTGAGCGCCCGTCCGCTCAGGCCACAGGCGGTTGGCTGGCCTCCGGGATACTGTTTGCTGGGAGAGGGCTGTCGCATCCTGCCTCAATTAACTTGGACATAACAGCATTGCGCCGGAACGACCAGTAGAGCGGCGTTCGGCCGGCCCGGAGCGCTTTTGCCTCATACCTGGTCGGCGGCCATCCTTCAGGGCGGGAGGCCGTTGGCGGCCGGGTGTCGAACCAGTCCTGGGCGGCCATGACATCTTTGGTCCAAGCCTGGTAGGTCGGGTCGTCGGATGCGATCCGCCACTCGCCGCCGGGCTTCAACACGCGAGCCAGCAGCGGGACCTGCGCGGGATGCACGAACCGGCGCTTGGCGTGCCGGGCCTTGGGCCAGGGATCTGGGAACAGCAGGTACAGCCCGTCCAGGCACGCGTCCGGCAGCGTCCGCAACAGCAGGCGCGCGTCATCGTCCCACAACAGCAGGCTTGCCGGCGGGGTGATGTCGGCACCTTCGGGCGCGATGCGGGACAACAGGGAACACAGGCCGTTCTCGAACACCTCGCAGGCGATCAGGCCTAGCGTGGGGTCTGCGGCCACCTGCGCCATCGCGTGCTCGCCGCCGCCGAAGCCGACTTCAAGCCAGAGTTGGGTGGGCCGGACTGGGAAGGCCCCGAGTGGATTGCCCGCGTGCGCGATTGGAAAACGTAGGCGCGGCAGCAGCGTCTCTAGCAAATACTGCTGCCGCGGTCGCAGCGCATGGCCCCGCAGTCGGCCGTGCAGCCGGTCATCCGGAGCCTTCAGTGCCGCACCTCTAGCGGTTGAACGCGCTGCGGAGCGCCGGCACCAAGTCCGTGCGCTCCCAGGTGAAGGTGCCGAGGTCTTCGTCCGGCGTGCGGCCGAAGTGGCCGTAGGCGGAGGTGACCGCGTAGATCGGGCGGTTCAGGTGCAGGTGCTCCCGCAGGCCACGTGGGCTGAGGTTGACCAGCCCTCGCAGCACGCGCTCCAGCTTGGCCTCCTCCACGTCCCGCCCGGTGCCGCCCAGGTCCACATAGACCGACAGCGGATGCGACACGCCGATCGCGTAACTGATCTGGATGGTGCACCGCTCGGCGAGCCCAGCGGCCACCACGTTCTTGGCGAGGTAACGGCAGGCGTAGGCTGCGCTGCGGTCCACCTTGGTCGGGTCCTTGCCGCTGAACGCGCCGCCGCCATGCGGGGCCGCGCCGCCGTAGGTGTCCACGATTATCTTGCGGCCAGTCAGCCCGCAGTCCCCGTCCGGCCCGCCGATCACGAAGTTCCCGGTCGGGTTCACATAGAACTCGGCATCGGTCGGCATCCAGCCCGCCGGCAGGCTGGTCTCTACTAGGGGATACAGCATTGCCTTGATGTCGCGCTGGTCCATGCCGCCGTCGTGCTGCGTGCTGACGACGATGCTGGTGGCGCCGACCGGCTTGCCGTCCACGTATCGCAGCGTGACCTGGCTTTTGGCGTCCGGTTGCAGGCCGGCCACGGTCGGGTCCCCGTTCTTGCGCATCTCGCTCATGCGGCGGAGAATCAAGTGCGCGTAGTGGATGGGCGCCGGCATCAGCTCCGGCGTTTCGGTGCAGGCGTAGCCGAACATGATGCCCTGGTCGCCAGCGCCCTCGTCCTTGTTGCCGGCGCT
Organism: uncultured Acetobacteraceae bacterium; assembly: GCA_964242575.1. Taxonomy (GTDB): domain Bacteria; phylum Pseudomonadota; class Alphaproteobacteria; order Acetobacterales; family Acetobacteraceae; genus JANPPS01. Next base: position 8,848 of record CAXTCN010000004.1, on the reverse strand, counting down.
ATCCACGCCCATGGCGATGTCCACGCTTTGGGAGTGCAGGTGGCACTCGACCTTGGCGTCGCGCCAACTAAACCCGGCCTGGTCGTAGCCGATATCATGGATCGCCAACCGCGACAGGTGGCACAGCAGCTCCGGTGTCACGGTGCCGGGTCCGCGGGTCTCGCCTGCCAGCACGACGCGGTTGGTGGTGACCAAGGTCTCGCAGCCTACGCGGGAGTAAGGGTCGGCTGCCAAAAAAGCGTCGAGCACGGTGTCGCTGATGCGGTCGGCCACCTTGTCGGGATGGCCTTCCGACACGGATTCGGAGGTGAACAGGTACTCGCCCTTGTCGCGCATGGATTTCTCCTCTTGTCGCGGCTGGTTTTTGGGTGCGGCGTCAGAGAGACGGGCCGCCGCACCGGCCGGACGCCGGGGCGGGGGGTGTGTGGCGGATCGGGGTATACAGGTCAATCCCCGCCCCGACTTCAGACTCACAGACTTCGAACGGCAGCGATGGCGGCAGCCCGGACGGCACCACGGCCTCGATCAATGAGACGCCCACCAGAAGCTCCGCCGCGTCCCGATAATCATCTCGGGTGCGCAGGCGCCGGTTGAGCGGCCCGGACCGGTCGATGTAGCCGTTGTTGAACTGGCACCACAAAACCGGCAACCCGGCGGCGAACACGTCCGCCGTGCGCCAGGACAGCACCACCTGGTTCCGTCCAGGCTCCGCCGCCCGCAACCGCTCCGCCATTGCGCGGGTAGGCGCAAAAAACGTGAAGCCATTGATGAAGCGGCGCCACTCGCCAAGGCCGATGTTGGGGTCAAGGCGGCTGCGCAGCGGGCCATCCCGCATATTCTGCCGGCGCAGCCAGGCGGTGCCGTGCACTGGATGCGTAAGCGTCTCGTAGCTGTCCCGATTCTCGATCAGCAGCGCCGGATGCCGGTGTGGGGAAACCGCGAACAACTTCACCAACCGCTCGGCCGACAGCAGGCCATGCTTGCGGATCAGCGGCACGGCCGCCCGCTCCGCGACATGGAACAGCGCCGGCACCCGCCGGAGGAAGCTACCAGCCTTGAGCATATCTACTTTCAACGCATCCCCAACACATCAAGCATCGAATAAAGCCCAGCGGGCCGATTTATGGCCCAACCCGCCGCACGGACCGCTCCCGACGCGAATATCCGGCGGTCGAAGGCGCGGTGCGTCAGCGCGATGTGCTCGTGCTCGGCCGCGAACAGCACGGTGTGTTCCCCCACGACCTGGCCGCCACGCAGCGCCGCGAAGCCGATTGCGTTGGCCGGGCGTGGTCCGGTATGCCCGTCCCGTCCGCTAATTATGACGTCCTCCAGCCGTACGCCGCGCCCCTGCGCCACCGCGCGCCCGAGTCCCAAGGCGGTGCCGGACGGCGCATCGACCTTTTGCCGGTGGTGCATCTCCACGATCTCGACGTCATAAACGTCGGCCGGCAACGCCGCGCCCAGGCGTTCCGCGAACTCCATGATGAGCGCCACGCCCGGCGCGAAGCTTGGCGCATGGACGATGGGGATGCGTTCCGCTGCGCGCATCACTGCGGCGTTATCGTTCGCTGACAGGCCCGACGTGCCCAGAACCCAAGCGACGCCAACCTCCGCCAATGCCTGGGCGTGCGATGCCGCCATGGAGGCGTGGGTGAAATCGATGACCAAATCGCACGCTGACGCCAGCGCCGCGATGTCAGCGAACATGCCTGGCGCCGCTGGGGCGCCGGGACGCCGGGTGCCGCCGACGACGGAGTGCCCTGCTTCCAAAGCCTCCTCTGCCAGTATCGTTCCCATCCGGCCCGTCATGCCGGCTATTCCAATCCGCACCGCCCACTCCCTTGGTCAAGCTCACTGCCCCCCTTTCACTAAGGGAGGATCAGGGCCAGTGCTCTTATAGGGTGGATAGGATTAAGGAACCCTAAACGCCGGTGGCGATGCCCCAATAAATCGCGGCGTAGTCCTGTGCCGGCCCGGACCAGCCCGCCTCCGTCCGCATGCCGTTCCGCTGCACCTGCGCCCAGGCCTTCGGGTCCTTCCAGAGCCGCAACAGGCGGGTCAGCGCGCCGTTCAGCCCCGCTTGGTCCACCGGCGTGAACTGGATGCCCGTCGCTACCCCGGCCGCCAACCCAGCGTCATTTGCGTCGATCACCGTGTCCGACAGCCCGCCGACCCGGGCCACCACCGGAATTGCGCCATAGCGCAGCGCACAGAGCGGCGTAAGCCCGCACGGCTCGAACCGGGACGGCGCCAGCAGCGCGTCCGCCCCGGCCTGGATGGCGTGCGCCAGGCCCTCGTCGAACCCCAGGAACACCGCGACCCGGCCGGGATTGGCCTGCGCGATTGCGGCAAAGCTGCTCTGCAGCAGCGCATCGCCAGTTCCGAGCACCACGACCTGCGCACCCGACGTCAACAAGGCCGGCAACGTTTGCAGCAACAGGTCCATGCCCTTCTGCTCGGTGATCCGGCTCACCACGCCGCACAGCAGCGTGTCGGGTTCGGGCGCAAGGCCCATGCGCGCCTGCAACGCCGCCTTGTTGCGTGTCCGGCGGCGCAGGCGGCGCAGGCTGTAGGTCGCCGCGAGATGCGGGTCGTGCGCCGGGTCCCAGACCGCGGCGTCAATGCCGTTCAGGATGCCGGACAGCACGCCGGAGCGCGCGCGCAACAGCCCATCAAGGCCCATGCCGCCCGCTGGCGTCTGGATTTCGGCGGCGTAGGTGGGGGACACGGTGGTGATCCGGTCGGACAGGCGCAGCCCGGCCTTCAATGTGCTGATACCACCATAAAACTCCACGCCGTCCACCGTGTAAGCCGACGGCGGCAGGCCGAGCGCGCTCAGCATCGTTGAGGGGTACCGGCCCTGGAACGCCAGGTTGTGCACCGTGAACACCGTCCCTGGCCGCCGCGTGCCGTTGTAATGCAAGTACGCTGCGGTAAGGCCAGCCTGCCAGTCGTGCCCGTGCACCACCGCCGGCGCATAGCCCGGCACTGCCCCTTGTGCGATCAGCGCGCCGACGCGGGACAGCACGGCGAAGCGCTGCGGGTTGTCGGGCCAATCCGCGCCGTCTGGCCCGAGATAGGGGTTGCCGGGCCGGGCATACAGATGCGGCGCGTCGATGCCGAATAGCGACAGGCCCGCGACCGTCCCGGCCAGCACGCGGGCGGGGCCGCCGAACCAGTCCGGCAGCTCATGCACGGCGTCCGGCTTGCCAAGCGCCTCCAGGACCGCGGGGTAGCCTGGCAGCAGCGTCCGCATCTCGACGCCCTCATGCGCCAGCGCCGCTGGCAAGGCGCCCACGACGTCCGCCAAGCCGCCGGTCTTTACGAGTGGAAACGCCTCGGACGCGACCTGAAGTACTTGCAGCCGCTTCATGCGCCCAACTGATCGATCATGGGCTGGGTAATCAGGCACACGCCGCGCTTGGTGCGGCGGAAGCGGGCTGCGTCCAGCTCCGGGTCCTCCCCGACCACGAGGCCAGGCGGGATACGCACGCCGCGGTCGATCACCACATCCTTCAGCCGCGCGTGCCGGCCCACGTCCACGTAGGGCAGGATCACCGCCGCCTCGATCTGCGCCCATGAATGGATATGCACGCCGGTGAACAGTAGCGAGCGGTTGACAGTGCTGCCCGACACGATGCAGCCGCCGGACACCAGTGAACTGACCGCCCGGCCGCGCCGATGCGGCTCGTCATGCACGAACTTGGCAGGCGGCACGATCTCGCCATAGGTCCAGATCGGCCAGTTATGGTCATACAGGTCGAGCCCGGGGACGAAGTCCGTAAGATCGACGTTGGCCTCCCAGTACGCATCGACGGTGCCGACATCGCGCCAGTAGGTCGTGGTCTCGGCCGAGGAGCGCACGCAGGATTGCGCGAACCGGTGAGCGACCGCTTTGCCGCCCTTGACCAAATAGGGGATGATGTCCTTGCCGAAATCGTGGTTGGACGCGGCGTCGTCCGCATCCCGCCGCAACTGGTCAATAAGAAACTGCGTTTCAAACACATAGATGCCCATGCTGGCGAGCGCGTGGTCCGGGTCCCCCGGGATGCCCGGCGGATCGGCGGGCTTCTCCAGGAACGAGACGATGCGGTCCTTCTCGTCCACGCCCATCACGCCGAAGCCGGTCGCCTCCATGCGCGGCACCTCGATGCAGCCCACCGTCACGTCGGCGCCCTGCTCGACGTGCTGCTGCAGCATCGGCTCGTAGTCCATCTTGTAAATGTGGTCGCCGGCCAGCACGACCATGAAGCGCGGCGCGTAGCTTTCGATGATGTCGGTGTTCTGGAACACGGCATCGGCGGTGCCGGAGTACCAGCCGGTTTCGGTCACGCGCTGGCTGGCGGGCAGGATGTCGAAGCTTTCGTTGCGCTCCGGGCGGAAGAAGTTCCAGCCGCGCTGCAGGTGGCGGATCAGGCTGTGCGCCTTGTACTGCGTGGCGACGCCGATGCGGCGGATGCCGGAGTTGAGCGCGTTGGACAGCGCGAAGTCGATGATGCGCGACTTGCCGCCAAAATAGACGGCGGGCTTGGCCCGGATGTCCGTCAGCTCCATGAGGCGGCTGCCGCGCCCTCCGGCCAGCACATAGGCCATGGCGCTGCGGGCGAGCGGGGCGCTGATGCCCGTGCTGTCTGATCGGGCCATGCGGCCTCCTAATTTGGGACGGGGGTGTGCCAGATTTCGGCGGCGTACTCGGCGATGGTGCGGTCGGACGAGAACCAGCCGATGCCAGCCGTGTTCAGGATGGCCGAGTGCCACCAGCCCGCCGGGTCGGCCCACAGCCGGTCAACCTCCGCCTGCTGCGCCACGTAGCTGTCGAAGTCGGCGGCGATCATGAACGGGTCCCGCTCCGCCAGCCCGTGCACCAGGCCGCGGTAGCGGTCCGGCTCGGACGGGGAGAACACGCCCTGGCCGATGGCCTGCAAGGCCTGTTGCAACGGCGGGTTGTCGGCGATTGCGTCGTGCGCGCCAAGCCCACGGGCGGTCCGCGCCAACACCGCGTCGGCGGTCAGGCCGAAGATGAAGATGTTGGCGGCACCCACGTGGTCGCGGATTTCCACGTTGGCGCCGTCCAGCGTGCCGATGGTGAGCGCCCCGTTCAGCGCCAACTTCATGTTGCCGGTGCCGGACGCCTCCATGCCCGCCGTGCTGATCTGCTCGGACAGGTCGGCGGCCGGGATGATGGCTTCGGCGAGCGACACGTTGTAGTTGGGCAGGAACACAATTTTCAGCCGGCCCGCGACCGCCGGGTCGGAGTTCACCACCTGCGCCACGTCGTGCGCCAGCCGGATCACCTGTTTCGCCACCACGTAGCCCGGCGCGGCCTTGCCGGCGAAAATCTTGACGCGCGGCACCCAGTCCTTGCCGGGCTGCGCGCGGATGGCGTCATACTGCGCCACGGCCTGGATGATGTTCAGCAGTTGGCGCTTATACTCGTGGATGCGCTTGATCTGCACGTCGAACATCGCGGCCGGGTCCACCACGATGCCGGTGCGCTCGGTGATGACCCGGGCCAGCGCGTGTTTCGCCTGTAGCCGTTGCGCCGCGAACTGCGCCTGGAGCCCTGTGTCCCCGGCGTGCGGCGCCAGTTCCGACAACGCCGTCGCATCGGTCAGCAGCCGGGGGCCGATGCGGTCCAGCAGCACCCGGGTCAGCGCCGGGTTGGCCCGGTGCAGCCAGCGGCGGAAGGTGATGCCGTTGGTCTTGTTGCTGATCCGTCCTGGGTAGATCGCGTCCATCTCGCCGAAAATCGTACGGCGGATCAAGCTGGTGTGCAGCGCCGACACGCCGTTGATGGCGTGGCTGCCGAGGAACGCCAGGTGGCCCATGCGGACCCGGCGCCCGTGCCGCTCATCGATCAGCGACGCGGTCGCGAGCTGGTTGTCGGTGGTTGGCCCTTGTGCCCGCACGTGCTCCAGGTGCTTGCCGTTCAGCAGGTAGATGATCTGCATGTGCCGCGGCAGCAGCCGCTCCATCAGCGGCACCGCCCAGGTCTCGAGCGCCTCCGGCAACAGGGTATGGTTGGTGTAGCCGAAGGTGCCGACGGTGATGCGCCAGGCCTCATCCCAGCCAATGCCGTGCACGTCCACCAGCAGCCGCATCAGCTCGGCCACGCCGATGGCGGGGTGGGTGTCGTTCAGTTGGATCGCCGCCTTGTCCGCGAGCGTATGGAGAGTGCCGAACTGGTCGAGGTGCCGGCGCGTCAGGTCCTGCAACGAGGCCGAGGCAAAGAAGAACTCCTGCCGCAGCCGCAGTTCCTGCCCGGCGTCGGTCTCGTCGCCCGGATACAGGATGCGGGACACCGCCTCGGTCCGCACCCGGTCCCGAAGCGCCCCTACGTGGTCGCCGCGGTTGAACTGGTCCAGTTGCAACGGGGTTGCGGCGCGGGCGGACCAGAGCCGCAGCGTGTTGGCGTGCGGGCCGCCGCCGATCACTGGCATGTCGTAGGCCACGGCCAGGATGGTCTCGCCAGGCTGCCAAGCGTAGGTCACGTCGCCGTCCGCGCCTTGTTGCGCCGCTACGGTGCCGCCGAAGCCGATGGGGTAGGACACCTCCGACCGCTCGAACTCCCAGGGGTTGCCGAGCTGCAGCCAGTCCTCCGGCAGCTCCTGCTGCACGCCGTCCGCGACCACCTGACGGAATAGCCCGTGCTCATAGCGGATGCCGTAGCCGTAGGCGGGGATGCCTAGCGTCGCCATGCTCTCCATGAAGCATGCCGCCAGGCGGCCAAGCCCGCCGTTGCCGAGGGCGGCGTCCGGCTCCTGTTCCCGCAGGCGGTCGAGGTCCACGCCCTCGGCTGCGAGCGCCTGCCGCACCTCGTCCAACAGGCCGAGGTTGCCGATGGCGTCGAACAGCAGCCGGCCGATCAGGAACTCGAGCGAGAGGTAATAAACCCGCTTCGTCCCGTTCTGGTAGGTGCGCCGGGTGCTGTCGAACCAGCGGTCCACCACTTCGTCCCGCACCGTGAGCGCGGTCGCCACGAACCAGTCGCGTTCGCTTGCGGTGTCGATCGATTTGCCGACCTGGTAGGTCAGCTTGGCGACGATGCGCGCGCGCATCGTGGCTTCGGGCAGGGGGGCGATCTCGGGTTGGGCGTCCATGGGTGCGTGTCCGGCTATACCTGTGCGCCTGTTTTCGCATCGCCGGCCCATTCGCGCCAGAGCAGTATCAACGCCGCCATGATGGCTGGGCCAAGAAACAGGCCCAGCAGGCCGAATGTCTCGATCCCGCCCAGCAAACCGAGCAGCACCCACAGGAACGGCAGCCGCGTCGCGCCGCCGATCAGCGCCGGGCGGACGGCGTGGTCGGCGATGAAGATGATGGCCATGCCGGCGCAGAACAGCACCGCCCCCGCCACGGAATGCGCCTGTGCGACCGCGACCAGCGACGCGGCCGCCAGCACCACCGGCGCCCCCATGGGAATGATGGCCGCCATCGCCGTGAGCGCGCCCAACAGCGCCGGATGCGGCACCCCGGCGAGCGCGTAGCCGACGCCCAGCAGCGCCCCGACCCCGATGCCCACCAGCACCATGCCGTCAACCGTGCCATGGATGGAGGCGACGATCTGCCGGGCCACGCTTTCGCCATGCGGCCCGAACACCCGGCGGCTCAACAGCAGCAGCCGTTCCGCCAGGCCCGTCCCGTCGCGGAACAGGAAGAACAACGTCAATAGCGTGAAGCCGAGGATGACGGCCTGATGCGCCAGCTTGCCGCCGAGCGAGCGGGAGGCGTCCAGGAGCTGCGTCCGGTTGATCCGTTCCAGCAGCGCGGCGGCGTCCTCGGCCTGCGCCAGGTTCTCGTCCCACCAGGCCGTCGCCTGCGCCGCGCCGAACGGGAGCTGCGCCAGCCAGCCCGGCGCGGCGACGCCGTTGGCCCGCGCCTCCGAAACCCAGTGCAGCGCCAGCCGCGCCTCGTGCCCGACCTGGATGGCCAGCAACGCGAGCGGCGCCATGACCAGCAGCATGGCGCCCAGGGTGAACGCGAGCGGCAGCGCCACGTTGTGCCGCCCGGCGCCGAACCGCCGCTGCGCCCGGCGGTACAGCGGCCAGACCGCGATGGCGAGGATGCCGGCCCAGACCAGCGCGCGCAGGAACCCCTGCAACGTCCAGAGCCCGAGCGCGGTCAAGGCAATGCCCAGCAGCACCCGCGCGACCTGCTGCTGCTGTTGCCGGTCGCCTCCGGGCGGTAGGATGTCCATGTTCAGCGCCCCCCTGTTACGCTAGCAGCATTGCCCTGCCGGGCCGATGGCGTCACTTTATATTGGCTGGATTAAGGAGGTGTTGATGACCGACGCAGCGGGTTCGCGTGACTGGCGGCTGGACGGCGTGCGGGTGATCCCGGGGGACAGCCTGGACGGCAACACGCCGCAAACGCCAGGCATGGAGCGCGCGGCGGCGATCAACTTTGCCCGGGTGGGCGCGCAGAAGCTGTGGGCCGGCACCGTGCATATCCATCCGGACGCCAAGACCGGCGCGCACCACCATGGGGCGCTGGAGAGCGTGATCTACGTGCTGCGCGGCCGGGCGCGGATGCGCTGGGGCGAGCGGCTGGAGTATGTGGCGGAGGCGGGGCCGGGGGATTTCATCTTCGTGCCGCCGTATGTGCCGCACCAGGAGATCAATGCGAGCACGAGCGAGACGCTGGAGTGCGTGCTGGTGCGGTCGGATAATGAGGCGGTGGTGGTGAATTTGGATATTGAGGCGGTGGAGAAGCCGGAGGGGGTGGCTTGGGTGGATGCTATTCATAAGAGATGAGCGCCATCTATCTTTGGATAGATAGTGTAGATTTGTCATGCTATCCTGAATAATTCATGAGGGTTGGCGGGCATAGTACAAACCTTTGATCCAGC
>CAXTCN010000003.1:0-123630 GCA_964242575.1 uncultured Acetobacteraceae bacterium | reverse complement strand
TGTAGGTGTTCCAGTCCTGGTGGAAGCCCTCGCGCGGGTCGCCGTGCTCATACAGGGCCGTGCCGTCGAACCGCGCCAGGCCGTGCGCGTCGGTGGGGAAGTGCGCCGGCACCCAGTCCAGCAGCACGCCGACGCCCATGGCGTGGCAGCGGTCCACGAAGCGGGCAAACGCCTCCGGGGAGCCGAGGCGCGAACTGGGCGCGAACTGGCCGAGCGGCTGGTAGCCCCATGAGCCGCCAAACGGATGCTCCATGATCGGCAGCAGCTCGAGGTGGGTGAAGCCCATGCCGGCGCAATAGGGCGCGAGCCGATCCGCCAGCGCTTCCCAGCCGCCACCGCCTTCAAGCGACGCCGGCAGCCAGGACGCGGCGTGCACCTCATAGACCGAGATCGGCGAACCCGGCATTTGCTGCGCGGCGCGTCGCTGCATCCACGCCGCATCGGTCCAGCGCCAGCCCTTGCCGCTGGCAACGATGGAGGCGGTGGCGGGCGGGACCTCGGCGGCCCAGGCGACCGGGTCGGCCTTTTGCGGCAACGGCTCGCCGTGCCGGCCGAGCAGGTCGTACTTGTAGGTTTCACCGGCGCCGATCCCGGGCACGAACAGGTCCCATACCCCCGCGCCGTGGTGGTGGCGCATCGGATGGCGGCGCTTGTCCCAGCCGTTGAAGCTGCCGACCACGGACACGCGGCTGGCGTTGGGCGCCCACACTGCGAACCGCACGCCGGCGATGCCGTTAAGTTCGGCCGAGTGCGCGCCCAGGCAATGGCCGAGGTCACGGTGCCGGCCCTCGGTCAACAGATGCAGGTCGAGGTCGCCGATAGAGGGCGGGAACGCATAGGCGTCGTCCGCCTCGTGCACACCGCCGGGATAGCGGATGCGCAGCCGGTAGGATGCGTCCGTACCGATTGGGCCGGCCCAGAAACCATCTGGGTGCAGCTCGGACAGGGTGCCGAGCTTCGTCCCGGAACGATCAACGGCTTCAACCGCGACCGCATCCGGCAGGAACGCGCGGACGCTGCGGCCCGCTTCGGTGACGTGCGGGCCGAGAACGGCGAACGGGTCGCCATGGCGCGCGTGGACGATGGCCTCGACCGCGGCCTGGTCTGGCATTCCGGCGGTCATGCGGCGTCTCCGGGTGCAAGCAGGCGTTCGGCGATGCCATGCAGCCCGGCCAGAGGAATTCCAATCCAAGTCGGACGGTTCGCCACCTCGTAACGAATTTCGTAGGCGGCCTTTTCCAGCAGGAACAGGTCCAGCAGCGCCTGTTCCGCCTCAGCCGGCACCCAGCGCGGCTCGGCCGCGTTCAGCACGGCGCGGTAGGCGTCGAGGAACGCGGTCGAGGCTCGTTGGCGGAACTCCTGCAAGATGTTGCGCCGCCGGTCAGCAGTCTGCTCGGATGTCGCGACCCGGCCGGGCGTGGCGGCGGCGGCAGCGTAGTCGAACGACCGCAACAGGCCCGCCACATCGCGCATCGGGCAGGACCGGGCGCGGCGCTGCTCCATGGTCCGGGCAGGCTCCCCCTCGAAGTCGATGATGAACGCGTCACCCTGCACGACCAGCACCTGGCCCAGGTGGAAGTCGCCATGCACGCGGGTGTTGAGGGCGCCCACGCCCTGCTGCGCCAGGCGGTTGGGCAGCGCCAGCAACGCCTCAGACTGCTCAAGCACCTGTGCAGCCTGCTGGGCGGCGACGTCGTCCGAGAACTCGTTGATGCCGCGCAGCATGGCGAGCGCACCCTCGATCTGCTCGGCCGCACCCGCCGCCCACTCGTCCAATGCGGCGCTGCCTGCCGGCTCGGGCGAGAATTCGGGCTTGTCCGTGGGGCGTGACAGGATGGCGTGCAGCTCGGCGAGACGGGTGCCGATAGCGCGGGCGAAGGTTTCGTATGCAGCGAACGTGTCGGAGTCGTCGTCCTCGCCGGTGAGCGCCAGATCCTCGACGTTGCGGGCCAGGAAATCGAGGGTCCAGCCCCACCCGTCGCCCTGGTTGCGCACAAAACCCTGCGCCAGCGCCACGGTGTGCGGCGTGCCCTCGGCATCGACGCGCACCACCTCGCCGAACAGCGGCGCCGTGTTGCCGAAGCCCTGCTCGGTGAGGTAGCCCGTCATTTCCGCCTCTGGATGCACCCCGGCCAGCACGCGGCGCACCAGCTTCAGCACCAGCGCGTCGCCGACGATGAGCGAGGAGTTGGACTGCTCGGCCGAGAGGCGGCGCAGCTCGGCGTCATCCGCCAATTCGAGCTGGTCCAACTGCGGCGTCGCGATGAAGCGCAGCTCGCCGTCCGGAATGGGCAGCACCGCACGGCTCCGCATGGCCGCGATCATGCTGCGGGGCATGGCGTCCACCGCGAACGCGTCGGTGAGGAAACCCACCCGCGGGCCACGCCGGACCCGGGTCAGCGCCAGTTGCTGCGCCAGCGCGCCAGAGGTCTCGTCCTCCCACGCCACGCCCAGCGGCAACACGTAACGTTCGGTCCGGCCGGGCAGGGCGGCCTCGACCTCGGAGAACAGCACGGCACCCCCGGTATTCGGCAGCGGCACGGTGTAGGCCAATCGCACGCTCTGCAGCCGGTCCGTCTTCGAGGCGAACCAGCGGCGCTTGGGCAGGTAGGCCGGCAGCGCCTCGCGTTCCAGCACCGGCTGGCCCAGGGTCAGCACGTCCGCCAAGCCGGCGCGCATCACGAGGGTGGCGTACTCCGGCAGCGGCTCCGGCGGTGCGACATGCCAGGCCGGCAACTGCGCCTCTGCCGCCAGCAGGAACCAGAAGAAGCCGTATGGCGGCAAGGTGAGCAGGTAGGTGAGCTGGCCGATGGGCGGGAACACGGAGCCGCCGACGATGTCCACCGGCACGCGCCCGGCGAAAGCGGACAGGTCAAGCTCCACCGCTTGCGCCGTGCGTGAGACGTTGCTGACGCACAGGATGGTCTCAGTGCGCCCATCGTCGCTGATGTGCTCCCGCAGGTAAGCGAGGATTTTGCGGTTGCCGGGGTACAGGAACCGCTGCACGCCGCGTCCGAACGCTTGGTGGCGGCGGCGCACCGCCAGCATGCGCCGGGTCCAGTTCAACATGCTGTGCGGGTCGGCGGACTGCGCCTCGACGTTCACCGCCTGGAAACCGTAGTTGGCGTCCATGATCGGCGGCAGCACCAGGCGGGCCGGGTCCGCGCGGGAGAAGCCGCCGTTGCGGTCCATCGACCACTGCATGGGCGTGCGTACGCCGTCCCGGTCGCCCAGGAAAATATTGTCGCCCATGCCGATCTCGTCGCCGTAATAGATGACCGGCGTGCCGGGCATGCTCAGCAGCAGGCCGTTCATCAGTTCGATCCGCCGGCGGTCATGCTCCAGCAGCGGCGCGAGCCGGCGGCGGATGCCAAGGTTGATGCGGGCGCGCCGGTCGGCAGCGTAGGTGTTCCAGAGGTAGTCGCGCTCGCCGGAGGTCACCATCTCCAAGGTAAGCTCGTCGTGGTTGCGCAGGAACACCGCCCACTGGCAGTTGGCGGGGATTTCCGGCGTCTGGCGCATGATGTCGGTGATCGGGAAGCGATCCTCGCGCGCGATGGCCATGTACATGCGCGGCATCAGCGGGAAGTGGAACGACATATGGCACTCGTCGCCCTCGCCGAAGTACTGCTGCGCGTCCTCCGGCCACTGGTTCGCCTCCGCCAGCAACATCCGGCCCGGCGCGTGCCGGTCCATTTCGGCGCGGATGAGCTTCAGGATGTCATGCGTCTCGGATAAGTTCTCGTTGTTGGTGCCCTCGCGCTCCACAAGGTAGGGCACGGCGTCCAGCCGCAGGCCGTCGATGCCGAGATCGAGCCAGAAGCGCATGACGGACAGCACCTCGGCGAGCACGGCCGGGTTGTCGAAATTGAGGTCGGGCTGGTGCGAGTAGAAGCGGTGCCAGTAGTAGGCGCCGGCGACGGGATCGAACGTCCAGTTCGAAGTCTCAGTGTCGACGAAAATGATGCGGGTGCCGGAGTACTTGGCGTCGGTGTCGGACCAGACGTAGAACTCACGCTCCGGACTGCCGGCGGGCGCGCGGCGGGCGCGCTGGAACCAGGGGTGCTGGTCCGAAGTGTGGTTGATCACCAGCTCCGTGATGACGCGCAAGCCCCGAGCATGCGCCGCCTCGATAAAGCGGCGCACGTCGTCCATGGTGCCGTAATCGGTGTGGACGCCCTCGTAGTCCGCGATGTCATACCCGTCGTCCCGGCGCGGCGAGGGATAGAACGGCAGCATCCAGATGGCTGTCACGCCGAGCTCGGCGATGTAGTCCAGCTTTTCGACCAGGCCGCGGAAGTCGCCCACCCCGTCGTTGTTGCTGTCAAAAAATGACTTGAGGTGAAGCTGGTAGATGATCGCGTCTTTGTACCAAAGCGGGTCATCGGTGGCCGGCAGGGTGATGTCGTTCATTGCGCTCACGTCAGGGGTTCGATGCGCCAAACCGCGTAGGGCCGGTCTGGCGGTAGGCTAATGCGGAGCGTGCGATCACGCCATTGCGAGGCTTGGCCTGACAGCAGGTCGGTGACGGCGAGCGTGGCGGGTTCCGGGGTGAAGCGGTGGAACGGCACGCCGAGGTCGGCGGCCTGGGTCGCGCTCGGGTCCATGTTGATCGCCACCAGCAGCACGTTGGCCCGGTCCGGCGTCGCCTTCTCGAACCACAGCACCTGGTCTCCCGAAGCCGGCAGGAACGTGACGCCAAGATGGCTGTGCAGCGCTGGGTTCAGCTTGCGGATGGCGTTAAGCGCGGTGATTTCGGGCACGATGTTGCCGGGCCGGTCCCAGTCCCAGGCTCGCAACTGGTATTTCTCGCTGTCGAGGTACTCCTCCTTGCCCGGCATCGGCGTGCCCTCGCACAACTCGAAACCATTGTAAACGCCCCACAATCCCGACAGCGTGGCGGCCAGGGCAGCGCGGACCAAGTACGCGCCACGGCTGGCACCCTGTAGGTAGACCGGGTTGATGTCCGGGGTGTTGACAAAGAAATGCGGGCGGAAGAAGTCCCGCGCCGGTCCTTGCGTCAGCTCGGTCAGGTACTCCTGGAACTCGGCCTTCGTCTCGCGCCAGGTGAAATAAGTGTAGGACTGCGAGAACCCCACCTTCGCCAGGCGATACATCACCTTGGGCCGCGTGAACGCCTCCGCCAGGAACACCGTGTCGGGGTAGCGGGCCTGCACCTCGGCGATCATCCACTCCCAGAACGGCAGCGGCTTGGTATGCGGGTTGTCCACCCGGAACAGGCGGACTCCCTGGCCGGCCCAGTGCAGCACCGCCTCGCACAGCGCGACCCATAGCCCGGGCACCGCGCCGGGCGCGTAGAAATCGACGTTGACGATGTCCTCATACTTCTTGGGCGGATTCTCGGCATAGCGGATGGTGCCGTCCGGACGCCAGGTGAACCAGTCCTTGTGCTGCTTCAGCCAGGGATGGTCCGGCGAGCACTGGATGGCGAAGTCCATCGCAAGCTCCAGCCCATGTTCGGCGCACGCCGCGCGCAGCCGCTGGAAATCCTCCAGCGTGCCGAGCTCGGGATGCAGCGCGTCGTGGCCGCCGTCCGCGCTGCCGATGGCATAGGGACTGCCGGGGTCGTCCGGACTCGGGGTCAGGGTGTTGTTGCGCCCCTTGCGGTTCACCCGGCCGATGGGATGGATGGGCGGGAAGTACAGCACGTCGAAGCCCATGTCCCGGATGCGCGGCAGGTGACGCTCCACGTCGGCGAAGGTGCCGTGCCGGGTCTCGTCATCGCTGAGGGAGCGGGGGAATACCTCGTACCACGACGCGAACCCGGCGCCGGACCGTTCCGCCTGGACCGGCACCGGAGGGTCCAACGTCACCAGGAACGGCCGCGGGTCGGCCTGCGCCATCAGGCGAGCGGTGGCCGGGTCCAGCAACGCCGTGCGCCGGACGTCCTCATCCGGGAGCGACAAGGTTTTCAGCAGCGTCTTGAACTGCGACTGCAAGGCTGCGCCGGCCTGGGCCGCCGTGCTGGCCACCAGCTCCTGACCCTCGGTCAGCTCCAGCCGGATCGGCACCCCAGCGGCGAACTTCTTCGAGAGCTCGTCGGCATAAGCGGCGAACGCGTCACGCCAGGCGCAGACCGTGTAGGCGTGGGTGCCCAACTTATGCAGCGGGAAGCTCGCTGTCCAGCGGTCGTTGCCCAGCGGGCGCATGGGCGTCTCGTGCCAGGCGTCGCTGCCAGGCTCCTGCCACCGCAGCATCGCCGCGAGCTTGTCGTGGCCGTCGCCGATCACGTCCGCCTGCACCTCGACCACGCTGCCCACGACGCGGCGCGCCGGGAACCGTCCGGCGTCGACGCAGGGGGTTGGCGCCTCGATGGCCAGGCGCGGCGCGGCGGCGGCGTGGATGGCGGTGTCTGGAACGAGCTTTCGCACCGCAAGCGCCGCTGGCGCCTTAGCGACGAAATGGAGCGCGGCGCCCGGGGCGATGGTGAGCGGCCGCAGCGGATCGAGCACGGAACCGCCCTGCACCGCCTCGAACGTCCCGAAGTCGCGGCCGAGCCGGGGCAGGATGCTGGCAGGGTCCAGCGTGGCCGGTTGCTGCGGGTCGGTGTTGATCAACGTGAGCGTCGCCCGGCTCGCCTGCCGCGCGTCGGAGGCGTCAGTGCGCACCAGGGCCATCACCGGCTGGCCCGGTGCCGACACCGCCACCGCCGGGCCATGGCCGAGCCGCTCCAGCATTGCGTTGGTCTGCTGCAACTGGTCGCCCGAGCCTTCCGACACTGGCACCATCCAGCCGTCGCCGAGCGTGACGGCGAGGCTCGTGGCCCATGGCAGGTCCGCCTCCGCCGACATGACCACCGAGCCGATCCGCCGCAACAAGCCTATCTCACGCCACAGCCAATCGCTGCGGCCGTCCCACCAAGGCAGCGACGCGGCCACTAGGTCGAGCAGGCCGGGTGGTATCGCGGATAGCGTGTCCCACGCCAGGCCAGGGGTCCAGCCGAACAGGACGGCATCGGGCGAACCTTTCCGGAGCCGGGTCAGGAACGGCGGCAGCAATCCCCCGGGCAACTCCGCAAGCCCAAGCAAGCGCACGCCGGACGCTCCGGACGACAACAGGGTTGCGATGTGATCCGCCCACCACTCGCCCAGCGCCTCTGCCTCCTCGGCCTCCCCGACGGCGGCCACGGCGACATCAGCCTCGTGCGCCGGGCGTCGCGGGTCCAGGGTCGGGGCGGGAACCGGGCAGAACAACCGCTGGGCCGTGGCGTCCCGGCGCAGGCTGAGCGGCACGCGGGTGACCGGCAGGTCAACGATGCCGCGCAGGCCGTGCGCCTGCGCCGCCGCTATCAGCTCTGCCTCAACCGCGACGCCGGCGGGATGCGTGAACAGGATGTGGTCGAACCCGAGCGCTGCGGCGCGGCCGATCGCGGCAAGGCATCCAGCCTCGTCGGTGCGCACCTGCGCGATGCGCGCGGAACGCCGTTCGGTGTGTGTCTGCATTGCTGGACCCCTGAGCTGGCCCGCAATGGCCACGCGGCTCAATCGCCATAGCGCCATACGGGTTGCAAGTGAAATGGTTGTTTCAGCCGAACCGGAGACCGCCCGTCACCGCCTGGTATGTCGCAATCGCGAGCGTCATTGGCTCGAACGGCTTTGCGATGACGAAAGCCGGCTCCACGTCCTCGCCCGTCAACAGCCGCTCGGGATAGGCGGTGACGAATATGACCGGGGCATAGTGGTGCCTCAGGATGCGCGCGACGGCGGAGGTGCCGTCGCCACCCAGGCCGAGGTTGATGTCAGCCAGGATTAGGCCGGGCTTATGCGCTTCCGCAAGCTCGACCGCCTCCGTCTCGCTCGATGCGACGCCGACCACGCGGTGGCCGCAGCCCGCCACCAGCTCCTCAAGATCCATGGCGATGACGGGCTCGTCCTCAATGATGAGCACGTCCGTCGCGACCCCGGCGCGCAGGTGGTTCCTTGCGTCGGCCAATAGCGCTTCGGCTGCGTCGGGATGCAGGTCAACGATCACGGCGGCGTGCCGTACCGGAACGTCCTCAAGCGCGGTCAGCAACAACAGTTGGCGTTGTGGCAGCGTGAGCGGACCGGTTGCAGGCAACGTGCCGGCGGGAGGCGAGCTCTCACCGGCGAGTTGGCGGGTGACGGCCCAATACAGTGCGTGGCGGGCCTCAAGCGGTGGGCCTGGCTCAGCCAGCAGCGCCTTCAAGCCTGCCGTCACGAGCGTATCGCCCCGCGGCTGGTTTCCTGTGACGGCGCGCGCGTAGCGCCGGGCATAGGGCAGCGCACGAATGAGGTCTTCACGGCGCAGGCTGGTCATCAACAATCCTTCTCTGCAGCAGCCAGGACGTGGGCGAGGCCGAATGTTGGACAAGCGGGGATGGACAACCGATCCGTGCTCCGTCAGGGACGCGCCGTGCACATACCCGACCCAGACCTCAGACGCCAAATTGCGGCCCTGCTGCCGGACATGCGGGCGTTCGCCAGGTTCCTGGCGCGGGACCGGACCGTGGCGGACGACTTGGTGCAAGATGCCGTGGTGCGGGCGCTTGGCGCGCTCGACCAGTTCCAGCCGGGCACCAACCTCAAGGCCTGGCTGTTCACCATCCTTCGTAATGCCTTTTATGAGCAGGCGCGGCGCCGTAGGCGGGAAACGCGGGCTTTGGAGGCCCAGCTTGATCCGTCCGAGGCGGCGGCTCCTGAGCAGCACGCGCGCAATGACATCAGCGACCTGCAACTGCTCATATTCCAACTGCCGCCGCTGCTGCGGGAGGCATTGATCCTGGTCGGCGCGCAGGAGCTGTCGCATGAGGAGGCCGCCAGCATCTGCAACGTGCCGGTCGGGACGATGAAGGCGCGGCTGTCCCGTGGCCGGACGGCGCTGGCGAAGTTGATGGCGCAGGCCACGCCGGCCCGGTGACATGGCCTCGCGTTTACGTGATCGTGGCGATGCAACGCCTTGGGCCGAAGCGCCATTGGGTTTCCATGATGGCAAGAGGCGAACCCATGAACACCCCCTTTCATGACCAGGTCATCGCGATCCTCCCGAAGCTCCGCATCCAGGCGTTGGCGCTGACGCGGAACCGGTCGAGTGCGGAAGACCTGGTGCAGGACGCCGTGTGCAACGCTCTTTCAGCGCATGCGAGCTTCATTCCCGGCACCAACTTTGCTGCCTGGATGCATCGCATCCTCCGCAACCGATTCATCTCCAACCTGCGCAAGCGCCGCGACACCACCGACATTGACGACGTGCCGCAATCCGCCTTCGCTAGCGAGGCGCCGCACGAGGACCGGCTGGCACTTAAGGAGCTGAGCCAGGCCATGACCCGTCTTCCAGCCGACCAGCGCGAGGCCCTGGTCATGGTCGTAGTGCATGGGATGAGCTACGAGGCCCTTGCGGAAGCAACAGGATGCGCCGTTGGAACCGCCAAAAGCCGGGTGTTCCGGGCAAGGCGGCAGCTTGAGGCCTGGCTGTTGGGCGAGGCCACTGAAAAGCAGGGCCGGGGCTCAAGCCTCGGCGTGCCGCTTCTTGAGGGTGGTCCAGGCCGCAAGGCAGCGAAGTCGCAGGTGCCAGTGAACTTGGCGGTGTAGAG
This sequence comes from uncultured Acetobacteraceae bacterium, assembly GCA_964242575.1. Classification (GTDB taxonomy): domain Bacteria; phylum Pseudomonadota; class Alphaproteobacteria; order Acetobacterales; family Acetobacteraceae; genus JANPPS01. Next base: position 114,059 of record CAXTCN010000003.1, on the reverse strand, counting down.
ACGTCGTTTTCGAAATATGCCCATCTGGGGCCAGCCTTCCGGTATGGATCGGGTGGCTGGCCGGGTTGGATGTAAGCAGGCTGTTATGACGGAGCGTAAGCCTAAGCCTAAGCAGCCCAAGCGCAACAACGTCAAAACCAAGCCTGAACCCAACGCTTTCGACCTCTGGCTCAACCGCGGCCTGCATCAAATATACGACGATATCGCTCAGGAGCCGGTACCGAGCGAGTGGTTGCGCTTGATTGAGGAGGACCGCTCCAAATGAGCGCATATCGGGTCATTGCGGGCCGGTCCCAGCAGCTACCCTGACTATGCGGAGGCCCATGCCTCCGGCCTCCATTGCAGGCCGTGTGGTCCTTGTTTGCGCTGCAGCGAGCTTGCCTCTTGCCCTTGCCGTTGTATTGCGCGGCGAGTCATGGCTTGTTGTTGCCCTGTTTTGGGCATGTGGACTGCTAACGGCATGGTTCGGCGCGCACTTTGCTGTCCAGGTGCACATAACCCGGCTGACTGAAGCCATGGTAGCCTGGCGCCGTACCGGCGTGTTCAATCCAAAGCATGTATCCAGCCTTCCAGTTGACCTTCGCCGGCTGGCGGTACGCCTCAAGCGTTCAACGGTCCTGTTGAAACGGCAAGAACGACGGCTGATGGAGGCCATGCAGCAGCAGGAACTGCTGATGCAGGAAATTCATCACCGGGTGAAGAACAACCTGCAGATTGTCGCGAGCCTGTTAAACCTACAGTCCAGCCGCATCCGCCAGCCTGAGGCGCATGCCGAGTTCCAGTCCGCCCGGGACCGCGTGCGTGCGCTCGCGACGTTGCACCGCCACCTCTATGCCCATGGCGAGATTCACACCATTGATATGCACGAGTTCCTAACAGAGCTTTGCGAGCAGTTGTTCACGGCGTTTGGCGAGACTGTGGGCGAGCGGCTACAACTGACCATCGACGCGCCTGAGCTAAAGATGTCTAGCGACCAGGCTGTGCCGCTCTCGCTTATTGTGACAGAGGCCGTGAGCAACGCTGTCAAATACGCCTTCCCAGGTGGGCGGTCCGGCAACATCGCGGTGCGGCTTCTCCAAGAGGGCGACATGGTGGAGCTGAACGTGCAGGATGACGGCGTCGGCATTCCGGCAGGACGGGTCAACACCGAAATTGGCGTGCGGGACGGCATCGGCATCCAGCTCATCCGGGGGTTCGCCCGTCAGCTCGGCGCCACGCTCACGGTGGATGAAACCACTGGCACGCACTACCGAGTCCGCCTGCCGCTCCGGCCGAACCGTCCGATGTTGCACCCGGTTGCATTGCGGCAATGATGCCTGACTTGCAGTGAACCGCATTGCGCGGCACATCCTGAACGACATTGCGGGAATGCCTGGATGGACCTTGGACACCGAGTAAGCGTTATCGAGGGCGTGTGCCCTGCGGATGCGACGCCTGAGCTGTCCACCGGGTCGCCGCGGCTTCAGGCACGCTGGGGTTAGATGCGGCAAGACTTGGGCCGGTATCGGTGAAGCAGGGCAGTCCCGGCCAGGAGTGGCTAGCGGACAACATGCGCAAAGGCCGGCGCGCGGTCCGCCCCGTGGTCCTGCTCGGCGTGTGCGCCACCATGGCCGGGTGTGTCCAGGCCTGGTGCATCGCGCAACTGCTTGCGCACGCGCTGGATGGGACGGCGAGCGTCCTGTGGCAGTGGGCAGCGGGTTTCGTGCTGGCCGCCGCGGCGCGGGCCGCACTCGGGTTGCGGTCCGAGGATTTGGCGTTCGAGGCCGGGGCCGCCGCACGACGCCGGCTGCGCTCCGTGGCGTTTTGTCGGCTGTTTGCGGCCGGGCCGACCGCGTTGCACCAGATGCCGCCTGGCACGGTGACGGCGCTCGCGATAGACCGGATTGAGGGGTTGGACGGCCTGTTTGCCCGTTGGCTGCCCGCCGCGACGCTGGCTGTGCTGTCACCGGCGCTAATTGGGGTGGCAGTGCTGCTGGTCGATCCGCTGGCGGCGCTGATCCTGTTCGGGATGGGACTGCTGGTGCCGCTTGGCATGGCGCTGGCCGGGGTTGGCGCGGCTGCGGCGTCCAACCGGCAGTTCGAGGCGTTAGCGCAACTGCAAGCCCGCTTTCTCGACCGGGTGCGCGGCATTGCCACGATCGTGCTAGCCGGTCGTGCCGAGGACGAAGCACAGCGGTTGCGCGCGGCGGCGGACGAGCTTCGGGCGCGGACCATGCGCGTGCTGCGGTTGGCGTTCCTGTCGTCCGCCGCATTGGACTGCGCCGCCGCCGCGGCACTTGTGTTGTTGGCGGGCCGCTACGCGTTGGCCTGGCACACCGGAGCCGACCCGGCGGTTGCCGTGTTTGCACTGGTCATGGCCGTCGAGTTCTTCGCGCCGCTCCGCACCTTCTCGGCCGCGTACCAGGACCGAATGCAGGCGTCGGGGGCTGCTGAAGCCTTCACCGGGTTGCCGGACGCGGAGAAGGCGGCGGCGCTTCCGACGCCGCGGACGGTGAGCGCCACCGGCGTCACGGTCGCGTTTGAGAACGTCAGCTTCGCCTGGAACACCGAGCGCGGCCCGGTGCTGGACGGGCTGAGCTTCCGGGTGCCGGCCGGGGAGACGGTCGTTGTCGTCGGACCATCCGGCGCCGGAAAATCCACCGTCATCGAGCTGTTGCTCGGCTTCGTGCGGCCTGCCGCCGGGCGGATCACGCTGAACGGTGCCGACATAGCTTCGGTCACGCCGCAGTCGCTTGCGCGCATGACCGCCTGGATCGGCCAGCGGCCGATGCTGTTCGCCGGCACCATCCGGGACAACATCCAATTTGGCCGTCCGGACGCGACCGAGGCGGAGCTGGAAAAGGCCGCCGCTGCCGCCGGCGTCACCCAGTTCACCGCGGCGCTGCCCAATGGACTGGACACCCGTATCGGCGAAGGCGGATACGGTCTGTCCGGCGGGCAGGCGCAACGGGTGGCGATTGCACGCGCCTTCATACGCAACGCGCCGCTGCTGCTGTTGGACGAACCGACTGCGCACCTTGACCCGGCGACCGAGGCGGACGTGTTCGCTAGCCTCCGGCGGCTCGCGCTGGGACGGACGGTGATCCTTGCCAGCCACTCCGCCGCCGCCCACGCCTTCAGCGGCCGCCGGATTGATCTGCCGGGCGGCCAGGCGCAGCCGGTGCAGGGCGCGGCTTGAACGCAGTGCTGCGCATCGCGCGGGTGGGGCGCGGGTCGGTCGGGTGGTTGCTGGCCGGCCTTGTTGCATCCCTGCTGACCGTGGCGGCGCTGCTGGCGTTGTCGGTCGGCGCAGCCGGGCGCGCACTGCGTCCGGACGACGCCACAGTGGGCCTTATGGCGGTCCTGGTGCTCCCCGGCGTAGTGCGCGGGCTGGGCGTGGGCCGCGTGTTCCTGCGGTACTTCGAGCGGCTCATTACCCACTCCGCCACGTTCCGGTTCCTGGCGGCGCTGCGGATTTGGCTGTTTCGCGGCCTCGCGGACCGTTCGGCCGGTGGGCTCGGCATGCTGCGCTCGGGCGATGCGCTCTCCCGGGTGGTGGGGGACATCGAGGCACTGGACGGGCTCTATTTGCGTATCGCCGTCCCGGGCGTGGCCGCGGTCCTGTTGCTCCCGGTTCTGGTCGCTACGGTGGCGGCCTCCGGCCTGGCTACGGCCACGCTGGTCGGCTTGTTGTTCGTGATGGCGGCCGTGGCGCTGCCGGCATACGCGGCGCGCAGCACGCAGGCGCAAGGAACAAGGCTGGCCGAGGCATACGCCAGCCTGCGCACGGCGGCGCTGGACACGGTGGACGGCATTCGGGAGATCCTGGCCTACGATGCCCAGGATCGAATGCTTGATGCCCTTACGTCGCGCGAGGACGGCTTGATCGCGGCCCAGCGCACCGTGGCGCGCCGGGCCGCGCTGGCACAGGCCAGCGCTTTCCTTTGCAGCCAGGTTGCCTTGCTGCTGGTTGTGCTCGGGGGCGGCTCCGTGGGGGTGCTGGTTCCGTCCGTGTTCCTGACCTTGGCGGCGTTCGAGATCGTGGCAGGCATGCCCCGGGCTGGCGTGCTGGCCGGTTATGCAGCCGGCGCCGCGGAACGCGTCGTGAGCGTGGCCGACAGCATTCCAGCGACGCCGGACCCTCTGGACCCCGACCCGCCGCCGACCGGCACCGCCCTCCGGTTCGAGGCGGTCGAGTTCCGCTGGCAGCCGGACCGTCCCGCCGTGCTGGACGGCCTCACGCTGGATATTGCCGCCGGAAGCCGGGTAGCGATCCTGGGACCGTCCGGCGCTGGCAAATCGACGCTGGCGGCGCTCGCGCTCAAGGTGGCCAGCCCGCAGTCAGGGAGGGTGCTGCTGGGCGGCGTTGACCTGGCCCGCTTGCGCGCTGCGGACGTGCGGTCGCGGATGGCGTGGCTGGGCCAGGACACCTACTTGTTCCGGGACACCGTGCGGGCCAACCTGCTGTTTGGCCGCCCGGATGCGACCGATGCTGAACTCTGGGACGCGCTTGAACAGGCGCAGGTCGCTGCCAGGATCAACGCGTTGCCGGGCGGCCTTGATGCGATGTTGGGAGCGGGCGGCTTGTCGGGTGGCGAGGCCCGCCGGGTCGCCTTGGCGCGGGCGCTCGTGTCACGGGCGTCCATCCTGCTGCTGGACGAGCCAGCAACGGGCTTGGACGCCGCGACCGAGCTGGCGTTTTTCCAGACCCTGAATGACGTGGCAGCCGGGCGGACGGTGGTGCTGATCGTTCATCGGTTGACCGGGGTGGAGCGGTTGGACCGGATATGGCGCTTGACCGCGGGGCACGCCGTCGCAGCAGCGGCATAGAACAGCCGTGCAACCAGAAGTTGACGCCCGGAGTCTTCGGCAGGCAATCTTAGGGCTACGGTTTCGAGGACGATTGTTGGATAACCCATGCTGATCCGGCCAGAAGACCGGCCGCCTCCCGACCCGAACGACGTGCTGCGCCAAGTGTTCGGGTTCCCCGCGTTCCGTGGCTTGCAGGAGGCTGTCATCACCGAGGTGCTGGCGGGCGGCGATGCGCTTGTGCTGATGCCGACCGGCGGCGGCAAAAGCCTGTGCTATCAGGTCCCGGCGCTGTGCCGGCTTGGCACTGCCATTGTGGTGTCGCCGCTGATTGCGCTCATGGACGACCAGGTTGCGGCATTGCAGCAGCTCGGCATTGCCGCCGGCGCGCTGCACTCCGAGGTTGATCCAGACGAGGCGCTGCGGATCAGCCAGGAGCTGGCAGCGGGCCGGCTCGACCTGTTGTATGTCTCGCCCGAGCGCCTGTTGATGCGGGGCACGCTCGACCGCCTGACCCGGCGCCAGATCGCGCTGATCGCCATCGACGAGGCGCACTGCGTGTCGGCCTGGGGCCACGAGTTCCGGCCGGAGTATCGCGGCCTGGCCCGGCTGGCGTCCACGTTCCCAGGCGTGCCGCGCATTGCGCTGACGGCGACGGCCGATCCGCGGACCCGCAGCGACATCCTGCAAGCGCTGGGCATGGAGGACGCGGCGGTGTTCACCGCAAGCTTCCACCGCCCCAACCTGCATATTGCCGCGCAGGCCAAGTCGGAGGAGACGCAGGAGCTGCTGGGCTTCCTCGCGCGCCGCAAGGGGCAGGCCGGCATCGTTTACTGCAACAGCCGCAACAAGACCGAGCGCACCACTGCGCGGCTGAAAAAGGACGGCCTGCCGGCGGTGGCGTTCCACGCCGGGCTGTCGGCGATGGAAAAGCGGGTTGGGCTGGCGCGCTTCCGCAGCGGCGAGCCGGTCATCATGGTGGCAACAATCGCGTTCGGCATGGGCGTCGACCGCCCGGACGTGCGGTTCGTGGTGCATTTAGACATGCCGGACAGTCCGGAGGGGTTCTATCAGCAGATCGGCCGGGCCGGGCGGGACGGCGACCGGGCCGACACGCTGCTGCTGTATGGCGGCGAGGACATCGCCCGGGCGCGCCACTGGCTCGCGCAGTCCGTGGCGCCCGAGACGCAGAAGCAAGTGATGCGCGAGCGGCTGGAGGCGATGATCACGCTCACGGAAACCACGTCCTGCCGCACGCGGTCGCTGCTGGCATGTTTCGGTGAGGAGCTGGGTGGGTCGTGTGGGCACTGCGATAGCTGCACGACGCCGGTTGCGCTGTTCGACGGCACGGTTGCGGCGCAGAAGGTGCTGTCCGCCATTTACCGCACCGGACAGATGTTCGGCGCGATGCATATCGTGTCTGTGTTGCGCGGGCAGGAGACGCCGATGACGGCGAAGCACAACCATGACCGGCTGCCGACCTGGGGCATCGGCCGCGACCAGCCGGTCGGGTTCTGGCGCGGGGTGATCCGGCAGTTGATCGCGCGCGGGGCGTTGCGGACCGAGAGCGGCAACTTCGCCAGCTTGTCGCTGGTGCCGGACCTGGCCCGGCCCATCTTGCGCAACGAGACGCCGGTCATGCTGCGCGAGGAGGCGACGCCGGTGCGGACCAAGGCGCCACGGCCCGAGCGCGCCACGGCGCCGGTAGCCAGTGCGGATGGCGGCGACCTGTTCGACCAGCTACGGGCCTGGCGGTCGGCTGAGGCCAAGAAGCAGTCGGTGCCGCCTTACGTCATCTTCCACGACAGCGTGCTGCGCGACATCGCTGCCTCGCTGCCGGCGAGCCTCGACGACTTGGCGGAAATCAAAGGCGTCGGCGGCTCGAAGCTGGAGCGCTACGGCGCGGCGGTGCTGGCGGTCATTCGGCAGGGCTGACCGCGTGCGTCGGTGCGACGTTTTCCAGGGTGCCGGGTTGTCCAGGGATGCGGCGGAACACCCGTGCCTCATCGTGGAATGCTGCGACCGCGGGGCGGTGCGCGATGGAAATGATAGTCGTGTCCGGCAGCTCGCGCCGCAACGCGCCGTAAAGCTCGGCCTCGGCTTCGGGATCGAGGCTTGCAGTCGCCTCGTCCATAAACAGCCAGTCTGGCCGGAGCAATAGGGCGCGGGCGATGGCCAAGCGTTGCTGCTCACCGCCGGATAGGCGCTGCGACCATGGTTGGTCCTCGTCGAGCGCCCCGGCCAAGGCGGGCAACCCGGCACCGGCTAAGGCCTGGCGCACGTCGGCATCGCTAAAGCTATGTTCGGGGGCCGGATAGGTCACGGCGTGGCGCAAGGTGCCGAGCGGGATGTAAGGCCGTTGCGGCAGGAACAGGTAGGTGCCGGGCGGCCGCTCGATGGCGCCGGTGGCAAACGGCCATATGCCCGCGAGTGCGCGGAACAAGGTGGACTTGCCGGTGCCTGACCGGCCGGAGATGACCGTCGAACGGCCGCGTGGGAACTCGAGCGTGCCGTGCTCCAGCAGCCGGGTGCCGTCCGGCAGCGACAACGTCACGCCACGCAGGCCGACTGCGTCCCCGGCGCTTGCCTGCACCGCCGCAGTCTGGGTTGCCAGCGCCTTCGCCGCATCCACGGCCCGGCGGAAGGTTGTCAGGCGAATCACGGTGGCGCGCCAGTCGGCCAGCGACGCGTAAGCCTCGATGAACCAGGACAGCGCTCCCTGGACGCGGGCGAACGCGCCGGATGTCTGGGTCAAACCGCCCAGCGTGATTGCGCCGCTGAAGTACCGGGGCGAGGCCACGACGATTGGGAAGATGGCCGCGAGCTGTTCATACCCGGCGATCAGGGCGTTGAGCAGCTTATTCCGGCGCATGATCTGGTACCAGTTGGACGCGACCGCGCCAAAACGGCCATGCAGGATACGTTGCTCCTCGGCCTCGCCCGCATAGAGCGCCACGCCCTCAGTGTTGTCCCGCAGGCGGACTAGGGAGTAGCGGAAATCCGCCTCGGCCTTTTGCTGCTGGAAGTTCAGCGGGACCAGGGGGCGTCCGACCAGGTGGGTCAGCCAACTGCCGACAACAGCGTAGATCACCGCGGCCCAAAGCATGAAGCCGGGGATCGGGATGCCGAACAGGTTCAGCACCCCGGACAGCGACCAGAGAATGAATGCGAAGTTCAGCAGGGTCACGACGTTCGACATCAGGCCGAGGCCGAGCCGCAGCGTGTCGTCCACAAAGCCCTTCAGGTCTTCGGCGATGCGCTGGTCCGGGTTGTCAGTCCCGCTGTTGCCAGGATCGGTGGTCAAGCTGATGGTGTAGTAAGCGCGGTCGGACAGCCAGTCGCGCAGCAGATGCTCTGTCATCCAGCGCCGCCAGCGGATTTGCAGCCACTGGTTCAGGTAGGTCCGGTATATCGCCACGGGAATGTAGACAGCCGCAATCCAGACGAACCCGGGCATGAACCCAGCCTCGCCCGACCGGTAGAACAGCAGCAGGTTGACGAAGGCCTCTTGGTCCTTGTTCTGCAGGCTATCGAAGAATGCGCGGTTCCAGTAGCTCAGCACCACGTTCATGGCGACCAGGAACAGGCTCAGCCCTACGATGGACGCGAGCAGGAGCCGGGCGAACCAGCGCTCGTTTGACCGGTAGTACGGCGCAGCGAGGCGCCAGGCGTCGGACAGCAACTCCTTCGCGCCGTTCATGACGCGGCGTCCTGCAGGATGCGCAGGCGGATCACGCCCTTGAAGCTGGCCGGGTCCACCGGCTTGCCATGACGCAATATTTCGATCCGTCCGGCCAGCGCCAGCCGTGCGGCGGCTTGCCGAACTACGGGCATGAGCGCCTGCCAGTCCGGGCGCAGCGCACGCGCGACCTCACTGGGACAGATGGACTTCCCTGGCCCCCTTTGCGCCGCGAGCGCCAGGATCAAGGTCTCGGTCGGGTCGGTGCAGGCGCCAGCGGTGGTCATGACTTGCATGGGTGGACGCTGGCGCAGCAGGCCGCCGTCCGCAAGTCACTGCGCGCAAGTTGAAGCGGGTTTGTTCGGGTCCGCCATCCAAATCCGCGCCTGGTCGGCCGGCACCGGCTTGCTGAACAAGTGACCCTGGCCCTGGTCGCAGCCCGTGACGGACAGGAACGCGCGTTGCTGTTCGGTCTCGATCCCCTCCGCGACCAAGGTGAAGCCCAAGGCATGGCCCGCATCCACGACGGCCCGCACGACCGCGGCGTCTTCCCGGTTGCTTGGAAGCTCGTGGACCAGCGAGCGGTCCAGCTTCAACACCGTGAGTGGCAGGCGCTTTAGCATGGACAGGCTTGCGTAGCCGGTGCCGAAGTTATCGAGCGCCAGGCCAACGCCCAAGTCCCGGATGGCCGATAGCGTCAGCAGCATATCCAGGCTGCCGTCCATCAGGGTCGCTTCGGTCAGCTCCAGCCGGTCGGCTGGCAGTCCGGATTGTTCCAGCGCAGCGGCGAGCTGCGTTGGAAGCACGCCGGTTTGCAACTGCCGGGCCGAGATGTTGACCGATACGACGCCGCAGCCCCATCGCGCCGCCTCGGCGCACGCCTCGATCAGGACCCATGCCCCGATGCGGTTGATCAGCTCGCTCCGCTCGGCGACGGGGATAAAGAAGTTTGGCAGCACCATTCCCCGGCGCCGGTCCGGCCAGCGAATGAGGGCCTCGCTTGATATGACCTGGCCGGAATCCAAAGCGATCCGCGGCTGGTAATGCAGCACCAGGCGGCCAGTGTCAGTTGCGCGGCGCAGGTCGCGTTCCAACCGGCGGCGTTCGGTTGTGGCGGCCCGGCCGGACGCCACGTAGGGCGCGTGCAACGCAGCACCAGGGTATGGCGCTTCTGTAAGAGCAATCTCGTGCAACATGACTAAATCCCGCTTTGTGTATGTCGTCTCATACTGCGCGACATTCCTTGCACAAACGTTAACGGCCTGCTGACCGGTCCAGGGCCATGGACCTTCGCCGTCCGGCAGCCTTAGTCTAGCTGTCCACGCAGGAGCGCTTGCCATGATTGAAGTCTGGACCTGGCCTACGCCGAACGGCCACAAGGTGCATATTGCGCTGGAGGAGCTTGAGTTGCCTTACCGGGTGGTCCCGGTGGACATCGGCGCCGGCGACCAGTTCAAGCCGGAGTTCCTGGCTATCACGCCGAACTACCGCATCCCGGCGATCACTGACCCGGACGGACCTGGCGGCAAGCCGCTCTCCCTGTTCGAATCAGGCGCGATCCTGATCTACTTGGCCGAGAAAACCGGCAAGCTGATCCCAGCGGGCGCCACGGAGCGCTTCGTGTGCCTGCAATGGCTGATGTTCCAGATGGGTGGGGTCGGACCCATGTTCGGGCAGTACAACCACTTCGCGACGTATGCGCCCGAACGGCTGCCCTATGCGGTCGAGCGTTACGCGAACGAAGTAAAGCGCCTGCACCGGGTGTTGAACAAGCGGCTATCGAATGCGGATTACCTAACCGGCGCCGACTACAGCATCGCCGACATCGCGACATTCGCCTGGGTCCGGAACCCGGAGCGGCGTGGCATTGACCTCGCCGAATACCCTGGGGTGCAGCGCTGGCACGATGCGATTGCGGCCCGGCCAGCCGTGCAACATGGCGTCGAGGTGCTTTCCGAAAGCCGGCGTCAAGGCCCGATGAGCGAAAGCGAGCGCGAAATCATGTTCGGGCAGACACAGTTCGCTGCACGGTAGCGCTCGGCTACTTAATCTTGGCTTCCTTGAACGGCACATGCTTGCGCGCAACCGGGTCATACTTCTTCAGCTCAAGTTTCCCGGTCGTGGTGCGGGCGTTCTTTTTCGTGACATAGAAGTAGCCGGTGTCGGCGGTTGACACGAGCCTGATTTGGACGGTGTTGCTCTTGGCCATCGAAGTGTTCCTGAACGGCGCGTCCCAGTGCCGGGCCACGCGAGAGCCGAGAACATGCTTATGCCAGCCGTTGCGGTCAAGCCCATCACGGCGGCGTAATCCTTGCCGCCGCATAGGCCTTCGGATTGCTCAGCAGGACACGGGCCGCGTTCAGGTCCGCATCCCGGCCACTGGCGGCCGGGCAGGCGCTCCGCAGCTCAATCACTTCCGTTGCCGCCAGTGGCGCCCGGGCGGCACGGTGACGCTCCAGCGCACCGGCCAGGCGTGATGTGCCGCGGCCCAAGCTCATGAGTTGCCGAGACACAGCGTCCGGCCCAAGGCTAGTGCACACTTGCGGCAGCACGCCAAGTCCTTGGATCGGCCAACCCAGCGGCGCCAACACCCGGCTCCACGTCACGAACAGCTCGCCGCCATCCGGCAGCGTGGCGATGGTCTGCACCAGACCCTTGCCAAAAGTGGAGCTGCCGACCACGACGGCGCGTCCCTGGTCCGCCAGCGCCGCCGCCATGATTTCAGCCCCGCTGGCGGAACGGCCGTCCACCAGGACGATCATCGGCCGGCCAGCGGCGACATCGCCCAGGGTGGCGCGGAACTCCTGCTTTGCGCCGGGGTTGCGGCCATCGGTCCGGGCAATGACGCCGGCGTCGAGCACGATGTTCGAGGCGGCAACGGCCTGCCGCAGCAATCCGCCGCGGTTGCCGCGCAAGTCCAGCACGATGCCCCGCACCCTTGCGCCCTGCCCGGACAACGCGCGCTTCAACTCGTTGGAGAACCGTTGGCCCGTGTCCGTGCTGAAGCCGCTCACGCGGACCAGCAGCACGTCGCCGATCCGCTTGGCGAACACGGTTTCGACCGGCACGACCGCACGCTCCACCTCCACCGTCTTGACGCGGCCGTTCCGACTGCGGAGCGTCAGCACGACATCCGTGCCCTCGATGCCCGTGATCCACTCCAAGACAGTGTCGAGCGTCTCACCGCGCGTGGCCTGGTCATCGACCGCCAGGATACGGTCACCTGCTACAATCCCGGCCTGCGCGCCCAGCCCATCCGCGTTCACGCTCTGCACGACGAACGCGCCACCTGCGCGCACAACCTGGATGCCCACGCCAGAGTCGCCGGACCTTCGGATGCGGTCCGTATCGGCGATGCTCGGCGGCACATAGCGCGAGTAGGGGTCGAGGTGGTTGAACACCTCCGCGAACAAGGCTGTTATGACGCCCTGGGTGCCAACCTGCCGTACCTGTCCGGACGCGGTCCAGGCCGCCGAGGTCACGTCTGCCGCCGCTACGCCCCAGGCTGCCGCGGTTGCGGTGTCTGGCAGGCCACGCTGATAGGTGCTGCGGCCAGCCTGGTTCAGGTGCAGGCTACCGTCGCGCGCCTCTATCGAGAGGGTAGCGTCCAGCGTTGTGACGCAGCGCAAGCCCCACAGCGCGATCTGTTCGACGGTGGCGGTTTCCAGCGTGCGGGACTGGATGAAGTCGAACGCTGCGCTGAATACAGCCGCGGCAAGTTGGGCCTGGAACTCGGGCACGGCACGGCCGTCCGGAGCGGCGCGTGCGGGGGTAACGAGCAATGCCAGCGCAAGGAGCGCTGCCCTCATCGCCGTCCGGCGCGCCGCCCCTCCCTGGCACGGCCCGGCGCAGCGATCTTCGGGCGCCGGTCATCCGCTGCCGGGCGGGCGGGCGCCAGGACCTGGAACAACAGCCCGCCCGTGATAGGACTCGCTTCGGCCAGGCGGACCTCCACGTCCTGCGCCAGATGGTAAGTCATCCGGGAGCGGCGGCCGGACAAGGACTGCGTTGCCTCGTCGTAGTCCCAATAGTCGTCCGGCAGCGCCGACATCGGCACCAGGCCGCTGGCGCCGGAGTCGGCTAAGGTCACGAACAAGCCGAACCGCTGCACCCCGGACACCCGGGCCTGGAACGTGGCGCCGACCTTGTCCGCCATGAATGCCGCCAAGTACCGGTCCACCGCCTCCCGCTCCGCCAACGCTGCCCGGCGCTCGGTGGCGCTGATGTGCTCGGCCGTGTCCGTGAACCGCCCCGCCTCGTCCGGCGCCAAGCCGCCAGGGCCAAGCTTGTTGCCGTCGATCAGCGCACGATGCACCAGCAGGTCGGCATAGCGGCGGATCGGGCTGGTGAAATGAGCGTAGCGCGGCAGCGCCAGGCCAAAATGGCCGATGTTGTCCGGGCTGTACGCGGCCTGGCTCTGGCTGCGCAGCACCACCTCGTTGACCATCGGCGCCTGCTCGGTCCCGGCAACCTTCTGCAGGATGCGGTCGAGGTCGCGCGGATGCAGCGCGTTGCCCGGCGGCAGGCTAATGCCAAGCCCGTGCAGGAACGTGCGCAGGTTCTCAAGCTTCTCCTCGGTCGGCGGCGCGTGCACGCGGTACATGCAGGGCTGGTGCCGGGCCTCAAGCTCCTCGGCCGCCGCGACGTTCGCCAGCACCATGAACTCCTCGATCAGCCGGTGGCTGTCGAGCCGCGGGCGAGGTTCGACCGACACGACCCGGCCCTCGTCCAGCACCACCTTCCGCTCCGGCAAGTCCAGGTCCAGCGTGCCGCGCGCCTGCCGGGCCGACAGCAAGGCGCGGAACGCGGCATAGAGCGCAGCAAGCCCGCCGCCCAGCCCCAAGTCCTCCCCAGCGTCCTCGGCCTGCTGCGCCTGTTCGTACGTAAGCCGTGCCGCGCTGCGCATCAGCCCGCGGCCAAAGCGGTGCGCGGTTTTCCGGCCAGACGCATCCACGCGCATCTCAACGAACAGGCAGCCGCGGTCCTCGTGCGGACGCAGGCTGCACCAGCCATTCGACAGCGCCTCCGGCAGCATCGGCACCACGCGATCCGGGAAATAGACGCTGTTGCCGCGCGTCCACGCCGCCCGGTCCAGCGGCAGGCCAGGCCGGACGTAATGCGCCACGTCGGCGATGGCGACAATCAGGCGGAAGCCGGCGCCGTCCAACTCGGCGAACACCGCATCGTCGAAGTCCCGCGCATCCTCGCCGTCGATGGTGACCAGCGGCACGGCGCGTAAGTCTTCGCGCTTGCCCAGCGGCGCTGCACGCGCCTTGGATGCCGCCGCCAGCGCCTCCTCGGGGAAATCCTGCGGGATGTCGTGCGCGTGGATGCAGATTAGGCTCACCGACCGCGCGTCGCCCATGCGGCCCAGCCGTTCAGTGATCCGCGCCGGCTTCAAGCCCAGCCCGGTGTGGGGCAGGGGGGTCGCCACCACAATCTCGTCCGTCTCCGCGCCGCCGTCCTCGCCGGGGGGAATGCGCCACTCAGCCTTCGCGCGGCGGTCAGTCGGCACCAAGCGGCCCGGCGCGCGGAACACGCCCAAGATGCGCCCGGGCTCGTCCGACAGGCGCTTCAGCGTGCGGCCTTCCCACTTGCCGGGGCCAATCGGCGTGAGACGCGCCAGCACGCGCTCACCCGGCGCCAGTGCCGGGGCGCCGCGGCGTTCCGGGGCCATCAGGACCATCGGCGGCGGGCCGTCACCGGTCCAGTCCACCGGCCGCGCCACCGCGTCGCCGTCGGCGTCCGTGCCGGTGACGCGCACCACCATGGCGTCCGGCAGGCGCCCCGGCGGCGTAAAGCGGCGATGTCCAGCCGGTGCGATAGCCCCCTCCTTGGTAAGTTCACGCAGCAAAGCGCGCAAGTCGGCCCGCAGTTCGGGGCCGATAGCGAATTCCCGGGAGATCTCCCGCTTGCCGACCCGCCCCGGCGCGGCCCGGATAAACTGACGCACTGCCTCCCGGCTTGGCATTCCGCCTTGCCGCCGTGCCACGTTAGCCAGCCTTTCGCACCGCTGTCTTGGCAGACTTTGGGGCTGGTTGCTTCGCGGTGGCGGTTTTCTTCTTGGGCACGGCTTTTTTGACAGCCTGCTTTTTCGGCGCCGCCGCCTTCAGTGCTGTCTCCTTGACCGGTTTGGCGGCCTTGGCCTTTTTGGTTTTCTGGCCGGGCTTCGCCTTGAGCACCTTGCCCCGCTCCGCCAGCAACGCCACCGCCTCGTCCAGCGTCATGCTCTCCATTGGCACGTCCCGAGGCAGGGTCGCCACGCGCAGGCCGTGCTGGGCATAGGGGCCGAACCGGCCCTTGCGGATCATCACCGGCTCCTTGTCGGCGGGATGCGGGCCCAGGCTGCGAACGCTGTCCAGCTTCTTGGCCAGCACGTCCACGGCGCGGTTCAGGCCCACCACGAGCACGTCGTCGTCCCGGTCGAGCGACGCATAGACGCTGCCCATGCGCACGAACGGGCCGAACCGGCCAATGCCGGCCTCAATCGGCTCCTGGCGGTCCGGGTGGATACCCACGATCCGCGGCAACGACAACAGGCCGAGCGCCTGCTCCAGCGTCAACTGGTCGCCCTCGGCCCCCTTAGGCAGTGAGGTGCGCCGCGGCTTGTGCTTTTTGTCCTCGGGGTTGGCCTCGCCTTGCTGGACATACAGCCCATACGGGCCGCGGCGCACGGTGACAGCCTCGCCGGTGTCCGGATGGTGGCCCAGGTCCCGTTTGCCCTCCTTTAGCGTCTCGCCGGCGTCCTCCCCGGCGTCAATCGCCAGGCGGCGGGTGTACTGGCAGGCCGGGTAGTTGGAGCAGCCAATGAAGCTGCCGTGCCGCCCAAGCTTCAAGCCAAGCCGCCCCTCGTGGCACGCCGGGCACGAGCGCGGGTCTGTGCCATCGCCACGAGCCGGAAAGAAGTGCTCGCCCAGGTCCGCATCAAGCGCGTCGATCACGTCGCTGATCTTGAGGTCCCGGGTCTGTTCGACGGCACGGGAGAACTCCTCCCAGAACGCCTGCATCACCGCGCGCCAGTCAGCCCGGCCGCCGGAGATGTCGTCAAGCTGTTCCTCAAGCGACGCCGTGAACCCGGTGTCCACGTAACGCTGGAAGAAGCTGGTGAGGAACGCGGTGACCAGCCGGCCACGGTCCTCTGGAATGAACCGCTTGTTCTCCAGCCGGACATACAGCCTGTCCCGCAGCACCGTCAGGATCGAGGCGTAGGTCGAGGGCCGGCCGATGCCAAGCTCCTCCATTTTCTTGACCAGGCTCGCTTCGGAGAACCGCGGCGGCGGCTGGGTGAAGTGCTGGTCGGCGGTGACCTTTTGCCGGGCCAGCGGGTCGCGCTCCTGCATGGGCGGCAACATGCGGCTGTCATCGATGGCGCTGCTGTCGGGCGCGTCGTCGACGTCCTCCCGGTAAAGCTTAAGGAAGCCGTCGAACGCCACGATTGATCCGTTGGCGCGCAGTCGGGTGCGCCCGCCGGCGATGTCCACTGCAACCTGGTCCAGTTCCGCCGACTGCATCTGCGACGCGACGGCCCGCTTCCAGATCAGCTCATAGAGCCGAAGCTGCTCGGAGTTCAGGAAGCGGGACAGGCTGTCCGGAGTGCGGCGCACGTCGGTTGGGCGGACCGCCTCATGCGCCTCCTGCGCGTTCTTGGCCTTGCTGGAGTACTCGCGCGGGGCTGCCGGGACGTAGTTGGCGCCGAATGCCTCGCCAACGTGCTCGCGGATCGCCAGCATAGCCTCCCGCGCCATTTGCACGCCGTCGGTGCGCATGTAGGTAATAAGCCCGGTGGTCTCGCCGTCCAGCTCCACGCCCTCGTATAGTTGCTGGGCGCAGCGCATGATCGCCTGAGTGCCCATGCCGAGCTTGCGGCTGGCCTCCTGTTGCAGGGTAGACGTGGTGAATGGCGCCGGTGGGTGGCGCTTGACCCGGCGCCGTTCGACGCTCGCGACGCTGAACGTGCCGGCCTCAACCGCCTCCTTGGCCGCATTTGCCAAGGCGGCGGTGTTCAGGTCGAACTGGTCCAGCCGCTTGCCGTCGAGGTGGGTGAGCCGCGCCGTGAACGGAGCGCCGCCGGGCGTGGTGAAATGCGCCTCGACCGTCCAGTACTCGCGCGGCCGGAACGCCTCGATCTCGGCCTCGCGCTCGCACACCAGCCGCAGCGCCACCGACTGCACCCGCCCGGCGCTGCGGCTGCCGGGCAGCTTGCGCCACAGTACCGGGGACAACGTGAATCCCACCAGGTAGTCCAGCGCGCGGCGGGCGAGATAGGCCTCGATCAACGGCTGGTCCAGCTCGCGCGGGTGTTCGATGGCGAACTGGATGGCGCTGCGGGTGATCTCGTTGAAGGTGATGCGCCGGACGTTCACGCCGCGCAGCACGTTCTTGTCCTCCAGCATGGCACGGACGTGCCAGGAGATGGCCTCGCCTTCGCGGTCCGGGTCGGTCGCGAGATAGAGGGTGTGCGCGCCCTTCAGCGCCTTCGCAATCGCCGAGACCTGCTTGTTGCCGCGCTCGTCGGCCGCCCAGTCCATGGCGAAGCCCTCGTCCGGCCGGACCGAGCCGTCCTTGGGCGGCAAGTCGCGGACATGGCCGAAGCTGGCGAGCACGGTGTAGTTGCCGCCAAGGTACTTGTTGATTGTCTTGGCTTTGGCAGGCGATTCGACGACGACGACGTCAGTCATAGGCTCCTTTGCGCGGACGCGCTCCTGGGCCTGATACGCGCGAACGCGTTACTAGGCCTCATAGTCCTCGGCAATCAGGCAGACCTGATGGCCTGGCAGCATCTCCACGCGGCTAGCAAGCTCAAGGTCGCTGAGCGCGGCAGCGACCGCGGCGGCTGAGAACTGGCAGCGCCGCACCAGATCGTCAACCGGCGTGGGCGTAAAAGCTAGTAGTTCCAACAATCTCTGACGGACGGCCACAGAGGCCACGTCATCGCCATATGGGCTCGGCAGCTCGGCCATTCCAGCCGGCGGCTTCGGGTTGTAAAGGTCGGGATATTGGGGGAGGTGGGCCAGCACGTCCCTGGCGCTCTCGGTGAGGTAGGCGCCGTTCCGCAGCAGATCGTTCGAGCCGCGGCAGCGCGGGTCCAGCGGCGACCCAGGCACGGCGAACAGCTCGCGGTCGATCTCCTGCGCAAGACGGGCGGTCTTGAGGCTGCCGGAGTTCATCGTGGCCTCGACCACGACAACGCCCAGCGACAGCCCGGCGATGATCCGGTTCCGGCGAGGAAAGTGCTGCGCCATCGGCGCCGTGCCGAATGGCGCTTCCGCCACCACGGCGCCGTTCTCCGCCACCCGACGTTGCAGGGCAGCGTTCTCAGCGGGATAGACCACGTCGATGCCGCCACCCACGACCGCCACGGTCCGGCCGGTGCGCAGCGCTCCGTCATGCGCCGCCGTGTCGATGCCGCGCGCCATGCCCGACACGACGACCAGCCCGGTCAACGCGAGATCGGACGCCAGCATCTCCGCCAGGCGCTGCCCGTTGGCCGACGCGTTGCGCGCCCCCACCACCGCGACCGCCTTGGTCGCCAGCGCCGCGACATCGCCAAGCACCGCCAGCACCGGAGGCGCTACGTCCAGCATACCCAGCAGCGGCGGGTAGTCCGGCCCGTCCAGGAACACCATGCGGCCGCCAAGCTTGGCGACCTGGTCCAGCTCGCGCTGCCCGGCGTCGCGCGTGGCGATCCGGGGCGCCTTGGTCCGGCCCGCGGCCCCGGCGAGGCCGGGCAGGGCGTCCAGCGCCGTGGCGGCGGTGGTGAAGCGGCGCATCAGCCGGCGGTACGTCACCGGACCAACCCCCTCCGTGCGGGCCAGCCGCAGCCGGTCGCGCGCCTCGTCGTCCGTCACCGGCCTTCACCGATGCGCGGCTCGGTTCCGGCGCGCAGGCGCTGGATGTTGCCGCTGTGGCGCACGGCCACAATGGCGGAGACGGCCGCGACCGCCAGCGCCGGCCATGGTCCCCGCCAGGCCAGCATCAGCAACGGCGCCACCGCGAACGCCGCCAGCGCCGCCGCCGAGGACAGCCGGGACAGCCGCGCCACCACGAGCCAGACCGCGCAGCACGCGACGCCGACCGGCCAAGCCATGCCGATGACGGCGCCAAGCCCGGTCGCAACCCCCTTGCCGCCGCGTCCGCGCATCCAGACCGAGGTGCAGTGGCCGACAACCGCGGCAACGCCCGCCAGCAGCCCCATATCCGGGCCAGCGTAGTGCCACGCCATGAGGACGGCGGCAGTGCCCTTGCCGCCGTCCAGCAACAGGGTCAACGCCGCGATGTCCTTCCGTCCGGTGCGCAAGACGTTGGTCGCGCCGATGTTGCCGGACCCGACGCTGCGGATGTCGCCCAGACCCGCGAGCCGGCTCAGCACCCAGCCGAACGGCACCGAGCCGAGCAGGTAGCCGAACAGCGCCACCAGGACCGCCGTCATCCGAACACCCTCCGTCCGGCTTTCCAGGTGCCGATCACCCGTCCCTCCAGCGCGCGCCCGTCGAACGGCGTATTCTGCGATTTGCCCGGCAGCAGCCCAGCCTCGACCTTCCACACGCGCTCAGGATCGAACAGGCACAGATCGGCCGGAGCGCCGATTGCCAACCGGCCGGCCTCGGCGCCCAATATGCTGGCCGGCGAGGCGGTCAGCAACGCCAGCGCACGAAGCAGGGGCAGGCCGTTGCCGTGCACCTGCGCCAAGGTCACGCCCAGCAAGGTGGCAAGCCCGGCACCCCCGGGACTGGCCAGCGCGAACGGCAGCCGCTTGTCGTCGGCGTCGCGCGGCTGGTGGTCGGACGCCACCGCGTCGATGGTGCCGTCCGCCAGGGCCGCGCACACCGCCATCCGGTCGCTTTCCGGCCGCAGCGGTGGCGACAGCTTGGCGTAGGTGCGGAAGTCGCCAATCGCGTTCTCGTTCAGGTCGAAATACGGCGGCGCGGTATCGCAAGTCACGTCCACGCCGTCCGCCTTGGCACAGCGGATCAGCTCCAGCGCCTCAGCGGTCGAGACGTGGGCGAAGTGGACCGCGCCGCCGGTGAGGCTCGCGAGGCGGATGTCGCGCGCCATCAGAATCGCCTCGGCCGCAGCGGGGATGGCGGGCAGGCCAAGCCGGGTCGCAAGCTCGCCCTCGGTGGCGGCGCCGCCGGCGGCGAGCGCTGGGTCCTCCGGGTGCTGCACGATCCGCGCGCCAAAGCCGCGGGCGTAGGACAGCGCGCGGCGCATCATGCGGGCGTCCGCCACCGCGCGCTGCCCGTCGGTGAAGGCGCAGGCTCCGGCCTCGCGCAGCAGCCCGATCTCGGCCATCTCCGCGCCCAAGCAACCGCGGGTCACGGCACCGTATGGCAGGATAGTGAGGCTGCCGGTTTCCTCGCCCCGGGCGCGCAGCAGGCGGACGATGGCTGGGTCATCGGCGGCAGGCCGGCTGTCGGGCAGGGCAGCCAAGGTTGTGATGCCGCCCCAGGCCGCCGCCCGTGCCGCGGAGGCGATGGTCTCGCGGTACTCGAACCCGGGTTCCCCCAGCGCCGCGCGCATGTCCACCAGGCCCGGGCACAGCACGGCGCCGTCGCCCTCGATGGTTTCAGCGCCGTCCGGGCAACCGAGGTTCGCGCCGTGGTCCGCGATGCGGCCGTCGCGCACCAGCAGGCTTCCGGGCTGGTCAAGGCCAGAGGCGGGGTCGATCAGCCGGACATCGTGGAACAGCAGATTAGGCATTGCGGCGTCCGGTGCGGGACAGCACATCCAGCACCGCCATGCGGACGGCGACGCCCATCTCGACCTGCTCGCCGATCACGCTATGCGCCGGGTCATCGGCGACGGCGCTGTCGATCTCGACGCCGCGGTTCATCGGGCCGGGATGCATCACCAGCACGTCCGGCTTGGCCCGCGCGAGCTTGGCGGCGTCCAGGCCAAAGAAGCGGAAGTACTCGCGGGCGCTCGGCACCAGCCCGCCGGACATGCGCTCGCGTTGCAAGCGCAGCATCATCACCACGTCCACGCCCTCCAGCCCGCGGTGCATGTCGTGGAACACCTCGACGCCCAGGTTCTCCGCCGCCGCTGGAATGAGCGTTGGCGGCCCGACCACCCGGACGCGGCCGCCCATCGTGGTCAGCAAGTGAATGTTGGACCGCGCGACCCGGCTGTGCAGCACATCGCCGCAGACCGCGATCACCAGCCCCTCCAAGGTGCCCCGCCGGCGCCGGAGCGTGAGCGCGTCCAGCAGGGCCTGGGTCGGGTGCTCATGCGTGCCGTCGCCGGCGTTGATGACGGCGGACGAGACCTTTTGCGCCAGCAGGTTCGGCGCGCCCGACTGGTCGTGCCGCACCACCAGCAGGTCGCAACGCATGGCGTTCAAGGTGGCGGCGGTGTCCAGCAGGGTCTCGCCCTTGTTCACGCTGCTGGTCGAGACCGACATGTTGATCACGTCCGCGCCCAGGCGTTTGCCCGCCAGCTCGAAGCTCGTGCGGGTCCGCGTGCTGTCCTCGTAGAACAGGTTGATCAGCGTGCGGCCGCGCAATAGGTCCCGCTGCGTCTTGCCGGAACGGTTCAGCAGCACGTAACTCTCGGCCAAATCCAACAGGCTGGCGATCTCGTGCGGGTGCAGGCCCTCGATTGCGAGCAGGTGGCGGTGCGGGTAGTGCATCACGCCGTGGCGTGGGCGATGCGGGCCAGCGCCTCCTCGCGTCCGAGCGCCGCCAGCGTGTCGTCGATGCCGGGACTCATGGTGCTGCCCGTCAGCGCCGCGCGCAGCGGCTGCGCGACCTGCCCGAGCTTGCGGCCGGACGCCTCCGCATAGGCACGCAGCGCCGTGTCGAGCGCCGGGGCGGTGAAGTCGGTGGCAATGAGCGCCTGGGTCACGTCCTGCAGCAACGCCTTGCTGTCCGGGGTCAGCATCGCGAGCGCCTTGGGTTCGAACGGCAGCGGGACGGCGCGCGCCAGGAATGCGGCGCTGTCCGTAAGGTCCACCAGCGTCTTGGCACGCTCCTTCAGCCCCGGCATCAATGTCCGGACCCGCGCCGCCGCTGTCTCGTCCACGTCAAGGCCGTGCACGTTCCGCAGGCGCTGCAACACCTCGGTGGTCAGCCGGTCGTCATCCGCGCGGCGCAGCCAGATGCCGTTCAGGTACTGCAGCTTAGTCAGGTCCAAGCGGCTGGCGGACTGGCCCACTCCGTCCAGGTCGAACAGATGGATCGCCTCATTGCGGTCCAGCACCTCCTTGTCGCCGTGGCCCCATCCCATGCGGAGCAGGAAGTTGAACACGGCCTCCGGCAGGAAGCCCTGTTCGCGGTACTCCAGCAGGCCGACCGCCCCGTGCCGCTTCGACAGCTTGGCGCCGTCCGGGCCGTGGATCAGCGGCAGGTGCGCGAAGCGGGGCAGCTCCCAGCCGAGCGCCTGGTAGATCGCGACTTGGCGGAACGTGTTGGTCAAGTGGTCGTCGCCGCGGATCACGTGGGTGATGTCCATGTCGTGGTCGTCCACCACCACGGCGTGCAGGTAGGTGGGCACGCCGTCGCTGCGCAGGATAATCATGTCGTCGAGTTCGGCGTTGGCCACGCGGACTGGGCCTTGCACCAGGTCCTCGACCACAGTCTCGCCGGTTTGCGGGGCGCGGAGGCGGATGACCGGCTTGACGCCGGGCGGCGCCTCGGCCGGGTCGCGGTCGCGCCAGCGTCCGTCGTAGCGGGGCGGGCGGCCCTCCGCCATGGCGCGCTCCCGCATCTCGCGCAACTCCTCGGCGGTGGTGAAACAGCGGTAGGCGTGCCCGGCTTCAAGCAGTTGGCGCGCGACTTCGACATGCCGGGCCTGGCGGGTGGACTGGAACACCGGCGGCTCGTCGCTGTCGAGGCCGAGCCACGCCAGGCCCTCCAGGATGCCCTGCGTGAACGCATCGGTGCTGCGCTCGCGGTCGGTGTCCTCGATCCGCAACAAATACTGACCGCCGTGATGGCGGCTGAACAGGTAGTTGAACAGCGCGGCCCTGGCGCCGCCGATGTGCAGTTGCCCGGTCGGGCTAGGGGCGAAGCGGGTGCGGACGGACATTCGGCCTCTTATCACGCCAAACCGCGGCGTGACGAGGCCACGGCAGGTTCGCAGTTTGGGGGGGACAGTGCAGGGGGCAGCGGCCGCGATTGAATCCATGCGTGCCGGCTGGGACTATGCCAGGTGGACCGGATGGTTTGCCGCGTGGGTCGAGGCGGAGCGCGGCCGGTTCGTGCCCTGGCTGTCCGTCTGCATGGGCATAGGCGTTTGCGCGTACTTCGCCCAGGCCACGGAGCCGCACCCCTGGACGGGTCCGGTGGCCGTATTAGCAGCGTTGCTGGCGACGGTGGCGTCATGGCGCTCGATGCTGGCGCGCGCGGCGGCCTTCGCGGCGCTGGCGGCGGCGCTCGGCTTTTTCTCTGGGCAGGCGGCGACTTGGCGCGCGTTGCCGATTGAACCGTTGCCGAGCCGGGCGGTGATCCTGACCGGCACCGTGCGCGGCGTGGATATCCTGCCGGATGGGCGCCGGGCGACGCTGGCGGAGGTGCGCCTGGGTGCGGACGCGCCTACGCTGCAACGCCTCGTGCGGGTTCGACTGCGCAAGAACGACATGGGTGACGTTGCCGCAGGCGACGAGATGCGCGTGCGCGCCCTGTTGCGGCCTCCGGCGATGCCGGCCTACCCCGGAGCCTGGGACTCGCAGCGGGATGCGTTCTTTGGCGGGTTGGCCGGGTCTGGCACTGCGCTGAACCCCATTGAGGTGGTGGAGCGTGCGCCGCCCCGCGGCTTTGCGGCGTCGGTCCAAGCCGCACGGGACGCGGTGGCCTACCGGGCCATCGCTGGCCTGCCGGGTCCGGCGGGCACCATTGCAGCGACGCTGTTCACCGGGGGCATGACCTCTATCGCGCCAGGGGACCGGGAGGCGTTCCGGGACTCTGGGCTGGCGCACCTTCTTTCAGTGTCTGGCCTGCATATCGGCATCGTGATGGGCCTGGTGATGGGCGTGGCCCGGTTCGGCCTGGCGCTGCACGAGCGGACGGCCCTGCACTGGCCGAACCGGGCCGTGGCCGCAATCCTGGCGTTGGCGTGCGGCGGCGCCTACGTGCTGTTCATCGGGGCGCAAGTGCCGGTCATGCGCAGCTTCGCGATGGCGTTCCTAGTCACGCTCGGGCTGGTGGTGGGCCGGCGGGCGCTGTCGTTGCGCGGCTTGGCCTTGGCGGCGGCTGCGTTGATGGCGTTTGCGCCGAACGAGGTGCTGAACGTCAGCTTCCAAATGAGTTTCGCCGCCGTGCTGGCGCTTGTCGCCGGCTACGAGGCGCTCAGGCCCTATCTGGCCAAGCTGCACGGCCCGGGCTGGTCCCGGCGCACCGTGGCGCACGTCGTCGCCTTGGCGCTCACGAGCCTGCTGGCCGGCACCGCTTCTGCGCCGTACGGGGCATATCATTTCGGGCATTTTCAAATGTACTACATCGTCGCGAACTTGATCGCGGTGCCGCTCACGGCATTCTGGGTCATGCCGGCCGGACTGGCGGCGCTGGCGTTGATGCCGTTCGGGTGGGAGTGGCTGGCGCTGGCGCCCATGGGTTGGGGCATTGAAGCCATCCTGTGGATCGCCCGCAGCGTCGCGTCCTGGCCGGTCGCGACCATGGCCGTGCCGCATATGCCAGCATGGGGACTGGCGGTGTTCAGCTTCGGCTTGGCGTGGCTGGGGCTATGGCGGTCGCGCATACGACTTATTGGGCTGGCGCTCATGCTGGCCAGCCTACTATCCCCGGTCACCGCCCCGGCGCCGGACATCCTGATGTCGCCAGACGCCCGGCTGATCGCCCTGAAATCCAAGGGTTATTGGACCCAGTCCCGCTCGGGCGCATCGAAGTTCGTGCTGGAGGCTTGGCAAAACCACCTGGCCTCCGGTCCGCTCACGCCGATTCAAACCGGCCAGCCTGGGTTCTGCGACGCCGAAACCTGCCGCCTTGAGGGCGCGGCCGGCGCCATGCTGATGTTGCGCAACTCGTCCCGCGCCGGTGATTGCGCTGGCGTGGCTTTGTTGATCTCTTCCGAGCCAGCCCGCGGCGAGTGTCCGCCCGACGTGCCGTACCTCGACCGGTTCAGCGTGTGGCGGGATGGAGCGCACGCAATTTGGCTACGGCCTGGCGGCCCGTCATCCTGTCCGACCGCGCGTATCGCGGCGTCCGGCCCTGGGTGCCGCCGTTGCCGACGCCACGGCGCACCGTGCCAAACTTGCCAATGGCGCCGGCAGACGAGCTTCCGCCGGCGACCGAGGGTTAATACTTGCGGAGCAACGCGACCAGGCACCCCTGCACTTTGACCCGGTCGGCTGGGATAATGCGGATCTCATGGCGCTGGTTCGCAGGCTCCAGCGCAATGGACTGGCCCTTACGGCGGAGCCGCTTCAACGTCACCTCCGCATCGTCCACCAGGGCCACGATGATCTGGCCGTTGTCGGCCACGTCGCCCTTGCGGATAATTACGGTGTCGCCATCCAGGATGCCGGCCTCGATCATCGAGTCGCCCGCCACTTCCAGCGCGTAATGCTCCCCGCCGCCCAGCAGGGCAATCGGCACCTCGACATGCTCGCCGTTGTCCCGCAATGCCTCAATCGGCAAACCCGCCGCAATGCGCCCATAAAGCGGAAGCTGCACCGCAGCCGCTTCATTCGCAGTGCGGACGCCCGGCAACCGGGCGCTGAAGTCGCCGCGGATCACGTTGGGAGCGAACCCGACAGCCTCCGCCTGCAGCGGCTCGGAGAGCCTTACGGCGTCGTTCGGCAGGCGCATCACCTCCAAGGCCCGGGCGCGGTGGTGCCGGCGCTGCAAAAAGCCCCGCTCCTCCAATGCCGAGATCAGCCGGTGGATGCCCGATTTGGACCGTAGCTGCAGCGCTTCCTTCATTTCCTCGAAGCTCGGGGAGAAGCCGGTCGCCTTGAGATGCCGGTCGATAAAAATGAGCAACTCGTGCTGCTTACGCGTCAACATGGCCCATGCCTACCTAGATGCCCCGCGGGGTTATGTTACAGTGGGGTGACGTTAGAAGTCGTGCCGGGAACAAACCAGCAACCCGCAACGTTCTAGATTGGTTCTCTATGCCGCGTCAACAACTTCGTGGCGTGGGCTAACGCCCGGCGTGAATCCCAGGCTGGATCAGAGGCCCCATGCGTCAAGCCGGATGATTGCCACATCCGCCCCGGCAGGCAAGGCGGGCGCGTGAGGAGGCCGAACCACCAATGCGTGCGCCTCGGACAGAAGCCGCAGCATGGACGAGTCCTGCGCGGCGAACGGGGTCACAACCAGTTCGCCAGCGTCGTCCCGGCGCAGGGTGGCCCGTAGGTGGTCGGCCCGGTGGTCATTCTCGGCGACTTCGACTCCAAGCCGGGCGCGGCCGGTCGGCGTGTCCGCCTCCGCAAGCCCGCCAAGGCGAGCCAGGGCAGGCAAAAGGAACAGCACGGCGCACACGAAAGCGGACACGGGGTTGCCGGGCAGACCCAGGACCGGAGTCGCGCCGAGCCTGCCAAACAGCAGCGGCTTGCCGGGCCGCATCGCCACTTGCCAGAAATCCAGCACGAACCCGCGGCCTGCCAACGCGTCCTGCACCAAGTCATGGTCGCCCACGCTCGCGCCGCCTGTCGTGACCAGCAAATCAACGCCGCCCAGGCTGTCGGCGATGCCAGCGATGGCGGTGCGGTCGTCACGGACGATGGGCAACACGATAGGGTCGCCGCCTGCGGCGCGAACAAGCGCCGCGAGGGCGTGGGCGTTGCTGCTGACGATGCTGCCGGACTCGATAGCCTCGCCCGGCAGCACCACTTCGTCGCCGGTCGCAAGGATGGCGACGCACGGGCGGCGGTGCACCGGGAGCCAGGGGTGGTTCCCGGCGGCGGCCAGCCCAATCGCCCGCGCCCCCAGCCTGGTTCCAGCATCCAGCAATCGGCCGCCGGCTACGAAGTCCTTGCCTTGCAGGCGAATATGCCGGCCAGGCCGGGCGGCGTCTTGCACCAGGATGGAGGCGGCGGTGCGCTGCACGGTTTCCTGCGGCAGGACGGCGTCGGCGCCATGCGGCACCACGCTGCCGGTGAACAGGCGCAGCGCCTGGCCGGACGCGACCTCGCCGGTGAACGGGTGCCCAGCCGGCGCTGCGCCAATTACGTCAAGCACCGCGCCACGCACGGCGTCCTGGGCGCGGACCGCATAGCCGTCCATTGCTGACAAGTCCGCCGGCGGCTGCGTAAGCCGCGCCAAAACTGGCTCCGCCAGCACGCGCCCCCAGGCCTGCGACAAGCCGACCACCTCGACCGCAGTCGGACGCAGTGGCGCCAGGATGCGCGCGCGCGCCTCGGCGACGGACAGCACTGCGTTCAGGCCTGCTCGAATACGCCGGACTTGCCGCCGGACTTGTGCACGACACGCAGGCCGTCGATCCGCATGGCGCGGTCAACGGCCTTGCACATGTCATAAACCGTCAGGGCGGCGACGCTTGCGGCGGTCAACGCCTCCATCTCCACGCCGGTGCGACCGGTGGTGCGGACCGTGGCCGTGATCTCGATGCATCCGGCGCCGGGCTCAAGCTCCAAGGAAACCGCGGCAATCGGCAGCGGATGGCATAACGGAATCAGCTCCGCCGTGCGCTTCGCCGCCATGATGCCGGCCAGCCGCGCCGTCCCCAGCACGTCGCCTTTTTTGGCCTGTCCAGACTTGATCAGCGCGAGGGTCTCCGCCTGCATCATGACGCTGACCCGGGCGGACGCGGACCGGGCCGTCTCGGGCTTGCCGGAGACGTCCACCATCACGGCGCGGCCCTCCGCGTCGAAGTGCGTGAGCCGGTTGGTCACGCGCCCGTGCCCAGCAGCGCGCGGGTGGCAGCCCCGACATCCGGCTCCCGCAACAGGCTCTCGCCCACCAGGAAGCCCTGCGCCCCAGCATCGGCCAGGCGCCTCAAATCGTCATGCGTGCGAATGCCACTTTCGGCGATGAGGAACCGGTCGGACGGCACATGCGGCGCAAGCTCGGCCGTTGTCTCAAGGCTGGTCCTCAATGTCCTGAGGTTGCGGTTGTTGATGCCGATCAACGACGTCTCCAGGCCAAGCGCCCGGTCCAGCTCGCGTTGGTCATGCACCTCCACCAAAACGTCCATATCGAGCGCCCGCGCCAGCTCCTCCAGGTGCCGCGCCCGCTCGTCCGTGAGCGCCGCCATGATGAGCAGGATGCAGTCGGCGCCCATCAGCCGGCTCTCATAGACTTGCCACGGGTCGAGGATGAAGTCCTTGCGGAGCGCCGGCAACGGAACGGCGGCCTGCACCTCACGCAGATGGTCAGGCGAACCCTGGAAGTAGCGGTGCTCGGTCAAGACTGACAGGCAGGTCGCGCCGGCATCCGCATAGGCGTGCGCCAAGTCAACCGGCTTGAACTCGGCGCGGATCAGCCCGGCGGATGGCGAAGCCTGCTTGATCTCGGCGATCAGGGCGTACGTACTGGTCGCGGCGGTGTGCTTCAACGCCCGCCCGAAATTTCGCGGTGGATCGCGCCGGCTGTTCAGGCGGCTCAAAAGCGAGGAAAGCGGCGTCTCCACCCGACGCCGGTCCACCTCCGTCAGGGTGTCGGCGCAAATCTGGGCCAGCGCGTCAGGCAGGGCAGCATCCATGGTCGCTCCATTTATCCGGCAGTGGCCCGGCGCAACGCATCAAGGGCCGCCAATGCCGCGCCCTCGTCGATTGCACGCGCCGCCGCCGCCGCACCGCTTCGTAGGTCATCGACACGCCCAGCCACAATCAGCGCGGCGGCCGTATTCAGCATTACGGTGTCACGATATGGGCCGACCTGCCCCTCGAACAACGCCTGCATTGCCGACGCGTTGACGGCCGCGTTCCCACCCCGGATCGCCTCAATCGGCGACCGGGGCAACCCGGCGTCGTCAGCGGCAACGGTGAACGCGCGAATGCAACCGCAATGCAGCTCGACAACCTGGTTCTCGCCCGCGACGGTCAGCTCGTCCAAGCCCTGCCCGTGCACCACCCAGGCACGCTCGGCGCCGAGCTGCGCCAGGGTCTCCGCCACTGGCCGGGTCCAGGCCGGGTCATAGACGCCGGTGAGCTGCCGGCGCACCCGGGCCGGATTGGCCAGCGGTCCCAGCAGGTTAAAAATCGTGCGCGTGCCAAGCTCCACCCGTGGCCCGGCCGCGTGGCGCAGCGCCGCATGGTGCCGGGGCGCGAACAGGAACACGCATCCGGCCTCCGCCAGGATGGCCGGCAACCGGTCCAGCCGCACGTCGATCTCGATGCCGAGCGCAGTCAGCACGTCCGCGCCGCCGGTGCGGGACGAAAGCGCGCGGTTGCCGTGCTTCGCCACCGGAACGCCGCATCCGGCCAGCACGAAGGTGACGGCGGTCGAGACATTCAGCGTGCCCGCGTCGTCGCCCCCGGTGCCGCAAACGTCCATGGCGTCAGGCGGAGCCTCGATGGCGGCCATGCGGGAGCGCATGGCGCGTACGGCGCCGGTCAGCTCCGCCACCGTCTCCCGCCGGACCCGCATCCCCATCAACAGCCCGGCGATCTGCGCGGGCGTCGCCTCGCCGGACATGATGATGCCGAACGCCGCTTCTGCCTCGTCAGCTGAAAGCGTGCCACCGGCCGCGATGTGGGCGAGTGTGGGCTTGAGGGTGGCCACCTCAAGCCGGAACGCGGGCGAGGCTCAGGAAGTTGGCCAGGATGTCGCGCCCATGCTGGGACGCGATGCTTTCCGGATGGAACTGCACCCCGTGCACGGGCAAGTAGCGGTGCCGCAGGCCCATGATGACGCCGTCCTCGGTCCAAGCCGTCGGTTCCAAGGCTGCCGGCAGGCTCGTGGGGTCAACCACTAGGCTATGGTAGCGCGTGGCCTGGAACGGGCTGGGCAGGCCTGCGAACACGCTATCGTCGCTGTGCCGGATCGCGCTGAGCTTGCCGTGCATGGGCGTGGCAGCCCGTATCACCCGACCGCCGAATGCCTGGCCAATCGCCTGGTGCCCCAGACACACGCCGAGCACCGGCACCTCGCCGGCGGCTGCGATCAGGTCGAGGCAGACGCCGGCCTCGTTGGGCGCGCACGGCCCGGGGGAGATCACGATGGCCGACGGCGCCAGCGCGAGCGCGTCCGCGACCGTCAGCGCGTCGTTCCGGTACACCGAACACTCCGCGCCCAGGTCGCCGAACAGGTGGACCAGGTTGAAGGTGAAGCTGTCGTAGTTGTCGATGAGCAGGATCATGCTTTTTGGGCCGCGAACCGCACGGCCTCCTCGGCGGCGCGGAACAGGGCGCGGGACTTCTGCCGGGTTTCCTCGTACTCGCCCAGCGCCGTGCTGTCCGCTACCACGCCGCCGCCGGCCTGGACGTGCATGACGCCGTCCTTCACGACCGCCGTGCGGAGGCCGATGCAGGTGTCCATGGTGCCGTTGGCGGCGAAATAGCCGATGCACCCGGCGTAGATGCCGCGCCGGGTGGGTTCCAGCTCCTCGATGATTTCCATGGCGCGGATTTTCGGGGCGCCCGTCAGCGTGCCGGCGGGGAACCCGGCGATCAGCGCGTCCAGCGCGTCCAGCCCAGGGCGCAGCTTGCCCTCGACCGTGGACGAAATGTGCATGACGTGGCTGAACCGCTCGACGCTGAAGCTGTCCGTCACCCGCACGCTGCCGAGCGCCGTCACCCGGCCCACGTCGTTGCGGCCGAGGTCCAGCAGCATGAGGTGCTCCGCCCTTTCCTTGGGATCGGCCAGCAGGTCCGCCTCCAGCGCCAGGTCCTCGTCCCGCGTCGCGCCGCGCGGCCGGGTGCCGGCCAACGGGCGGACGGTGACGGTGTTGTCGCGCAGCCGCACCAGCACCTCCGGGCTGCTGCCCACCACGGCAAAGCCGCCGAAGTCCAGGAAGAACAGGAACGGCGCAGGGTTGATGCGGCGGAGCGCCCGGTACAGCGCGAACGGCGGCAGGGCGAACGGCGCCGAGAAACGCTGGCTCGGCACGATTTGAAACGCGTCGCCAGCGAAGATGTACTCCTTCATGCGCTCCACGATCCGCATGAACTCGTCCTGCGTGAGATTGGACGCGGGCTCCGGCTGCGGCGGCAGCGACACCGGCGGCGCGGCGTGGGGCAGGGGACGCGACAGCGCGGCCTCGGCGCCCGCCAGCGCCGCTTGCGCCTGGTCCCAGGCCTGGATCGCCGGCACGCCGGGTTGCGGGTAGATCGGCGCAGCCAGGGTCAGCTCGTCCCGCACGTTGTCGAACACGGCGAACAGCGTCGGCCGGATCAGCACGGCGTCCGGCAGCCCGAGCGCGTCCTGGTTCTTGTCCGGCAGCCGCTCCATCAACCGCACCATGTCATAGCCGAGGTATCCCACCAGCCCGCCCAGCATGGGCGGCAGGTGCTCCGGCAACTCAAGCTGCGCCTCGGCGATCAACGCGCGCAGGCTGTCCAGCGCCGGGCGGGCATCCGGCACGAAGGCATGCGGGGCGGAGCGCGCGTGCCGGTTGACCTCGGCCCCGCCAGCCCGGCAGCGCCAAACCAGGTCCGGCTCCATGCCGATGATGGAGTAGCGGCTGCGCGCCGAGCCGCCCTCGATGCTTTCCAGCAGGAACGAGTTCGGCCGTCCGGACGCGAGCTTCAGGAACGCGGCCACAGGCGTTTGCAGGTCAGCGACGTCCGTCGTCCAAATCAGCGTTCCACGCCCGGCGTCGTAAGCCGCCTGGAACGCGGCCAGGCCTGGCGATCCGCCCGGAGATCCAATCGCGTTCACTGTGCGAAACTGTCCAGCATGGTCCGGTTCACCCGTGGCTGGGTCCGGTCCCGCAGCGCCACCGCGACGGTCACCTCAACATCCTGCCCCAAGGCTTGGGTCAGCGCGGCACGGATTTGCGCGGCGCCGGCCGGGTCGGACGTAGGTTCCGGCGCGGTGATTTCCGCTGGCGTCGCCACCAGGAAGGCCTCCGGCGTCTCCACCATGGTCGGTTCGTTCTGCTTCAGCGCGAACAGCGCGTCCAGCAGCTTTGGCGCGATCTCCGTCGCCGGCGCGGCGCGCGTCACGGGCGCGGTGCGCTGCACCCGTTGCCCGGCCACCAGAGCAGCGTCCTCCAGCGACCCGCCAGCCCTTGCCGCGGTGAGCAACCGTGCCGCCGTAGTCTCCTGCTCGCGCCGCCGGGCGTCCCGCTCCCACTCCGCCTTCAGTTGCGGCAGCACGTCGGCGAACGGTTTCAGCGCCGGGGCAGCGGTGTCCTCTACCGCAATGGCGAAGTAGGACTGCTCCGGCCCTTCGGTCATGCGGGGCGGCTCACCCTTCGCCAGCGCGAACGCTGCCGTCAACAAGGCCTGGCGCAGCGCGGGCGAGCCTGGGATCGGCGCTGGCTCGCCGGCCGGCGTGTTGCCGTTGGCGTCCAGCGTGCCGGTGATGCCTGCAAGGCCGAGGTCGCCTGGCAAATCATCCAGGTTGGCGTTGGCCGACAGCGCGTCCTCCAGCTTGTTGGCGCGCGCATAAACCTGGTCCACGGCGAGGTTGCGGGCAACGGCATCACGCACCTCGTCCCGCACATCCGCCAGCGTGCGCTCAGCGCCAGGCGCGACCTTGGTCACCCGGAACACCTGCCAGCCGAGCGCCGACCGCACCGGCCCGGTCACAGCGGCGGGAGCGGCGGCGAACACGGCCTGTCCCAGCTCTGGCGCCGGGAACTCCGCCGCCGTCGCGTCATCGAGCGCGACCGAGGATGCGCCCGCAACGGTGGCCGCCGCCTGCACCGCATCCCAATCGGCACTGGCGGTCCAGGTGGCGGCAAGCTCCCGTGCGCGTGCCTCGTCCTGCGCGACCACCACCTGCACGGAGCGGCGCTCCGGCGTCACGTACTGGGCGCGGTGGCTTTCGTAATAGGCTGACAGGTCGGCGTCGGACACCGCGATATCGCGGGCAACAGTCTCCGGCGACAGGATGACCGCCTTGATGCGGCGGAACTCCGGAGCGCTATACGCCGCCGGGTTGTTGTCGTAGGCGCGCTTCAGGTCGTCCTCGGTAGGCTCGGGCGGTTCGGCCGCAGCGGCGAAGGCGAACTCCACATATTCGGCCACCCGCGTCTCGTTCTGGAAGGCGAACACCTGCCGCGTCAGGGTCTCGGGCGCAGCGACGCCGACCTGGACTGCCTCCATCAACTGGCGCTGCGCCAGGTCCGAGCGCATCAGGTCGAGGAATTGCGGCTCCGTCAGGTTATTCTGCCGCAACACCGCGTCAAACGTCGTGCGGTTGAACGTGCCGCCCGGTCCGCGAAACGCCGGGATTTCATACACCGCCTCCTTCAGCGCGGCATCGGGCACCGTGATGCCCAGCCGCTTCACCTCGACCGCGATGGCGTTCTGCACGATCAGCCGGTCAAGCACCTGCGCCGCCACCGCCCGGCGGATCGCGGGCGTAGGCTCGGTGCGGCCGCCCAGCATCCGGCTCACCTCCGCGAGCTGCTTGCGGAACGGCTCCTGGAACTCGGCCGGCCCGATCTTGCGGTCGCCGACGGTTGCGAGCGCGTTGTCCCGGCTGAGGTCGGTGATGGTGCCGGAGATGCCCCAAAGCCCGAAGGACGCAATGAGCACGATGAAGAACGCCCGGGCGGCCCAGGTGTTGAGAAAGCGTCGTAACAGGGCGAGCATGCGACGGAATTCCAGGAGGCTGAACGCGCAGCATAGGGTTTGGCGTCGTCGTTTGCCAATCGTCTCATCATTTGCCAGCGCCAAATTAGCCAACCGGCGGCGCGGCGTATAAGCGTCAACTGAACCCTGGGTGGAGACGATGCGGAAACTGGTTGCCGGCAACTGGAAGATGAACGGCCTGCGCAGCGAGGCCACCAGCCTCGTGCACGGCACCCTGGCGGGGCTGCAAGACGGTCCACCACCATGCGACCTGCTGGTGTGCCCGCCCGCGACCGTGCTGGCGGAGGTCGCGCAGATGCTGGCAGGCAGCCCGGTCATGGCCGGCGGGCAGACCTGCCACGATGAGCGTTACGGCGCCCACACCGGGGAGGTTTCAGCGCCTATGCTGCGGGACGCGGGAGCAAGCTGGGTCATCCTCGGCCACTCCGAGCGCCGGGCGGAGGTGGGCGAGACTGATGCGATGGTGGCGGGCCGGGTCCGCGCCGCGGTCGCGGCCGGTCTCACCCCAATCGTGTGCGTGGGCGAGACGGAGACCGAGCACGCCTCCGGCCAAGCCCAGGAGGTCGTGGCGCGGCAGCTCGTGGGCAGCCTGCCCCTCCGTTTCACGGGCGTCGTGGCCTATGAGCCGGTCTGGGCGATTGGCACTGGCCGCACGCCGACCGAGGCGGACGTGGCCGCCATGCACGCCCTTATTCGCCAGCAGCTCGTGGCGCATCTCGGGCACGGCGGCCAGGGCCTGCGCGTCCTGTACGGCGGTTCGGTCAAGCCCGGCAACGCGGCCAGCCTGATGGCGCTGCCGGAGGTGGGAGGCGCCCTGGTTGGCGGCGCGAGCCTGTCGGCTGCGGATTTCCTGGCTATCGCCCGCACCGCGCACCCTGTCCCGTCGGAGCCGGCGCTTTCCAACCCGCCTCGGGAGGGGTAGAAGGCTCGCTTTCCAGGAATGCGAACCCATGGCCACCGTGCTGCTAGTCATCCACCTGTTTGTCACCCTGGCGCTGATCGGCGTCGTGCTGATCCAGCGCAGCGAGGGCGGCGGGCTTGGCATCGGCACGTCGCAGGGCATGGGCGGTTTCATGTCCGGCCGCGGCACCACCAACCTGCTGACCCGGACCACGGCCATTCTGGGCGCCATATTCTTCGCGCTGTCGCTCACGCTAGCGCTTCTGAACCGTGGCACGGTCGGCACCGGGCGGTCCTTGCTGGACGGTCCGCCCGTCAGCTCGCCGCTGACCACGCCCGGCGCCGCGCCCGCGGCTGAGGCGCCACCGCCCGCCGCGCCGAGAGGTCCCGCGGTCCCGACCAACTGACCGGGGGGTGAGGGGGTTTCCGGATGGCGCGGCCCGGGTGTATCAGGGCCGCCCATGACGCGGTTCGTATTCATCACCGGCGGCGTGGTCTCCTCACTCGGCAAGGGCATCGCCTCCGCGGCGCTCGGTGCGCTGTTGCAGGCGCGAGGCTATAGCGTGCGGCTGCGCAAGCTCGACCCCTACCTGAACGTCGACCCCGGCACCATGAGCCCTTACCAGCACGGTGAGGTGTTCGTGACCGATGACGGGGCGGAAACCGACCTTGACCTCGGGCACTACGAGCGCTTCACCGGCGTGCCGGCGGCGCAGGCGGACAACGCGACCACTGGGCGGATTTACTCCGACGTGATCGCCAAGGAGCGCCGGGGCGCGTACCTGGGCGCGACGGTGCAGGTCATCCCGCACATCACCGACGCCATCAAGGAGGTCATCACCCGCGACGTCGATGGGCTGGACTTCGTGCTGATCGAGATCGGCGGCACGGTCGGCGACATCGAGGGCTTGCCGTTCCTGGAGGCGATCCGCCAGCTCGGCAACGAGCTTGGCCCGGAGCGGACCATGTTCGTGCACCTGACCCTGGTGCCGTGGATTTCGTCCGCCGGCGAGCTTAAAACCAAGCCGACGCAGCACTCGGTCAAGGAGCTGCTGAACGTCGGCATCCAGCCGCATATGCTGCTGTGCCGCTGCGACCGGCAAATTCCCGACAACGAGCGGCGCAAGATCGCCAGCTTCTGCAACGTGCGGCAGTCGGCCGTCATCGCGGCGCTGGACGTGGACACCATCTACGCCGTGCCGATCAGCTACCACGCCGAGGGCATGGACCGGGAGGTGCTGCGCCACTTCGGCCTGCCGTTCGAGACGACGCCGGACCTGTCGGCGTGGCAGCGCATCGTTGATATCGTGCGCGCGCCGGAGGGCACGGTGCGGATTGCGGTGGTCGGCAAGTACACCAGCCTGTTGGACAGCTACAAAAGCTTGGCGGAGGCGCTGGCGCATGGCGGCGTCAAGAACCGGGTGGGCGTGCAGCTAGACTGGGTGGATAGCCAGGTGTTCGAAACGCCGGACGCCGTGGCCCGGCTAGAGGGCGTGCACGGCATCCTGGTGCCGGGCGGTTTCGGCGCGCGCGGCACGCCGGGCATGATCGCGGCGGTGCGCTTCGCGCGAGAGCGCCGGGTGCCGTTCCTTGGCATCTGCTTCGGCATGCAGATGGCGGTGATCGAGTGCGCCCGCAACATGGCTGGGCTTGAGGATGCCTCGTCCACCGAGTTCGGGCCGTGCGGGACGCCAGTGGTTGGGTTGTTGACCGAGTGGGCGCGGGGCAACGAGGTGGAGCGCCGGGCCGAAGGGGGCGATTTGGGCGGCACCATGCGGCTCGGCGCTTACCCGGCCGTGCTCGACCCGGACTCGCTCATCAGCGCCATTTACGGTGAAACCATGATCCACGAGCGTCACCGCCACCGTTACGAGGTGAACGTGAACTACCGTGCGGCGCTGGAGGCAAAGGGAATGCGGTTCGCCGGGATGTCGCCGGACGGGATTTTGCCGGAGACGGTGGAGCTGCCGGACCATCCGTGGTTCATCGGGGTGCAGTACCATCCGGAGCTGAAATCGAAGCCGCTCGACCCGCATCCGCTGTTCGCCGGGTTCATCACGGCGGCCGTGCGGCAGTCCCGCCTTGTTTGAGCGCCGTACCGTCCGCGTCCGGGACGTGGAGGTCGGCAACGACCTGCCGTTCGTGCTGATCGCCGGACCCTGTCAAATTGAGTCGGAGGCGCACGCGTTCGAGACCGCCGAGGCGCTGCGCGACATGGCGCAGGCAGCCGGGGTGCCGCTCATTTACAAGTCGAGCTTCGACAAGGCGAACCGCACCAGCGCCGGCGCGGCGCGCGGGATCGGCATCATGCGTGGGCTGCAAATCCTGGCTGCGGTGCGGGAGCGGTTCCGCATCCCCGTGCTGACGGACGTGCACAGCGCGGACCAGTGCGAGCCGGCGGCCGAGGCGGTCGACGTGCTGCAAATTCCCGCGTTCCTGTGCCGCCAGACCGACCTGCTGCTGGCCGCCGGGGAGACCGGGCGGGCGGTGAACGTGAAGAAGGGCCAGTTCCTGGCGCCCTGGGACATGGCGCACGTGGCGGCCAAGATCGCGTCCACCGGCAATGAGAGCATCCTGCTGACCGAACGCGGCGTGAGCTTCGGCTACAACACGCTGGTGAATGACTTCCGCGGCCTGCCGATGCTGGCGCGGACCGGCTATCCCGTGGTGTTCGACGCCACCCACTCCGTGCAGCAGCCTGGCGGCCAAGGCGGCGCGTCCGGCGGGCAGCGCGAGTTCGCCCCGGTGCTGGCCCGGGCCGCCCTGGCTGTCGGGGTAGCGGCGCTGTTCATTGAGACGCACCCGGACCCGGACCACGCGCCCAGCGACGGTCCGGCCATGCTCCCGCTTAGCGTCATGCCGGCGTTGCTCGTCCGCCTTCGCGCGCTGGATGATTTGTGCAAGCAGCAGGCCGCGTCCGAGCGGCCGGCGGACCCGGCTGAACCCCAACTGGACGAACCCGAATGAGCGCCATCGCCGACATCGTCGCCCGTGAAATCCTGGATAGCCGCGGCAATCCGACCGTCGAGGCCGAGGTGGTGCTCGACAGCGGCGCCAGCGGGCGGGCCGCCGTGCCGTCCGGCGCCAGCACCGGCGCGCACGAGGCGGTCGAGCTGCGGGACGGCGACAAGGCACGCTACGGCGGCAAGGGCGTGCTCAAGGCGTGCGCCAACATCGAGGGCGAGATCTTCGATGCGCTGTCCGGCATGGACCCCTCTGAACAGCTCCGGCTCGACGACATCATGATCGAGTTGGACGGCACGCCCAACAAGGGCCGGCTGGGCGCCAACGCCATCCTGGCAGTGTCGCTCGCGGTGGCGAAGGCGGCGGCGAACGACTTGGGCCTGCCGCTATACCGGCACGTGGGCGGCGTGTTCGCGCGGACCCTGCCGGTGCCGATGATGAACATCGTGAACGGCGGGCAACACGCGGACAACCCAATCGACGTGCAGGAGTTCATGGTCCAGCCGGTGGGCGCCGCAACCTTCGCGGAGGGCTTACGCATGGGCGCGGAGATCTTCCATGCGCTCAAGGGCAAGCTGAAGGATGCCGGGCACAACACCAACGTGGGCGACGAGGGCGGCTTTGCGCCGGACCTTAAATCCGCAGACGAGGCGCTGGCGTTCATCAGCAGCGCTTGCGAGCAGGCGGGCTACCGACCCGGCGAGGACGTCACGTTCGCGCTCGACTGCGCCAGCACCGAGTTCTTTCGGAACGGCGAGTATCACCTGG
Source organism: uncultured Acetobacteraceae bacterium (assembly GCA_964242575.1). Classification (GTDB taxonomy): domain Bacteria; phylum Pseudomonadota; class Alphaproteobacteria; order Acetobacterales; family Acetobacteraceae; genus JANPPS01. The sequence continues at coordinate 76,335 of CAXTCN010000003.1, read as the reverse complement.
AGGGCGAAGGCAAGCGGTTCGACTCGGCCGGCATGGTCGCCTACTTGGCGGAGCTGGTGGGCCGCTACCCCATCGTGTCAATCGAGGATGGCTGCGCCGAGGACGACTGGGCTGGCTGGAAGCACCTCACGGACGTGCTGGGCGCGCGTGTCCAACTGGTGGGCGACGATTTGTTCGTCACCAACCCGGAGCGGTTGCGGCAAGGGATCGAGACCGGGACGGCCAACTCCATCCTGGTCAAGGTGAACCAGATCGGCACCTTGTCCGAGACGCTGCAGGCGGTCGAGCTGGCGCAGCGGGCCGGGTTCACTGCCGTTATGAGCCACCGCTCCGGCGAGACGGAGGACAGCACCATCGCCGACCTCGCGGTGGCCACCAACTGCGGCCAGATCAAGACCGGCAGCCTGGCGCGCAGCGACCGTACGGCGAAGTACAACCAGCTGCTGCGCATCGAGGCCGAGCTTGGCTCCGCGGCGCGTTACGCCGGCCGAACCATTCTACGCCATTGATTCCAAACGCCCGGCGGGGCAGAGTCCGATAAAGATTCTGTGATGTCGGAGGTCTGGAATGATGCAAGTGGTTCGGCGGTGGCTCGGCGCGGCGGTGGCGCCAGCGCTTTTCCTCGGCTTGGCGGGCTATTTCGGCTGGAGCGCGACGCAGGGCGAGCGCGGCCTGCAATCCTATGCGATCCGGCAGGGGCAGCTTAAGATCGTGCAGGCGGAGCAGGCGCGGGTTATCCAGGAGCGGGACACCTGGGAGCGCCGGGTCATGGGGCTGAAAACGCAGCGCCTTGACCCCGACACTTTGGACGAGCGGGCCCGCGCCATTCTGGGCGTCGCGGACCCGGCTGACATCGTGGTCCCCTATGGCGGCAACCGACGCATCTTCTGAACAGCCGCCGCCTGCATAGTCGCAGCCCGGACTGTCACGGCGAACGCTGACAGATGAGGGCAGCATTGCACTGCACGACAAGGCTATTCCACTAGCCTGGCCTTGTGATAGGCGGTCGGTGCCGCTACGTCCCTCTCACGATATTCGAGACAGACGGGAGCGACGCGCATGGCCCAAACCGCCGAGACTCGCAAGCGGACCAAGGCTTCAGACACCGCTCCGGACACCCTCGCCGACGCAGCGCCGGCAGCGGCGGCATCGCCCATGTCCCGCGACGATCTGTTGCGCGCATACGGCGACATGCTGCTGATCCGCCGCTTCGAGGAGCGGGCCGGGCAGCTTTACGGCATGGGGCTGATCGGCGGGTTCTGCCATCTTTACATCGGGCAAGAAGCCGTCGTGGTCGGCATCCAGGCCGCGTTGGGCGAGGGCGACCAGGTCATTACCTCCTACCGCGACCACGGCCATATGCTCGCGACCGGCATGGAGCCACGCGGCGTCATGGCGGAGCTGACCGGGCGCAGCGGCGGCTACTCCAAGGGCAAAGGCGGCTCCATGCATATGTTCAGCAAGGAGAAGCGCTTCTTTGGCGGGCATGGCATCGTGGGCGCGCAGGTGAGCCTCGGCACCGGGCTTGCGATGGCGAACTGGTATCGCGGCAACGACCGGGTTTGCGCAACCTATTTCGGTGAAGGCGCGTCGAACCAGGGCCAGGTGTTCGAGAGCTTCAACTTGGCGGCACTGATGAAGCTGCCGTGCATCTATGTGATCGAGAACAACAAGTACGCCATGGGCACAGCGGTCGAGCGCGCGTCGGGGTCGCACGACCTGTCGCGCAACGGCGAGCCCTGGGGCATCCCGGGCGTGAAGGTCGACGGCATGGACGTGCAGGCGGTGAAGCAGGCGGCGGACATCGCCGTCGCCCATTGCCGGGCCGGCAACGGGCCATATCTGCTTGAAGTTATGACATACCGCTACCGCGGCCACTCCATGTCGGACCCGGCCAAGTACCGCACGCGCGAGGAGGTGCAGAAGATGCGCACCGAACGCGACTGCATCGAGGGCGCGCACGCGCAACTGGCGGCGATGGGCGTGGCCGACGAGGAATTCAAGGCCATCGAAGCCGCTGTCAAGGCGCGCATCCAGGATGCTGCGGACTTCGCCCAGAGCAGCCCCGAGCCGGACGAGCGCGAGCTGTGGACCGATGTCCTGGTCGAGAGCTGAGCCATGTCCACGCAAATCCTGATGCCGGCGCTGTCCCCCACCATGACTGAGGGCAAGCTGGCCCGGTGGTTGAAGAAAATCGGCGAGGACGTGCGCGCTGGGGACGTGATCGCCGAGATTGAGACGGACAAGGCGACCATGGAGGTGGAGGCGGTCGACGAGGGCAAGCTATCGGAAATCCTGGTCGAGGAGGGCACCGACGGGGTTGCGGTGAACACGCCAATCGCCGTGCTGTCGGACGGTGCCGAGACAGCTGCGCCTGCGCCGGCTGAACCCAAACCCGCCCCTGCTGCGGCACCCGCCGCGGCGCCTAGCAAGCCTCCGGGCGAAGATGAGAAGGTTGTGGCGGACAAGGCCGTCGACGTGGTTCCAGCGCCGGACAGCGCGCCCGAGAAGGATTGGGGACCGACCAAGCCGACTACGGTGCGCGAGGCGCTGCGGGATGCCATGGCGCTCGAGTTGCGCGCGGATGACCGTGTGTTCCTGATCGGCGAGGAGGTCGCGCAGTACCAGGGCGCCTACAAAATCAGCCAGGGCTTGCTGGACGAGTTCGGGCCGCGCCGCATCATCGACACGCCGATCACTGAACACGGCTTCACCGGCATGGCAGTGGGCGCAGCGATGGACGGCCTGCGGCCGATTGTCGAGTTCATGACCTTCAACTTCGCCATGCAGGCAATCGACCAGATCATCAACTCGGCCGCCAAGACGCTGTACATGTCCGGGGGGCAAATGGGCTGCCCCATCGTGTTCCGTGGATCCAACGGCGCGGCGTCCCGCGTGGCGGCGCAGCACAGCCAAGACTACGCGTCGTGGTACGCGCACTGCCCCGGCCTTAAGGTGGTGGCGCCCTGGTCGTCGGCGGACGCGAAGGGGCTGCTGCGCTCGGCCATCCGCGATCCCAACCCTGTCATCGTGCTGGAGAACGAAATCCTTTACGGGCAGACCTTCGAGTGCCCAACCGACGAGGACTTCCTGGTGCCGATCGGCCGCGCCAAGATCGAGCGGGTTGGCACGCACGTGACCATCGTGGCCTACAGCGTCATGGTCGGCGTGGCGCTAAAGGCGGCGGAGACGCTGGCGGGGCAGGGGATCGAGGCGGAGGTCATCAACCTGCGCAGCCTGCGTCCGCTCGACACGGCGGCCATCATCGACAGCGTCAAAAAGACCAACCGGCTGGTGACGGTCGAGGAGGGCTGGCCCTATGCGGGCATCGGCGCCGAGATCGCGATGACGGTGATCGAGGGATGCTTCGACTGGCTCGACGCGCCGCCGGTGCGGGTGACCGGGCTCGACGTGCCGCTGCCGTATGCGGCGAACCTCGAGAAGCTCGCGTTGCCGCAGCCGGGCTGGGTGGTTGACGCCGTAAAGAAGATCGTCTGAGAGGCCCGCGCACATGGCGACCAATATCCTGATGCCGGCGCTGTCGCCGACCATGACCGAGGGCACGCTGGCTCGGTGGCTTAAGAAAGAAGGCGAGCAGGTCAAGGCGGGCGACGTGATCGCCGAGATTGAGACGGACAAGGCCACCATGGAGGTGGAGGCCGTTGACGAGGGCGTGCTGAGCAAAATCCTGGTGCCTGACGGCACGGCCGGCGTGAAGGTGAATGACCCGATTGCGGTGCTGACTGAGGACGGGGAGGCGGCCCCGGACGCAAAGCCGGCTCCGGCCGCCGCCGCGCCAGCGCTCCCGGCAGCGCCGGCACCGACGCCGGCCCCGGCCCCGGCCCCGGCCCAAACGGCAGCGCCTGCCCCGGCGCTGAAGCCCGCAACCAATGGCCATGACACGGAGCGGGTGTTCGCGTCGCCCCTGGCGCGGCGCATGGCGAAACAGGCCGGCATCGACCTGTCCAGCATGAAGGGCAGTGGCCCGAACGGGCGCATTATCCGGGCCGACATCGAGGCCAAACAAGGCGCGGCACCCGCCACGGCTCCAGCTCCCGCGGTCGAGGCGCAGGCAGGCAGCCGCGAAACCGATCTGCCCCAGGCCGCGCCAGTGCAGACCACCGTGTCGGCGCAGACGCCTACGCCCGCGCCGGCACCGAAAGCCGCGCCCATCGCTGCGCCGCATACGCTGCTGCCCAACAATACCATGCGCAAGGTGATCGCGCGGCGGCTGCTGGAGAGCCACCAGCAGGTGCCGAACTTCTTCGTCACCATGGACTGCGAGATCGACGCGTTGCTGAAGCTGCGGGCCGACCTCAATGCCCGGGCGCCGAAGGAGGGCGGATTCAAGCTGTCGGTCAACGACTTGGTCATCAAGGCAGCGGCAGTCACGCTGCGCCGAGTGCCGGTCTTGAACGCCAGCTTCACCGAAGACGCGCTGGTGCGTTATGATGACGTGGATATCAGCGTGGCGGTCTCGATGCCGGACGGACTGATTACGCCGATCATCCGCCGGGTGGACCAGAAAGGCCTGGCCGCCATCAGCAACGAAATGAAGGACCTGGCGGCGCGCGCCAAGTCCGGCAAGCTGAAACCGGAGGAGTTCCAGGGCGGCAGCTTCTCCATTTCGAACCTCGGCATGTTTGGGGTCAAGCATTTCACGGCGATCATCAACCCGCCCCAAGCGGCCATCCTCGCCGTCGGCGCCGGCGAGCAACGCCCGGTGGTCAAGGCGGGCGCGCTGGCGGTCGCCACCGTGATGACGTGCACCCTGAGCGTGGACCACCGCGTTGCCGACGGCGCAGCCGGAGCGGAGTGGATGGCGGCGTTCAAGGCCATCGTCGAGGACCCGTTGAGCCTGATGCTATAGGAACGGCTATTCATGGAAACGAAGTTCGACCTCATCGTCCTGGGCGGCGGGCCCGGCGGCTACGTCGCAGCCATCCGCGCCGCGCAACTCGGCATGAAGACGGCCGTGGTGGAGCGTGAGCACCTGGGCGGCGTCTGTCTTAATTGGGGCTGCATTCCCACCAAGGCCCTGCTGCGGTCTTCTGAAATCAATCACTTGCTGCACCACCTGGACGAGTACGGGTTCGCGGTGGACAACGTGCGGTTTGACCTGCCGAAAATCGTGAAGCGCTCGCGCGGCATCGCCAAGCAGCTTGCGTCCGGCGTGACCCACTTGTTGAAGAAAAACAAGGTCACGGTGTTCGACGGCCAGGGCAAGCTGGCTGGGGCGCATACGCTTGAGGTGACCAAGGAGGGCAAGTCGGCGGTGACGCTGGAAGCGCCGCACATCATCCTTGCCACTGGCGCGCGGGCGCGGCAACTGCCAGGGCTGGAGGGCGACGGCAAGCTCATCTGGACCTACCGGGAGGCCATGGTGCCGCCGTCGATGCCGAAGTCGCTGCTGGTGATCGGCTCCGGCGCTATTGGCATCGAGTTCGCAAGCTTTTACCGCAACATGGGCGCTGAAGTGACGGTGGTGGAGTTGCTCGACCGCATCCTGCCGGCGGAGGACGAGGAGATCGGCGCATTCGCCAAAAAGGCATTTGAGAAGCAGGGCATCAAAATCCTGACCAGCGCCAAAGTGACCAAGGCGGTCAAGGGCGAGGACAGCGTGACTGCAACTATCGAGGCTGGCGGCAATACGCAGGAGCTGACGGTGGACCGGGTCATTTCGGCGGTCGGCATTGTCGGCAACGTCGAGGGGCTAGGGCTTGAGGGCACCAAGGTGAAGGTTGAGCGGGCGCACATCGAGATCGACGAGTACTGCCGTACCGGCGAGCCTGGCGTTTACGCCATCGGCGACGTGACCGGCGCGCCGTGGCTGGCGCATAAAGCGTCCCATGAGGGCGTTATCTGCGTCGAGAGCATCGCCCGGCAGAACGACGTGAAGCCGCTGAATGTCGGCAACATCCCGGGCTGCACCTATAGCCGGCCACAGATCGCATCGGTCGGCATGACCGAGGCCAAGGCGAAAGCGGCCGGGCACGAAATCCGCGTCGGCCGGTTCCCGTTTATCGGCAACGGCAAGGCCATCGCGATGGGCGAGCCGGAGGGCATGGTCAAGACGGTGTTCGACGCCCGCACCGGCGAACTGCTGGGCGCACACATGATTGGCGCCGAAGTGACCGAGCTGATCCAGGGCTACGCCATCGCCCGCACGCTCGAAACCACCGAGGTCGAGTTGATGCACACGGTGTTCCCGCACCCGACCGTGAGCGAGACGATGCACGAGGCGGTGCTGGACGCGTATGGCCGGGCCATTCACTTCTAGGATGTTCGCTTGACGTTCCAGGGCCTGCCCGCCATCTGCAAGCCGCGCCTGCTGCGCCGGGAGTTGCCATGTCAACGCGCGTCCTGATCGACCACCGCCTGGGTGCGCCGCGCCATCCGGAAAAGGCGCACCGTCCGGACAACCCGATCCAGCGCAAGCCGGATTGGATCAGGGTCAAGGCGCCCAACCATCCGATCTACCACGAGACCCGGGCGCTCATGCGCGAGAACCGCCTGGTGACGGTGTGCGAGGAAGCGGCGTGCCCCAACATCGGCGAGTGCTGGTCGCAGCGGCACGCCACCATGATGATTATGGGGGACACCTGCACCCGCGCCTGTAGCTTCTGCAACGTGCGCACCGGGCAACCCGGGCCGCTTGACGCGGACGAGCCGCGGCGGGTGGCGGAGGCGGTGGCGAAGCTCGGCCTGCGGCATGTGGTCATCACGTCGGTGGACCGCGACGACTTGCGGGACGGCGGCGCCGCGCACTTCGCGGCGGTGATCCGGGCCATTCGCGCGGCCGCGCCGGGTACCACGGTTGAGGTGCTGACGCCTGACTTCCTGCGTAAGCCCGGTGGCACCGAGGTGGTGGCCGACGCACGGCCGGACGTGTTCAACCACAACCTCGAAACGGTGCCGCGGCTTTATCCCAGCATCCGACCCGGCGCGCGTTACTACCAGTCGCTGCGGTTGCTGGATCGGGTCAAGTCGGTCGATCCCACGATATTCACTAAGTCCGGGCTGATGCTGGGCCTTGGCGAGCAAAGGGCGGAAATCCATCAGGTGATGGACGACCTTCGGGTGGCGGACGTGGATTTCCTGACGCTCGGCCAGTACTTGCAGCCGACCGTGAAGCACGCCGCTGTGGACCGCTTCGTGCCGCCGGAGGAGTTCGCGGACTACGCCGCCATGGCCCGGTCCAAGGGGTTCCTGATGGTGAGCGCCACCCCGCTCACGCGCAGCTCCTACCATGCGGACGCGGACTTCGCCGCGTTGCAGGCTGCCCGGGCGCAGCAGCTTATGAAGATGCCGGCCTAACGATGCCTACTCACGCCGAGCGCAAAATCCTGCCCTACAGCCCTGAGCAGATGTTCGACCTGGTGGCGGACGTCGGCAAGTATCCGTCGTTCCTGCCGTGGTGCGCCGGCGCTCGGGTGCGCAGCCACACTGAAACGGAGCTGGTCGCCGATCTCACTATCGGCTTTGGGCCGTTCCGCGAGAGCTTCACCAGCCGGGTCGCGCTGGACCGGCCGAACAGTGTTGGCGTCAAGTACGAGAACGGGCCGTTCCGTTACTTGAACAACCAGTGGGCGTTCAAGCCCAATCCCAAGGGGTGCGAGGTCAACTTTTTCGTCGAGTTCGAGTTCAAGAGCCGCCTTTTGCAGTCGGCCATCGGCGTGGTGTTCAACGAGGCAGTGCGGCGCATGGTCAATGCATTCTTGAAACGTGCCCGGGATGTCTATGGCGCGCCACCGGCCACCATCTTGGTGCAGCCCGGATCAATGCCGGTCAAGACCTGATGGCGTATGCCCCGGCCCGGTTCGACGCCAGCATTCCAGTGCAGGTGAACCTGTATTCCGATACCCAAACCCGTCCCACGCCAGCCATGCGGGCCGCGATGATGGAGGCGGAGGTCGGGGATGAACAGTCCGGGTCGGACCCGACGGTGCATCGCCTGTGCGACCGCATGGCCGCGTTGCTGGGCAAGCAGGCAGCCATGTTCCTGCCGTCGGGGACCATGTGCAACGAGGTCGCGATCCTGACGCAATGCCGAGCCGGCGACGAAATCCTGGCGCATCCGACCGCCCACATCAGCACCGCCGAGGGTGGCGCGCCCTGGGCGCTGGCCGGCGTGCAGGTCAGTCCGGTTCCAGGCGGGCAGGGACAGTTCAGCGCCGATGCGTTGCAGGAGTTGATCCGGCCAGTGTCGCGCTACTCGCCGACGCAACGGATGGTCGAGGTGGAGCAGACCGCCAACCTCGGCGGCGGCGCGGTTTGGCCGGTGGCCGCCCTCGATGCGGTGGCCGAGGTCGCGCATGCGCACGGCATGGTGACGCATATGGACGGCGCACGGCTGATGAACGCGGTGGTGGCGACAGGTGTGCCGGCCGCGGAGATGGCGGCCGGTTGGGACACGGTCTGGCTCGACTTCACCAAGGGCCTCGGCGCGCCGCTGGGCGCGGTGCTGGCGGGTTCGGCGGAGTTCATCGACGAGGCATGGCGCTGGAAGCAGCGTCTGGGCGGGTCGCTGCGGCAGGCGGGCCTCAGCGCCGCCGGGTGCCTGTATGCGTTGGACCACCATATCGAGCGCCTGGCCGAGGACCATGCGAATGCCCGCCTGCTGGCGCGCGGCCTGGCGCAGGTGCCGGGATTGGCTGTGGACACACCGGAAACCAACCTGGTGTACATCGACACGTCTGCCAGCGGCATGACAGCGCAAGACCTAGCCACGCGGGTGCGGCAGCGTGGCGTGCTGCTTTCGGTGATGGGCCAGCACCGCGCCCGCGCCTGCACCCACCTGGACGTGGACCGGGCCGGGGTCGATGTTGCGGTCGCGGCGGTCCGCGAGGCCCTATTGCCTCACTGAGCGCCCGCGGTCGTGACGGCCGCGCGGCTGAGCAGTGCGAAGGCATGCAGCACGGTCGCTTGCCGCACTCCTGACCGGTCGCCAGGAAACACGACGCGTTCGGTTCCGACAGTGGCACCCCGGGCAGCGACGCCGAACCATACCGTGCCGACCGGTTTGTCCACGCTGCCGCCACCGGGTCCAGCGACCCCCGTGACGGCAACCGCGACATCCGCCAGGGACCGCTCCAGCGCGCCGCTCGCCATTGCGCCAGCCACGGCCTGGCTCACGGCGCCATGGCGGGCAATGAGCGGCTCAGGCACGCCGAGCAAGCTGGCCTTCGCGGCATTCGAGTAGGTTACAAACCCACGCTCCACCACGTCCGAAGACCCAGCGATCTCGGTCAGCGCGGCGGCGATCAAGCCTCCGGTGCAGCTCTCGGCGGTGGCGATCCGCAACCCACGCGTCCGGAACAGGTCAAGGACCGCAGTGGCTGCGTCACGGAGGTCCGTCCCGATCATAGGGGAGCGTCAGGCCAGGCAAGGCGTATGGCAAACAGCGTAGCCGCCACGGTGCATCCGGCTATGAGATCGTCCACCATGATGCCGGCCGCGCCGGTTTGACGGTCGGCCCAGCCAATCGGCCCAGGTTTCCAGATGTCAAGCAGCCGGAACAGGACGAATGCCAGCAGCAGGCCGGGCCAGGACGGAGTAGCCAATCCGATCAGGGCAACCCATTGGCCGGCGACCTCGTCGATCACCACCCAGCCAGGATCGGCGTTCCGGTCCGCGACCGCCCGTGGTATGCTGAGGAACCCGGCGGCGGCGGCGGCAATGGCGGCGGCCGGCAGCAACCAGCCGGGTCCCTGCATCAACCCGGCCCCAAGCACCACTGCGACGGCGGAACCGGCGGTCCCAGGAGCAATTGGCCAGTAGCCCACCCCGGCGAAGCTCGCGACAAGGCGGCTCATCCCCGGGGCTGCACGACAGGCTGCGCCAGGGTGGCGTGCCGGGCACGGTAGATCGCCACGCTCTCCAGCACCCGTTGCACGTAGTTCCGCGTCTCGTTGAATGGAATGAGTTCGATCCAGTCCGTCACGTCCACCGCGTCCGAGCGCGGGTCCCCGTATCCAATAATCCAGTCCAGCACCCGGTTAGGCCCGGCATTGTAGGCCGCCAGCGCCAACGGCAGCGCGCCGAACCGGTCCAGCAACCCGGCCAGGTATGCCGTTCCCAGGCGCATGTTGTAAACCGGGTCCTGCGTCAGGGCGGGCACGCTGACCGGCTCATTAAGCCGGCGGGCCACGGCGGCTGCGGTCGCAGGCATAAGCTGCATAAGGCCGCGCGCGCCAGCGGAGCTGACGGCCTGCGCGTCAAAGCTGCTTTCCTGGCGCATGAGGCCGAGCGTCACGGCGCGTTCGACCGGCCCGGCTGGCGGCTCAACCGGCTGGGGCCACCCACTTTCCGGCAACATCACCCCGTCCCGCCCGGCCCGACGCGCCAGGGCTACGGCCTGTTCCGGCACTCCAAGCCCAAGGGCCAGGCGGGCAACGAGTGCGCGCTCCGCTGCGTCGGCGGCGGTCTCGTCCAGGCGCTGCAGGAACGCCTTGGTCCGCCGCGGCTCACCCCATAACCCCAGCAGCACGGCCGCGCGCGCCAGCTCCCGGCTAGTGAGCGCATCGGCCTGGTCCAGGGTGTAAAATGGGTCACGCACGGCGATAAGCCGGGACCGGATGGCTGCATCGTCCTCGCCGAGGGCACGAGCGGCCAACTGGCCGTAATACGTGGTGGGCCAAGCGGCAGCGGCGGCATAGGCGGCGGTGGCGGCGTCATTGTCTTTCTGCGCGGTCGCCGCACGGCCGATCCAGTATTGCGCGCGGCCCTGGGTGATGGCGGCCCGGGACAGGGCGGCCAATGCTTGGAAATGCCGCGCGGCGACGGCTGGCTGGTTTAACCGGCGCAGGGCGATCCAGCCGGCGAGGAACTCGGCGTCAAAGGCAGGCTCGCCGGTTTGCGCGTGCGTGCTCACTAAGACATAGGCCATCGCGGCGCCGCTGGTCCGCAACAAGCGTCGCGCCAGCAGGTTGCGCTCGTCCCACAGTGCGGCGCGGCGCTCTGGTAGGGCCGCCGCCTCGGCTGCCGCGCCCTGGGTCACCAGGACTTGGGCAGCGTCGTGATCCTGGCCGGCGCGGCGGTACCAGCGGGCGAGGTCGAGCACGAGGGCCGGGTTGGACCGTTCGGCAGGCGGCAGAGTTGCGGTCAAGGCCGGCGCGGTCGGGTCATCGCGCCGCAGGGCCAAGCGCGCCTCCGCAGCAGGACGCATGGTGGGACCGACGCGCACGGCCTGGCGCGCCGCCGGGCCGCCGGGTGCGCCAGAGTCGGTCAAAGCCAAGCGTTCGAACCGGCGCCACTGGTCGTCGACGGTCAGCACCTGCGCCCATTGTCGGTTGAACGCGGCTTCGGCGCTGGCCTCAATGCCGCCGACCCAAGCGGCACGGGCCATCGTGGCCGCATCCGCAGGCCGACCCGCCCGGCTTGCCGCATCGGCGCACAACAGAGGCGGAGGGGCCTGTGCAACCCGGCCCTGGCAGAACTCCAACAGAGCTGGGTCATCCCGTTCGGCCACGAGCGCCTCCTGTAGCCTGCGGGACAGTTGCGCCTGTCCAGGCCAATCCGGGCGTTCCGACATGAACGCAACGATCTCGGACGAACGGGCCGCCGCCGGCGTCAGCAGGCGGAAGTAGCGCACGAGCGTGCGGGCCAACGGATCCGGGTCGGAGGCGGCGAGGGCGTCGGCATCGGTCCAGCGTTCAGCGCGCACCGCCAGGAGAACCGGCGCGGACCCGTCCTGCGACTGGGCCGTATAGGGGCAGCACAGCACGACCAGGACCAGGACCAGCAAGATGGGGCGCATGGAGCGTTCTATCCCAACCCAGCCTTGCGAAGCATCCCCCATGTGCCTAGTTTCGCGATCCGCTCATAACCCGACCCTTGGTGTCCAGCATGTTTAAAGGCTCCTATGTCGCGCTGATCACTCCGATGCGCGCGGACGGCTCGGTGGACGAGGCGGCCTTCGCGGCGTTCGTGGACTGGCAGGTGCAGCAGGGCACGGACGGGATCGTGCCGGTCGGCACCACGGGCGAGAGCCCGACGCTCAGCCATGACGAGCACCGCCGCGTGGTCGAAATCGCGGTGGACGTGGCGGCCGGGCGGGTGCCGGTGGTGGCGGGCGCCGGGTCGAACAGCACCGCGGAGGCGATTGAGCTGACCCAGCACGCCAAGCAGGCCGGCGCCGATGCGGCCTTGGTCGTGACGCCTTATTACAACAAGCCGACGCAGGAGGGGTTGTTCCTGCACTACTCCGCCATTGCCGACGCCGTGGACCTGCCAATCGTGATCTACAATATCCCGTCGCGGAGCGTGGTGGACATGAGCGTGGACACCATGGCGCGCCTGGCGCAGCACCGAAACATCATCGGCGTGAAGGACTCGACCGCAAACCTGGCCCGGCCGTTGCAGACCCGCCGGGCTTGCGGGTCCGGGTTCGTGCAGATGTCCGGGGAGGACCACACGGCGTTGGCCTTCCTCGCCGCTGGCGGGGCAGGCTGCATCGGCGTGACCGGCAATGTCGCCCCGCGGCTGTGCAGCGAGATGCACCGGGCGTGGCAGGACGGGAACCTTGAACAAGCGATGACGATCCAGGACCGGCTGATGGCGCTGCACGACGCCATGTTCGTGGAAACTAGTCCCGGCCCGGTGAAGTACGCCGCGAGCCTGCTGGGCCATGGCGCAGACCATTGTCGCCTGCCGCTGGCGCCAGTGTCGGACGGCACGCGCGCGCAGGTCCGGGCGGCGATGCAGAGCGCCGGCCTGTTGAACTAGGAACCGGTTGAGTGGCTGAGACAAAGACCAAGAAAAAGTCCGGGCTGATCTCCCACGGCATCGCGTCGCAAAACCGCAAGGCGCGGTTCGACTATACGATCAAGCAGACCATGGAGGCCGGGCTGGTGCTGAAAGGGCCGGAGGTAAAGTCGCTCCGGCTTGGCCGCGCGACGCTGACCGAGGCGTGGGCCGGCGAACGGGACGGCGAGCTGTTCCTGTTCAACTGCTATATTCCCGAGTACCAGGCAGGCGTGCTGTCCCGCTTCGAGCCGCGGGCGCCGCGCAAGCTGCTGCTGAAGCGGAAGCAGATCGGCGAGCTAATTGGCGCCTCGACCCGGGACGGTCTCACGCTCGTGCCGCTGCAAATCCATTTCAACGACCGCGGCGTGGCCAAGGTGCTGCTGGGCGTCGGCGAGGGGCGGAAAAAGCAGGACAAGCGCCAGGCGATTGCAGCCCGTGACTGGGCGCGGGACAAGGCACGGTTGATGCGCGACAAGGGATAACGCTTGTGCGCGGCTGTTTCTGGGCCAGGTCTGCGTAAGCATTCAGGAGCACGGCCATGCTTGTCTCTCGGCGTTTGGTGGTGATGGGCGCGTCGGCGCTGGGCTTGGCGGCGGTGCCCGACGTGCCGAATGCCTGGCGATTCGAGTTTCCCTCGATAGACGAGGGACTGCTTCGGCTGGCAGACTTCCGCGGCAAGGTCATGCTGGTGGTGAACACCGCGTCGTTCTGCGCCTACGCTCCGCAATACAAGCAGCTTGAGGCGCTGCACCGCGATCTCGGCGCCAAGGGATTTGTGGTGATCGGGGTGCCAAGCCAAGACTTTGGCCAGGAGAAGGGCAGCAACGCCGAGGTCAAGGCATTCTGCGAGTTGACCTACGGCGTCGAGTTCCCGATGGCCGGCCTCAGCAAGGTGCACGGCCCGGACGCCGCGCCGTTCTACCGCTGGGTGCGCGAGCAGCGCCGCTGGGAGCCGCAGTGGAACTTCTTCAAGGTGCTGATCGGCCGCGACGGCGGCATCGCGGGCACGTTCGGAGCCTCGGACCTGCCGGACCGAGGCGCGTTGCGAACGGCGCTCGACGACGCCCTAAGCCGGGCTTAGCCGCAATCCAAGCCGCTGCATGAGGTTGAGCACGGTCTGCTCGAACATCTCCCGCGTCAGCAGGCCGGTGTTCGTGTTGTAGCGGGACACGTGGTAGCAGTCCGCCAGCAACAAGCCGTCCGGCAGCTCGGTGATCGCGCCATGGCGGAACTTGATCCGTGCGGCCGGGATGCCGCAGCCGCGCAGCACGGCCGCATGCGCCAGCACGCCAAGCGCCAGCACGGCGCGCAGGTTCGGCAGGCTTTTGAGCTCGGCCATCAGGAACTGGTTGCAGGTCCGCACCTCGATGGGCTGCGGTAGGTTGGCCGGCGGCACGCAGCGCACCGCGTTCACGACCCGGCATTGCTGCAGCGTTAGGCCATCGTCAACACGGGCGTGGTAAGCGCCGGTTGCCAGGCCAAAGCGCAGCAGCGTCTCGTAAAGCAGCACGCCGGCATGGTCGCCGGTGAACGGGCGTCCGGTGCGGTTGGCGCCGCGCACGCCTGGCGCCATGCCGACGATCAGCAACGGCACATCGGTCCGGCCCAGGCCGGGTACCGGCGCGTTGAACCAATCAGGGTTGGCCGCCTGGTTGGCCCGGCGGTACTCCACCAACCGGGGGCACAGGGGACAGTCCGGTGGCGGGGCCGTGATGGCGATGTCGTTCGACAAGGCGTCAGCCCGCACTGGCCGGGTCCGATTGCCGGTCGGCGTCCATGACGCGCGGCGCGGCGCGGCGGAGGTCGGTTGGGCGACGGGTGAACTCGGGCGCGATGTCCGCGAGCTCGATGAACTGGTCGGCCTGGCGGCGCAGGTCGTCGCCCACCATCGGTGGCGAGGTGCGGGCGGTGGAGACGACGGACACGCGCACGCCTTGCCGCTGCACGCTCTCGACCAGCCGGCGGAAGTCGCTGTCGCCGCTGAACAGGATGGCATGGTCGATCCGCGGGGTAAGCTCCAGCATGTCCACGGCCAGCTCCACGTCCATGTTGCCCTTGATGCGCTTGCGCCCGGCCGCGTCGGTGAACTCCCGCGCGGTCTTGGTCACCAATGCGTAGCCGTTGTAGGCGAGCCAGTCGGTCAGCGGCCTGAGCGGCGAATACTCCTCGGTATCCAGCAGCGCGGAGTAGTAATACGCGCGGACCACCTGCGACCGGCGCCGGAAGAACTCCAGCAGGTTGCGAAAGTCCACGTCGAAGCCGAGATGGCGCGACGCCGAGTACAGGTTGGCGCCGTCGATGAACAACGCCGCGCGTTCGTTGGGAAAGCAGTGCAAAACTCGGCCTCATTAAATGAATGTAAAGCGGAACGATGTAGCGCCCGGTACTTGACGCCACCATAAGACGACGGACTTGCACTCGGAAGGACAAAGCGTGCGGCAGACCATCCTGATCGCGATTGGCGCAAACCTGTGGGATGACCGGGGCCAGTCGCCGCTACAGACCTGCCAGTGGGCGGCAGGGCGGCTGGACGGCCTGTGCGGGTGCCAGTTGCGCGGGCTGTCGCGCTGGTTCGAGACGGCTCCGGTGCCAGTGTCGGACCAGCCGCCGTTCGTGAACGGGGTGGCGCACCTGCGCGGCGCTGTAGAAGCCCGTGCGTTGCTGGCGGCGCTGCATGGCCTTGAAGCCACGGCTGGCCGGGTGCGGGGCGCCGTGAACGCCGCGCGCGTGTTGGACCTTGACCTGATCGGCATGGACGGCCTGGCCGTCACGGCGCCCAATATCGTCGTGCCGCACCCACGGGCGGCGGCCCGCGCCTTCGTGCTGGCGCCGCTTTGCGACGTTGCGCCGGATTGGCGACATCCCGGCCTCCTGCGCAGCGCGCGGGACTTGCTCGGCGGCGTCTCCATGGCGGGAGTGCGCCTGTTGCCGAGCCTTGCCTAACAACGCGGACTAGATTAAATGGCTGGTCATCCCGATATTAGTGGCGGAGGTTGACGCATGGCGCGCGTAACAGTCGAAGATTGCGTTCAGAAAGTCCCCAACCGGTTCGAGCTGGTGCTGCTTGCGGCGCAGCGGGCGCGGAACCTAAGCCGTGGCGAGGAGCTGACGGTAGACCGCGACAACGACAAAAACCCGGTTGTGGCACTGCGGGAGATCGCCGGGGAGACCGTGGAGCTGCCGCGGCTGGAGCAGGACCTCATCAAGTCGCTATCGCGCGCACCGGAGCCTGAGCCGGCGGATGAGGAGGTGCTCGACCTGATCCCGACAGACCAGAACATTTTTGGGTTGCAGGATGTCTCGGCCGAGGAGGAGGCGGCGACGCTTCCAGTGGAGGATTTGTCTCCTGAGGACATCGAGGCTGCAATCGAGGCGGAGTTGGGTGGCCGTCCGCGCCGTTAACCTAGCTTTCCAGGTGCCGGGGCGGTCATGCTGACCCGCCGCCCTGGCGCGATCCGTGCCCCGGACGGCACGGCTTCAGCGGACACCGCCACGGCGCGGCCACAGGTCGTGAAGCCATTTGAGTTGGCCGAAAAAATCCGCTCGTACGACGCCAAGGCGGATACGGCCCTGTTGCACGCTGCGTACTTGCTGGCTGAACAGGCACACGGGCAACAAACCCGCGAGAACGGCGACCCCTATATTACCCACCCCCTGGCGGTCGCGGACATCCTAGCCGGGTATCGGTTGGATGCGGCCAGCATCATCACGGCGCTGCTGCATGACGTGATCGAAGACACTCCGGTCACACTGCCGGAAATCGAGCGGCGGTTTGGCCGGTCGGTTGGCGGGCTGGTGGACGGGGTCACCAAGCTGACCCGGCTTGAGCTTCAGTCCGACCGCACCAAGCAGGCCGAGAACTTCCGTAAGCTCGTGCTGGCAATGAGCAAGGACATCCGCGTCCTGCTCGTGAAGCTGGCGGACCGGCTGCATAACATGCGGACCCTGCACTACGTGCAGAAGCCGGAGCGGCGGCAGCGGATCGCGCGCGAGACGATGGAGATTTACGCGCCGCTGGCCGAGCGGATCGGCATGGACGCGTTGAAGACCGAGCTGCAGACCCTTTCTTTCGCTCAACTTGAGCCCGAGGCGTTCGACACCATCCAGGCGCGCTTGAATTTTTTGCGGGGGCAGGGGGCGGACGTGATCGAAGACGTTCGCATCGAGCTAATCCGGGTCTGCGCCGAGGGCGGGGCGATGCCGGTTGAGGTAACTGGGCGGGAAAAATCGCCATACTCTATTTGGGAAAAAATGCAGCGGCGCAACGTCGCGTTCGAGCAGCTTTCCGACATCATGGCATTCCGGGTTGTGATGCCGTCCCGGGACGCCTGCTACATCGCGCTCGGCGCGGTTCATGCGGCGTATCCCGTCATCGCCGGGCGATTCAAGGACTACATCTCGACGCCGAAGTCGAACGGCTACCGGAGCCTGCACACCGGGGTGACCCTGCGTGAGCCGCGCAACCAAAAGATTGAGGTGCAAATTCGCACGGCGGACATGCACGACATAGCCGAGAACGGCGTGGCGGCGCACTGGCTATACAAGCAGCATGACGCATCCTCCAGTGAGTTGCAGCAGTTTCGCTGGGTGCAGGACTTGCTGGAAATCCTCGACAACTCGCAGGCGGCTGACGACTTCCTGGAGAATACCAAGCTTGAGTTGTACCAGGACCAGGTTTTCTGTTTTACGCCGAAAGGCCAACTGATCGAACTGCCGCGCGGCGCAACCAGCATCGACTTCGCCTATGCCGTGCACAGCCAGGTGGGCGACAGCTGCGTCGGCGCCAAGGTGAACGGCCGCCTGATGCCGCTGCGCCACGAGCTGCAGAACGGCGACCAGGTCGAGGTCATGACCGCGCGCGGAGGCACGCCGTCGCCGGCCTGGGAGCGGTTCGTCGTCACCGGCAAGGCCCGGGCGCGCATCCGCCGTTACATCGCCCAGCAACAGCGCCAGAACAACCTGCACGCCGGGCGCGCCGCCCTGGCGAAGGCATTCCGGCAAGAAGGTTTGGACGGCTCGGAGAAGGTGCTGGAGGCAGCGCTCAAGGCCCTCAAGGCCGCGACGCTGGACGACTTGTACGTGGCGGTCGGCAACGGCAACACCGGTCCGAAGGACGTGGTGCACGCGGCGTACCCCGAGCTGCGGCAAGCCCCCCGCGCGCCGCGGATGCTGCCGAGCTTGCCGCCGCGGCCGGGCCGGGTGTCCGCACGGGACGGGGGCATGCCGATCAGCGGCCTCGTGGCTGGGATGGCGGTGCACTACGCTGGCTGCTGCCACCCACTGCCCGGCGACCGCATCGTCGGCATCGTCACCACGGGCAAGGGCGTCACCATCCATACGCGCGATTGCCAGACGCTTGAGACCTTTGCCGCGACCCCGGAGCGGTTCATCGACGTGGACTGGGAGCTGGCCGACATCAAGTCGAAAGGCGCCATGCACACCGGCCGCATCAGCGCCATCACCGTAAACCAGCCGGGCGCGCTCGCGAGCCTCACTAACGCCATCGCCAAGCACGACGGAGCCGTGTCGAACCTCAAGGTCACCAATCGCCAGCAGGACTTCTTTGAGGTCCTGCTGGATGTGGAGGTGCGGGACGTGCGCCACCTCGGCACTGTCATCGCTGGGTTGCGGGCCGCGAGCGGCGTGACCCAGGTGGAGCGGGCACGCGGGTGATCGTCGGGCTAGGTTCGGACCTGTGCGACATCCGCCGAGTGGAAAAGGTGCTAGCCCGGTTCGGCGACCGGTTCGTGCTGCGCGTGTTCACGCCAGCCGAGCGCGCCCGGGCGGCTCGGCGGACCGCGTCCCTGCACGCTGGCACCTACGCCAAGCGCTTCGCGGCCAAGGAGGCCTGCGCCAAGGCGCTCGGCACTGGGTTCCGGCTCGGCGTGTTCCACTCCGACATGGGCGTGGTGAACCTACCCAGTGGGCAACCGACGCTGCACTTGACCGGCGGGGCGCTGGCGCGGCTGCACGCAATCATGCCTGAGGGGCTGCAGCCGCACATCGCTTTGACGCTCACGGACGAGTATCCGTATGCGTTCGCGCACGTGGTGATTTCCGGGGTTCCTTGACAGGGCAGGGCCTGGTCGGCTTGATCCCGCCACATTGAACACCGGATCACCGTTGGATATGGCGAAGCAGAAATCAGGCGGACTGTTTGAGAATGTCAAGACGATCGTCTATGCCGGCCTGATCGCCATCGGCATTCGCACCGTCGCGTTCGAGCCGTTCAATATCCCCTCTGGCTCGATGATTCCCACGCTGCTGGTGGGCGATTACCTGTTCGTGTCGAAATACAGCTACGGCTACTCGCGGTACTCGCTGCCACTATCGCCGAACCTGTTCAGCGGCCGTATCCTGGGCCGCCTGCCGGCGCGGGGAGACGTGGCGGTGTTCAAGTGGCCTCGGGACAACGCGACCGACTACATCAAGCGCATCATCGGCCTTCCGGGAGACCGGATTCAGATGAAGTCCGGCCAACTCCATATCAACGGCGCCCTCGTGCCGCGGCAGCCGTTGGGGGAGTATATTGCCGAGGACCAGAACTCCCGTACGGTCGCCAGCCGTTTCTTGGAGACCCTGCCTAACGGGCGCGAGCATGAAATCCTTAAGATGTTCGAGGAGGGCGGCCTGAACACGACGCCGGAGTACCGGGTTCCCGAGGGCCACCTGTTCGCGATGGGCGACAACCGGGACAACTCAAGCGACAGCCGGGTCATGGACGGAGGCGGGGTTGGCTTCGTGCCGGTGCAGAACCTGGTGGGCCGGGCCGAGTTCATCTTCTTCTCAATCGACGCACGCGCGCCGTGGTGGGAGGTTTGGGAGTGGCCGTTCGAGATCCGCTGGAAGCGGCTGCTGCACGGCATCAATTGAGCGCCGCCGCTTCCGATACGGCACATCAGCAGCAAGTGGCGCAGGCCATCCTGGGACACCAGTTCGCTGAACCGCGGTTGCTGGCCGAGGCTATGACGCATCGCTCCGCCGCGCATGGCCGCCGGGGCCAGCATCGGCGCGGCGAGCGGCGCGGCGTCGGGTCCAACGAACGGCTGGAGTTCATCGGCGACCGGGTGCTGGGCCTGTTGATCGCCGAGTGGCTGATCGAGCGGTTCCCGGACGAACAGGAAGGCGAGCTTGGGCCACGGCACGCCCACCTGGTATCGCGCAAGGTGCTGGCCGTGATCGCCGAGCAGGCGGGGCTTTCCGCCGCGCTGGCTGTTGCGCCGAACGAGGCCCGCGCCGGCGTGGGGCAGCTCGCGAACGTGCTGGCCGACGCCATGGAAGCGTCGATCGGCGCGTTGTACCTGGACGGCGGGCTCGACGCCGCCCGGCGGTTCGTCCGCGGCGCCTGGACGCCGGCCATGGACCAGTTGGTGTTGCCGCCAAAAGATCCGAAAACAGCGTTGCAGGAATGGCTGATGGCACGAGGCCTGGCGCTGCCCATATACGTCGAGGAAACCCGCAGCGGTCCGTCCCATGCGCCGGTGTTCGTCATCAGCGTGACGGCCATGGGCCAGACCGGAACCGGCACCGCGGGCAGCAAGCGGCTCGCCGAGCGCGACGCTGCCGCAGCGCTGCTTGAGAGATTGACCGCATGAACGACAACCCAGAGCCGGCCCGCTGCGGGTTCGCCGCCATCGTCGGCGCGCCGAACGCAGGCAAGTCCACGTTGCTAAACCGCCTGACCGGCGCGAAGCTGTCGATCGTCAGCCCAAAGGCGCAGACGACCCGGTTCCGCGTGCTGGGCATCCTAATGCGCGGCGCGAGTCAAATCCTTCTGGTGGACACGCCCGGCATTTTCGCGCCGCGGCGCAAGCTGGACCGCGCCATGGTCAAGGCGGCCTGGAGTGGGGCGGCGGACGCGGACCTTACCATGCTGCTGGTGGACGCCCGGGCCGGCGCCACGGAGGCGGTGCAGGCCATTGCCCGGCAGATCGCGTCGCAGAACCGCCGCACGTGGCTGGTGCTGAACAAGATCGACCTGGTCGCGGCGCACACTCTCCTGCCGCTTACCGCAACGCTCAGCGCCATCCTGCCATCCGAGGAGACGTTCATGGTCAGCGCCGCGACCGGGGGCGGGCTGGACCGGATGCTGGATGCGCTCGCGGCTGGAATGCCAATGGGGCCTCACCTTTATCCCGACGACGACCTTACCGACTTGCCGGACCGGTTGCTGGCGGCGGAGATCGTGCGTGAGCAGATATTCCTGCAAATCCATGAGGAAATCCCGTACGGCTGCACTGTCGAGACCGAGAACTGGCAGGAGAGGCCGGACGGTTCGGTCCGGGTCGAGGCGACGGTGTACGTGAGCCGCGCCGGGCACAAGGCGATCCTGATCGGCGCGCAAGGCAGCCGCATTAAGGAGATCGGCGCCCGGGCCAGGCGCGAGCTGGCAGGTTTGCTGGACCGCCCGGTGCACCTGTTCCTGAACGTGAAGGAGCGGGCGGGCTGGGACGAGGAAGGGGCGCGACTGCGCGCCATCGGCCTCGACGACACGGACTGAGGCTGCCGTGGCGGAGTGGGATGCGCCCGCCGTCGTGCTGTCGGCACGGGCGTACGGCGAGGCGGACGCATTAGTCATGTTGATGACCGAGGCGCACGGCACGCATCGCGGCCTGGCGCGCGGCGGCGGGTCGCGCGGCCAAGTCTCGTTGTGGCAGCCCGGCAACCTCGTGCAGGCACGCTGGCTGGCGCGGTTGCCGGACCAGCTCGGCAGCGTTCGGGCAGAACTCGTGCACCCCGGCGCGGCGCTGTCGATGGATGAGCCTTTGGCGCTCGCGGTGCTGTCGTCGGCGTGCGCGGTGGCCGAGGGCGCCATGCCGGAGCGCGAGCCGCACCCTAGCGTGTTCGCCGGCCTCGTGCAGTTGATCGCCGAATTGTCGAGGTTGGACCAGGCATTGCCGGACCTGGTGCGATGGGAAGCCACCCTGCTGCGCGAGCTTGGCTATGGGCTGGACCTTACCGCCTGCGCCATAACCGGCGCCACGGCTGGCCTGGCTTGGGTCAGCCCACGTACGGGGCGAGCGGTCTCCGACGCAGCCGCCGGGGAGTGGCGGGCACGGTTGCTGCGCCTGCCCGGCTTCCTCGTGGGCGGCAATAGCGCCGACTCCGCCGACTGGCGGGATGGGCTGAAGCTCACCGGCTATTTCCTGGCGCGCGACGCTTTCGGCCATCAGCACCTGCCGCTGCCGCCGGCACGGCATATGCTGTATGACCGCGTGCAAGCTATCGCTGTGAGTTGACTGTTCGCACTTTGTTCTGATAAGCTGCATTCATGCTCGATGACCCGGCCGGCACCATCCAGGACACCTCGCTGGCGGAGGCGCTGAGCGAGCGTTACCTGGCCTATGCGCTCAGCACCATCATGTCGCGCAGCTTGCCAGATGTGCGGGACGGGCTGAAGCCGGTGCATCGCCGGCTGGTGTACGCCATGCACCAGCTCAAGCTGGACCCGGCGTCCGGGTTCAAGAAGTGCGCCCGCGTGGTGGGCGACGTGATCGGCAAGTACCACCCGCATGGCGACGCGTCGGTCTATGAGGCGCTGGTGCGGCTGGCGCAGGAGTTCGCTGCGCGCTACCCGCTGATTGAGGGCCAGGGCAATTTCGGCAACATCGACGGCGATAACGCGGCGGCGATGCGCTACACCGAAGCGCGGCTGACCGAGGTCGCGCAGACGCTGTTGTCCGGCATCGACGACGACGCCGTGGACTTCCGCGCCACGTATGACGGGGAGGAGCATGAGCCGGTCGTATTGCCGGGCGGCTTCCCGAACCTGCTGGCCAACGGCGCGGCGGGTATCGCCGTCGGCATGGCCACCAGCATCCCGCCGCACAACGCGGGCGAGGTGTGCGACGCCGCCATCCACCTGATCCGCCATCCGGACGCGACCACCGCCGAGCTGCTGGCCCATATGCCCGGCCCGGACTTCCCGACCGGCGGCACGCTAATCGAGGACGCCGCGTCGATGCTCCAGGCCTATGAGACCGGGCGCGGCGGTTTCCGCACGCGGGCGCGCTGGGAGATCGAGCGCGGCAAGGGCGGGACGTGGCAGGTCGTGGTGACCGAAATTCCCTACCAAGTGCAAAAGGCGCGCCTGATCGAGCAGATCGCCGAGTTGCTGGAGGCGAAGAAGCTGCCGTTCCTGGGCGACGTGCGGGACGAGAGCACGGAGCAGGTGCGCCTGGTGCTGGAACCCAAGTCGCGCGGGGTCGAGCCGGAGGTGTTGATGGAGACCCTGTTCCGCGCCACGGCGCTGGAGGCACGGTTCCCGCTCAACATGAACGTGCTCACGGCCGACCGCACGCCGGTGGTGCTCGGGCTGCGCGGTGTGCTGCGGGCGTGGCTCGACCACCGCTTGGAGGTGCTGCTGCGCCGGTTCCGCCACCGCCTTGCCGCGATCCAGCGGCGGCTGGAGGTGCTGGACGGGTATTTGGCAGTGTTCCTGAACCTCGATGAGGTCATCCGGATCATCCGCGAGGAGGATCAGCCCAAGCCCGCCCTTATCGAGCGTTTCGAGCTGACGGACATGCAGGCCGAGGCGATCCTCAACATGCGCCTCCGCTCGCTGCGGCGCCTGGAGGAGATGGAGATCAGGCGGGAGCACAAGGTGCTGACGCGGGAGACGCGGGACATCACCCTGCTGCTTGCTGACGAGAAGCGCCGCTGGAACCGCATCGCGGACGAACTGGGACAGGTGCGGGCCAAGTTCGGTGCCGGGCCGCTTGGAGCGCGGCGGACCGTGCTGGGCACGCCTCCGGGTGCGGTCGAGGTGAACGCAGACTCGTTGATCGAGCGGGAGCCGATCACGGTCGTGCTGTCCGACAAGGGTTGGGTCCGCGCGTTGCGGGGGCACGTCGCGGATGGCGCGGAAATCAAGTTCAAGGAGGGCGACGCGCTGCGCCTGCTGATCCCGTGCCAAACCACGGACCGGCTGTGCCTGCTGGTCAGCAACGGGCGCGCCCACACGCTGCGCGCGGGCGACCTGCCGCGGGGCCGGGGCGACGGGCAGCCGATCCGGGTGCTGGCGGAGATGGGCAATGACGATGCCGTGGTGTCGTTGTTCGTTTGGCAGGATGGCCTGCGTTACCTTGTGGCGGGAACCGATGGGCGCGGCTTCGTGGTCCCCGCCGCCGACTTGCTGGCAGAAAAGCGCACCGGCAAGCAGGTGCTGAACGTCCGGGCTGGCGAGCAGGCGTTGCTGTGCGTGCCCGCAACGGGCGACCATGTCGCCGTGATCGGCGCCAACCGCAAGTTGCTGGTGTTTCCGCTGGAACAACTGCCGGAGCTGGGGCGGGGCGCCGGGGTGCTGATGCAACGGCTGAAGGACGGCAAGCTGGCTGACGCCAAGGTGTTCCGCCTGGCTGATGGGCTGACCTGGCGCTTGGGGGAGAAAACCCGGACCGAGACGGCCTTGCAGGGTTGGATCGGCGAGCGCGGCCAAGTCGGTCGGGCGCCACCGAACGGCTTCCCGAAGTCCGGCCGCCTGAGCTGAACGGTTTGAACCGGCTTCGGTTCAATTCGGCAAGCGCACGAGAACGTTGCTCAGCACGCTGGACGTGTGGCACACAGCCACGATGCTAAACCGTCGCGCTTTGGTGATGTCTGCTTTATTGGCTCCGGCCGCCGCGAGTGCGCAGGGCGGGTTCCCCGCGTTCGTCGACGGCGTGAAGAATGAGGCACGGCGGCTTGGGATCAGGGATGCGACGCTCCAGGCCGCATTTGCCGGCGTGCAGCCCAACCAGCGGGTGGTCGAGCTTGACCGCCGGCAACCCGAGTTCAACCTGACCTGGCCGGAGTACCGCGCCCGGGTCCTGCCGGAGACCCGGTTGCAGGCAGCCCGGGAGAACTACGCCCGGGAACGGCCGTTGCTGGCGCGGGTCGAGGAGCGGTTCGGGGTCGATCCACTCGTTATGCTGGGTATTTGGGGCATCGAGTCCGCGTTCGGCAGCAACAAGGGCAACTACCGCCTGATTGAGGCGCTGTCGACGCTGGCCTGGGAGGGACGCCGGGCAGCGTTCTTCCGTGCGGAGTTGCTGAATGCGCTGCGCATCCTCGACAGCGGCGACGTGACGGCGGCCGGCTTGACCGGCGGTTACGCCGGGGCAATGGGGCAGCCGCAATTCATGCCCAGCTCGTATGTCCGGTTCGCCGTGGACTTCGACGGGGACGGCCGGCGGGACATCTGGGACAGCAAACCGGACGTGTTCGGCTCGATAGCCAACTACTTAGCCAAAAGCGGGTGGCGGCGTGGCGAGCCCTGGGGCCAGCCCGTCCGTCTTCCCCCTGGGTTCGACACCGCATCGGCCAGCCGTGACAACCGGCAAAGCCTGGGCGAGTGGAAGCGGCAGGGCATACGGCGCAGCGATGGGCGGGAGTTCACCCGGTCCGACGTGTCCGCCGGCATGGTGGTTCCGGCCGGTGCGGCGCCGGGCGAGGGATACCTAACCTACGCTAACTTCAACGTCATTCGCCGTTACAACCCGTCCGACTTCTACGCCTTGGCAGTCGGTTTGCTGGGCGACGCCGCGGCGTGAGGCTGGGGCTGCGCCTTGGTGTGCTGGCAGGGTTGCTGCTCATGCCCGGCTGCGGCGCTCGCGAGTTGCCGCCGGTGGCGCAAGTATCCTACGTGGTCGGGGCGCCATACCAATCCGGCAAGACCTGGTTCTACCCGCGTGAGGACTTTCAACTCGATACGACCGGCCTGGCTGTGACTGTGGCGGACCGGACCGGATACACCGCCAACGGTGAGCGGTCCGACCCGTCCGCCATGGCCGCGGCACACGCGACATTGCAGCTTCCGTCCGTCGCCAGGGTCACCAACTTGGAAACCGGGCTGCAAGTGCTGGTGCGCATCAACGACCGTGGTCTGGCTGATCCGCGGCGTCTGCTTGGGCTGACGGCACGCGCCGCTGAGCGGCTTGGCATGACGCCGGGCGGAGTGGCGCGCGTCCGGCTGCAAGCCGAGGCCGCCGCAAGCCAGGCTCTGCGGGACACGCTGCCAGGCAACACGGCCGCGGTTGCAGTCAGCGCGCCGCGCATTGCAGTGAACGCCGAAACCCTGGCGCCGCCGCCCGGCATCAGCCAGTCATCCCGGTTGCGCATTGCGAGCGTTGCCATCACGCTGCGCGGGGATGACGTTCCGGTCATTCCGCACCGTCTGCCGGAGACAGCCACGCGGGTTCCAGTGAATCCAGGACAGCTTTGGATACGGGCTGGCGAGTTCGGCCAGAGTGCGCCGGCACGCATGGTCGCGGCTCGTCTCGCAGCGCTCGGCGTCAAGGTCGAGCAAGTGGGGCAGGGCCGGTCACAGATATTCCGGTTGCGGGCCGGTCCATATGCGACCGTGACGGAGGCTGACACGGCACTGGACCGCGCGACCCGGGCCGGGGTAACCGACGCGCACATCGTTGTTGAATAAAAGGGGGTCGGGCATGCTGGACCGTAGGACGTTGCTCGTTGCCGGCACTGCCGTCTGTGCCGGTCCTGCCGCCGCCCAATCGCGCCGCTCAGCGCCCCGCGGGCGCACCGCCGCCGCGCCGCCGGGTTCTCCTGCCACGACACCGCTTGGGCCACTCGACACGGCCGCCAGGTTTGCGCTGATCATGGATTTCAACACCGGCGCCACCCTGTTGGACAAGGACGGCGACGCGCCGATGCCGCCGTCGTCGATGACCAAGCTCATGACTGCGTACTTGGTGTACGGCTTGCTGAAATCGGGCCGTTTGCAGTTGACGCAGGATCTGCCGGTCAGCGAACGCGCATGGCGGATGCAAGGGTCCAAGATGTTCGTGCCGTTGAACGAGACGGTGAAGGTCGAGGACCTGATCCGCGGCGTGATCGTGCAGTCCGGCAACGACGCCTGCCTCGTGCTGGCAGAGGCGGTGGCAGGGTCCGAGGAGGGGTTCGTCGAGCTGATGAACCAGAAAGCGAAGGAGCTGGGCCTGAACGCAACCGTGTTCCGCAACAGCACGGGATGGCCGGACCCGCAGCAGCGCATGTCCTGCCGCGACATCGCGACCTTGGCGCGGCGATTGATCACCGATTTTCCCGAATACTACCATTACGACAGCGAGAAAACGTTCAAGTACAACTCAATCGAGCAGCAGAACCGCAACCCCCTGGTGCAGAAAGGCATCGCTGACGGCCTCAAGACCGGGCACACGGATGAGGGCGGCTACGGGCTGGTGGCCAGTTCGCAGAGAGCCGGGCGGCGGGTGATTGTCGTCGTGAACGGCCTTACGTCCATGCACCAACGTGCGGAGGAGAGCGAGCGGCTGCTGGAGTGGAGCTTCCGCGAGTTCGAGAACGTAACGCTGTTCGCCGCCGGCGATACCGTGGAGACCGCGAAGGTTTGGCTCGGCGCGCAGCCCACGGTGCCGATGGTGGGCGGGCGGGACCTGGTGCTGACTATGCCCCGGGCCTGGCGGCGCACCGCAAAGATCGCTGTCGAGTATGCAAACCCGGTGCCGGCGCCAGTAAGCCGCGGCGATGTCTTGGGCAAGTTGATCGTCTCAGGGCAGGGCGTGCCATCGATGGAGGCGGCATTGCTGGCCGGCGCGGACGTGCCGCGGCTGGGGTTGCCGGGCCGGGCCGTATCGGTGCTGTCGCATTACGTGAGGGGGTCCTGACCACGGCGTGTTCATCACGTTCGAAGGGGGCGAAGGCGCTGGCAAGTCCACCCAGGCACGGTTGCTGACGGAGGCGCTTCGGGAGGCAGGCGTGCCAACGTTGTGCACCCGTGAGCCCGGCGGCGCTCCCAATGCGGAGGCGCTGCGCATCCTGTTGCTGGACCGGTGCCGGGCCTGGACGTCTGCGGCGGAGATTTTAATGCACTTCGCCGCCCGGGCGGAGCATGTCGCCGTCACCATCCAGCCCGCTCTGGCCGAGGGCATGGTGGTGGTCTGTGACCGTTTCGCCGACTCGACCATGGCGTACCAGGGCTACGGCCTCGGCGCGGACCGCTCGCTGATCGCGATGCTGACCCAGCGTGTCCCGGTGCAGCCTGACCTCACTGTCGTGCTCCGGACCAAGCCCGAGACCGCCGCACAGCGAATGGCGGAGCGACATCAGGCGCTCGACCGCTATGAGGCGATGGATGCGGAGTTCCACGCCCGGGTGCGGCAGGGCTTCCTTGAGATTGCGGCGGCAGAGCCAAAGCGCTGCGTCGTCATCGACGCCGACGGCGAGGTGGACGCGGTGCATCAGGCGGTGCGCTGCCTCGTCGCCACCCGGATCGCCGCGCTTGCATGACCGCTCCGACGCCACGGGCGAATCCGATGCTGCTGGGGCACGCCGCCGCCGAGGCCACGTTCGACGCGGCATTGGAGGCCGGGCGGATGCACCATGCCTGGTTGATCACCGGGCCGCCGGGCGTCGGCAAGGAGACGCTCGCCTACCGGTTCGCCCGCCGGCTGTTCGCGCATCCGCATGACAATCCGAATGACCCGGCGTCGCCGGTGTTCCGCCGGGTCAAGGAGGACACCCACGCCGACCTGCTGACGGTCGAACGCGAGTGGGATGACAAACGCAAACGGTTGCGCGCGGAGATCGTGGTGGACGCCGCGCGGGAGGTGCCGGCGTTCCTGCACCTCACCCCAGCCGAGGCCGGGTGGCGCGTCGTGGTCGTGGACGGCGCGGAAACGCTGAACCGGAACGCAGCCAATGCCTTGCTGAAGGTGTTGGAGGAGCCTCCGGCGCGGGCCGTGCTGTTGCTGGCGTGCGCAGCGCCAGGCCGTTTGCTGCCGACCATTCGCAGCCGCTGCCGGCTGCTGCGTTTGCAGCCGCTGGGCCTGCCTGACGTGACGGCCGTGCTGTCGGCGGTGTTGCCGGAGCTGCCGGGGCCGGAGCGTGCGCGCGTGGCCGCTCTTTCGGACGGCTCCCCTGGCCGCGCGGTCGCGCTGGCTGACCGGGGTGTCGAAGTGGCGACGCTGGTGACGGACGTGTTGGCCACGTCGGATGTGCCGGTTGCGCGCGCGCATGAGGTTGCGGACCGGCTGCTGCGCAGCGACGCAGGGTTCGAGCAGTTCATGACGCAGCTCAGGGACAGCATCGCCGACGCCGTGCGCGACGCGGTGCGCGGCCGGGCGGATGCCGTGCAGCAGGGCCTTGTTGCAGCGCGCCCCCTAGCGGCGTGGGGAGAAGTGTGGCACGCGCTCGGGCGCCTGCAGGACGAGACCGAGCGGTTCCACCTGGATAGGCGGCATGCGATCGTCTCGGCCCTCAGTATCCTGAAAGCACCATGACCAAGCGTTTTTTTGTAACGACTCCAATCTACTACGTGAACGGCGCTCCGCATATCGGCCACGCTTACACCTCGGTCGCCGCTGACGTGCTGGCGCGGTGGAAGCGGCTGGATGGCTACGAGGTGTTGTTCCTGACCGGCACCGACGAGCACGGGCAGAAGGTCGAGAAGGCGGCGCATGATGCAGGCCAAGCGCCGCAGACCTTCGTGGACGGCGTCTCGGCGCAGTTCCAGGCCATGTCGGCGCTCATGGGCCTCACCAATGACGACTTCATTCGCACGACGGAACCCCGGCACCGCGTTGCTTGCCAGGAGCTTTGGCGTCGCCTTCGCGCCTCGGGGGACATCTACCTCGGCCAATACGAGGGTTGGTACGCGGTGCGCGACGAGGCGTTCTATGACGAGGACGAATTGCAGGCCCGGCCGGACGGCACCCGCGTCGCGCCCACCGGCGCGCCCGTCGAGTGGGTGCGGGAGCCTTCCTACTTCTTCCGGCTCTCGGCGTGGCAGGACCGGCTGCTGCGGCTCTATGATGAGGTGCCCGCTTTCGTGTCCCCGGCGTCACGGCGCAACGAGATCATCAGCTTCGTGCGCGGCGGCCTGCGGGACCTGTCCGTAAGCCGAACCAGCTTCTCCTGGGGCATACCGGTGCCGGACGATCCTGGGCATGTCATGTATGTCTGGCTCGACGCGCTTACCAACTACCTGTCGGCAACTGGCTTTCCGGACGAAACCGCGCCGCGCTGGGCGTTCTGGCCGCCGGACGTGCATATCGTCGGCAAGGACATCATCCGATTCCATGCGGTATACTGGCCGGCGTTCCTGATGGCGGCCGGGCTGCCGTTGCCGGGATGCGTGTTCTCCAATGGCTGGTGGACCGCGTCCGGCGAAAAGATGAGCAAGTCGCTCGGCAACGCGGTGGACGTGGTGCGGCTGGTGGAGACGTTCGGCCTCGACCCGGTGCGCTACTTCCTGTTGCGGGAAGTGCCGTTCGGCAATGACGGGGATTACAGCGACGCCGCCCTGGTCCGCCGCCTCAATGTCGAGCTGGCCAACGACCTCGGCAACTTGGCGCAACGGACGCTGTCGCAGGTCGCCAAGAACTGTGGCGGACTGTTGCCGGAACGGCAAGCCGCCACGGCCGAAGACGACGCGCTGCTCGATGCCGCCGCCGCATTGCCGGACCAGGTGCGCGACCGGCTTGACCGGCTAGCGTTCGGCGATGCGCTTGAGGACACCTGGCGCGTCATCCGCAGCGCCAACGCCTACATCGACCACCAAGCGCCATGGGCGCTGCGCAAGACCGATCCGGCTCGCATGGCGGCCGTCCTGGCGGTTTTGGCCAGCGTGATCCGCAGCATCGCCACCGTGCTGCAGCCATTCATGCCGGACAGCATGGCCCGTATGCTGGACCAGCTTGGCGTCCCAGAAGCCGGCCGCACGGTGGCGGGCCTTGCCATGGCGGTGCCGCCCGGGACAGCCCTCCCGGCGCCGCAAGGCGTGTTCCCGCGCTATGTCGAGGCGGCCGAGCCGTGCTGATTGACAGCCATTGCCATCTGGACATGTTCGCTGACGCTGAGCTTAACGAGGTTCTCGCACGGGCAGCGGCGGCCGGGGTAGGGGAGGTGGTCACCATCGGCACTGGCCTGGCGCAGTCAGCCCGGCTGATTGCCTCGGCCGAGCAACACCGCGCCGTTTGGTGCACGGTCGGCGTGCATCCGCACAACGCCGCCGAGTTGCCGGTTCCGGACGCATCGGAGATCGTCGCGCTCGCTGGGCACCCCAAAGTGGTCGGCATCGGCGAGTCCGGCCTCGACTACTTCTATGACAAAGCACCGCGGGACATCCAGCAGGCCAGCTTCCGCCAGCACATCCGCGCGGCCCGGCTGGCCGGCTTGCCGCTGGCAATCCATGCGCGCGACGCGGACGCCGACATTGAGCGCACCCTGCGTGAGGAGTGGGCGCTGGGCGGGCCATTCCTGTTTCTGCTGCACTGTTTCAGCTCGGGCCGCGGCCTGGCCGAAGCCGCGGTGGAGCTTGGCGGCTTCGTCAGCTTCTCGGGCATCCTGACGTTCCCAAAATCCCACGAACTACGCGATATCGCCCGCGACGTTCCAGAAGATCGGCTGTTGGTGGAAACCGATGCGCCCTACCTCGCACCCGTGCCATATCGCGGAAAACGCAACGAACCGGCATGGGTGGCCGAGACGGCGCGGGTGCTGGCGGACGTGCGCGGCCTATCGCTGGCAGCGCTGGCTGACCTGACCACGGCCAACTTCCGGCGTCTCTTTGTCCGGGCGGCTTAGCGTGCCGTGCGTCACGATACTGGGCTGCGGCGGGTCCGCTGGCGTGCCGCAGATCGGCGGTCCGGACGGCCGCGGCGATTGGGGCGCTTGTGACCCGGCCGAGCCGCGCAACCGGCGCACCCGGTCAAGCATCGTCATCCAGTCCGGCACCGGCGAGCGGCTGTTGGTTGATACCTCGCCAGACCTGCGCGCGCAGTTGCTGGCGTGCGGCGTCCCGCGCGTCGACGCGATTTTGTTCACGCATGCCCATGCGGACCACGTTTTGGGCATTGACGACGTACGGATTTTGAACCGCATCGCCGGCCGTCCCATCGATGCGTTCGCAACCGAGCGCACAATGCATGAACTGCACCGCCGGTTCGATTACGCCTTCAAACCCTGGCAGGAGACGCATTTCTTCCGGCCCGTGCTGACAGCCCGTGAGATTGTCGCGGGCCAGACCATCCAAGCCGCCGGCCTGCGGGTCCAGGTGTTCGAGCAGGATCATGGCTTCATGCCGACCCTTGGCCTGCGGGTGGGCAATTTCGCGTACTCGACTGACGTGGCCGTGCTGGACGACGCTGCCTTCGCGTTGCTGGCGGGCGTGGACACCTGGGTGGTGGACTGCTTCCAGCGGCAACGGCACAAGACGCACGCGAACGTGGACCAGGTCATCGCCTGGGCGGAACGCCTTGGGCCACGCCGCGTGGTGCTGACGCATATGGGCTATGACATCGACTGGGCCTGGCTGAGGGCGCGGTTGCCGGGGCATATCGAGCCAGGGTTCGACGGAATGGAGCTGAGTTGGGCCGATGCGTAACTTTCTTTCCATAATATACATTATGCGACTTGGATATCGAAGCTGAATGTCCGACGCTGCGTCCCAACTCACCCGCCTGATCGATGTCATGGCCGCCTTACGCCACCCACGGACCGGGTGTCCGTGGGACCAAGTGCAGACATTCGACAGCATCGCCCCCTACACGATTGACGAGGCTTACGAGGTTGCCGACGCCATCGCACGCGACCTGGCGGCGCTGCCAGATGAGCTTGGCGACCTGCTGTTCCAGGTGGTCTATCACGCGCGGCTGGCCGAGGAAGCCGGCGAGTTTGCGTTTGCGGACGTTGCCCGGTCCATTGCCGACAAGATGATCCGCCGTCACCCGCACGTATTCCCGGCCGACTACAGCCCGGAACGGCATGCAGGTTGGGAAGAGCACAAGCGTGCGGAGCGGCTAGCCCGGCAGCAGCATGGCGTCCTGGCGGGCCTCCCGACCAATGCGCCGGCGCTCACCCACGCGCTCAAATTGACGCAGCGCGCCGGCCGGGTCGGGTTTGATTGGCCTGACGCCGAGGCCGTGTTGGACAAAGTGGCTGAGGAAATCAATGAGGTGCGTGCCGAGTTGCCCGGCGCTGACCCGGCACGGCTGGCGGATGAACTCGGCGACGTGCTGTTCGTAGTCGCCAACCTGGCTCGCAAGCTCGACCTCGATCCCGAAGCTTGCTTGCGTGCCGCCAACGCTAAGTTCACCCGCCGCTTCACAGCGGTTGAGGCTCGCCTCGCACAGGACGGACACACTCCGTCCGATGCGACGCTCGACCAACTTGAAGCGCACTGGGCGGCGGTGAAACAGGCCGAGTGAACGCGGTTACGCCTGGAACAAAGCGTCCCGCACCCTGTGCCAACTGGCCTCGTCCGGCGCGCAAATCAGCCCACCCTCAGCCTCGGTCGGCGTGTACGGGCTGCCGTCCAGCCGGGCGGACCAGCCGCCTGCCTCGTGGTGCAGCAGCCACCCCGCCGCGTGGTCCCATGGCAGAAGGCGCTGGAACGCCACGAAATGGCAGTGCCCAGCCGCGAGCATCCGATACTGGTGCGCCGCACAGCGGTAATCCCACACGATGCCAAAATGCGGCAGATTGCGACACACCAATGATCGTTGCGGCTCCGGCATGTAACGCCATGACACCGCGCCGGACATGGACGACACCGGCGCAGGCGCTGCGACATGCAAGGCCGTCCGAATGCCCAGCGCATTCTCAAGCCAGGCCCCCTCCCCTTGCCATGCCGTCGCGGTGTCGTCGCCCACCGGGTCATGCACCACCGCGCCGACCACTTGGCCCCGGCATACGACGGCGACGATGGTTCCGAACAGCGGCAAGCCGGCGCAGAAATTGGCCGTGCCGTCGATCGGGTCCACCACGAAACAAAGCGCCGCATCCGCTATGGCGGTAAGGATGCCCGGATCGCGCGTGGCACCCTCCTCGCCCACGACCGCACAGCCCGGGAACAGCCGCTGGAGGCCAGTGGACAACCGCGCCTCGGCGGCTTCGTCCGCCACCGTCACCAAGTCGAATGGTCCGGATTTCGTTTGAACATCGTCGGGCGCGAGGGCGCGGAACCGCGGCATGATCTCTGTCCGCGCAACCGCCCGCACCAGTTGCACGACCTCCGCCAGGTTAGCCGGCGTCAATCCGCGGTCCGCTCGAACCGTGCCCGGTCAGCCGCCAGCATACGCACCCGCATGTGCACGCCGTCGTCCGCGTCCCGGCGTTCCACCACCTCGCCGTGCTGATACAGCCAAGCCAGCCGTGCGCCGTCGGACATCGGCAGCAGGTAGTCCGCCATCTCCATGCCGGCGGAAATCCGGGCGTGAATCGCGCTCCGCAAATCATCCAAGCCGCTTCCGGTGATGGCGGACACGGCCACGCAGCCCTCACGCACCGCCACGTTCTCAATGCCGCCGAGCAGGTCCGCCTTGTTCAGCACCTCGATCGTGCGCGCAGGCCAGGCTGGGTCAAGCGCGCCGTCCTTGGCCAAGTTGTCCAGAACCTGCACCACATCGGCGCGCTGCGACGCGGTGTCCGGGTGCGCCACGTCCCGCACATGCAGGATGACGTCGGCTTCCGCCACTTCTTCCAGTGTCGCGCGGAACGCTGCCACCAGCTCGGTCGGCAGGTCGCTGATGAAGCCAACCGTGTCGGACAGGATGACCCGGCGGCCCGACGGCAGGCGCACGCCGCGCATCGTCGGGTCAAGCGTCGCGAACAGTTGGTCTTGCGCGTGCACCTCGGCACCGGTGAGCGCATTGAACAGGGTGGACTTGCCCGCGTTGGTGTAGCCCACCAGCGCGATGATGGGATAGGGCACCCGGCTCCGCGCGGTGCGGTGCAGCCCACGGGTGCGCCGGACCTGTTCCAGATCTTTTTTCACCCGCACGATCCGGTCGCCAATCAGCCGGCGGTCGGCCTCGATCTGTGTCTCGCCCGGGCCGCCCAGGAAGCCGAAGCCGCCGCGCTGCCGTTCCAAGTGGGTCCAGGACCGGACCAGCCGGCTGCGCTGGTACTCAAGATGCGCCAGCTCGACCTGCATCGCGCCTTCTTTGGTGCGCGCCCGCTCGCCGAAGATGTCCAGGATAAGCCCAGTGCGGTCGATGACCTTGCAATCCCACGCGCGTTCCAAGTTGCGCTGCTGCACGGGGCTGAGTTGCGCGTCAACCACCGCGACCGCGACCCCCTCCGCCCGGATAGCCTGGCCGATGGTCTCGACCTGCCCTTCTCCCATGAGGGTCGAGGAGCGCCGGGTCCGGAGCGGCGGGATGGCGGTGTGCACGACCACGAGGCCGATGGAGGCGGCCAGGCCAACGGCCTCAGCCAACTGCGCCTCCGCCGCCCGGGACGCGTCCTGCCGGTGCGGCTTCTCCCATGGCAGGATAACGGCCGCCCGCGTGGGCGCTGCCGCAGTCTCAACCGGCGTTGACGTCAGTGGTCGCCTCCTGATGCGATGCGGCGCTGCCGGCGTCGCCTCTCGTTGCATCGAACAACTGTATCGGCGCACCAGGCATTACGGTGCTGATGGCGTGCTTATAGACAAGTTGCGTGTGTCCATCCCGGCGCAAAAGAACCGAGAAGTTGTCAAACCATGTAATGATCCCTTGGAGCTTCACTCCATTGACCAGAAACACAGTGACTGGAGTTTTTGCCTTGCGCACATGGTTCAGGAACACGTCCTGGACATTCTGCGATTTCTCTGTGGCCACGTTCGTGTCCTTTTTGTTGTCGCGGCCAAGCACGCCAAGTGAGGGCGTTGCCCGGCCGAGAGGTGGCATCCGGCACTTATATGGGTCGGCGTCCCAATCCTAGCAACGCAACCGGATTGAGCAAGCCGTCAATCAGCCGTGGGCAGCCGCACATGGCGGGCGAACATATCAAACAGTTGCCGCGTCACCAGTCCTACCCCGCCATTGCCAACCGGCTGGTCGTCAATGGCGATCACCGGTTTTACGAAGCTGGTCGCGCTGGTAAAAAAGGCTTCCCGGGCCGTGCGCAGTTCCGCCTCGCTGAAGGCACGCTGCTCGAACTGGATGTCCGCGCCATCCAACAGGCACAGCAGGGCATCCCGCGTGCAGCCCGGCAAGATGCCGTGGTCCAGATGCCGGGTGCGCAGCACGCCCTTCGTATCCACGATCCAGAAGCTCGTGGCGGCGCCTTCCGTCACCATGCCATCGCCATCGATCAGCACCGCCTCAACCGCGCCCCGCTCCCGCGCCGCCTGACGCGCGAGCACGTTGGGAAGCAAGCCCACGGACTTGATGTCGCACCGCGCCCAGCGCTGGTCCGGCTGGGTGATGACCCGTGCCGTCCAGGCCTCGATGTCGGTGGGATAAGCCGGAATGCGCCGGATGGTGACCACGAGCGCCGGTGGCACCGTTGGTCCGGGAAACGCATGGTCACGCGGCGCCACGCCCCGCGTCACCTGCATGTACAGCAACCCGTCCCGCAACCGGTTCCGCCGCGCGACCTCGGTCAGTACGTGCATGAGCGCCGCGCGTTGCATGGGCGCCGCGATCCGCACCTCTCGCAGTGAGCGCTCGAGCCGGCCGAGGTGCCGCTCCTGATCCACGAAACGGCCCTGATGCAGGTGCACCACCTCATAGACGCCATCTGCGAACTGGTAGCCCCGGTCCTCGATGTTCACGCTTGCGTCGCGCTGCGGCAGATACCGGCCGTTCACATAGGCGATGCGGCTCACGGAGCCGCGCGCTCGTCCGAGTTGACGCCGAGCTGCTTCAGCTTGCGATGCAGGGCGCTCCGCTCCATGCCGACGAACCCGGCGGTCCGGCTGATGTTGCCGCCGAAGCGCATAAGCTGAGCCTGCAGGTACTGCGTCTCGAACAGGTCCCGCGCCTCCCGCAACGGCAGGCCCATAAGGTCCGCGGTCGGGTCGAAGTTCAACAGCGCGGGCGCCCCCTGGCTGATTTCGGCCGGCAGCATCTCCGCCCGGATCGCGTCCCCTGCCCCGCCCGGCGCCATAATCAGCAGCCAGTCCATAAGGTTGCGCAACTGCCGCACGTTGCCGGGCCAGTCATAAGCCTGCAGCGCGGTCATCGCGTCGGTGGACAGCTCACGCCCCGGAATGCCGGAGGTCTCAGCCGAACGCTCCAGGAAGTGCCGCGCCAGGTCCGGCACGTCTTCCCGCCGTTCCTTCAAGCTCGGCATGCGGATGGGCACCACGGCCAGCCGGTAATACAGGTCCTCGCGGAAGCGCGCGGCGGCGATCTCGCTCTGGAGGTCGCGGTTGGTGGTCGCCAGCACACGGACGTCCACCTTCACGCGGGACGACCCGCCCAGCCGCTCGAACGTCTGGTCTTGCAGCGCGCGCACAATCTTGCCCTGGGTCTCAAGCGGCATGTCCGAGACCTCGTCCAGCAGCAGCGTGCCGCCGTGCGCGCGCTCCAGCATCCCAGCCCGGCGCGGCGATGCAATGGGGTCCTGCCCGGCTTCGGTGCCGAACAGCTCCTCCTCGAAGCGCGCCGGGTTGAGCGTGGCGCAGTTCAGCGCCACGAACGGCCCGTCCGCGCGGCGCGACCGGGCGTGCACCATCCGCGCCGCGACCTCCTTGCCCGAGCCCGCCGGCCCGCTGATCAGCACGCGGGAGCCGGTGGGGGCCACCCGCTCAACCGAGGCGCGCAGCCCCGTGATGGCCGCGCTGCTGCCAGTCAAGTCGCTATCGAACCCGGCACGCAGCCGCAGCTCGGCATTCTCCCGCGACAGCCGCGCGGCCTCTAACGCCCGGCGCACGATCAACAGCAACCGGTCCGACTTGAACGGCTTTTCAATGAAATCGTAGGCGCCATGCTGGATGGCCGCCACCGCGGTCTCAATCGTGCCGTGGCCGGAGATCATCACCACCGGGACATGCGGCTCCTCGGTGTGGACGGTCTTGAGGATGCCCAGGCCGTCCAGCCGGGAGCCTTGCAGCCAAATGTCCAGGATCACGAGGGACGGCCGCCGCATACGGAACGCCGCGATTGCCGCGTCCGAGTCGCCGGCTTGGCGGACGGAGTATCCCTCGTCCTCCAGGATGCCCTCGATCAGCATGCGGATGTCCGGCTCGTCATCAACGATTAGAATTTCGTGCGCCATCTGTATCCCTAGGCTTCGACCGGTTCCAATGCCAATAGCGGCAGCGACAACGTCGCGACGGCGCCCGGTCCGTCAGCGCGGTCATCGAGGCTCAAGCGGCCCCCATGGTCCTCCATGATTTTCTTCACGATCGCGAGTCCAAGACCGGTGCCCTTCGGCTTGTGCGTCACGTACGGCTCAGTAAGCCGCTCCCGGTCGTGGTCCGGAAATCCCACGCCGTCGTCGTGGACCTGCAACGCCACCATCCCGTCCTGCACGTGCACCGCCAAAGTGATGTGCCCGATTGGCTGCCCAGGCTCGCGGCGGCGCATAGCGACCGAGTCGGCGGCGTTCTGCAGCAGGTTGGTCAACGCCTGCCCCAGCAGCCGCCGGTCGCAGATCGCCATAGGACCGCGGTCGGGAATGTCGGTGGACCACGTGATTTCCGGCCGGGCGCTTCGTTGCAGCACCAAGGCCTCGCGCGCCACCCGCCCCGCGTCTTCCGGCCGCAGCACCGGTTGCGGCATCCGGGCAAAAGCGGAGAACTCGTCCACCATGCGGCCGATGTCGCCCACGTGCCGAACGATGGTGTCCGCACACTGGGCGAAGGTGTCCGGGTCGGACGTGATCTCCTTGGTGAACCGCCGCTTCAAGCGTTCCGCCGAGAGCTGGATTGGCGTCAGCGGGTTCTTGATCTCGTGGGCGATCCGCCGCGCCACGTCGGCCCAGGCTGCTTTGCGCTGCGCGGATTGCAGCTCGGTGATGTCGTCGAACGTGACGACGTAGCCGTCTGGATGGCCACCGTGCAAATCGGTGCCGATGCGCAGCAACAAAGTACGGCGTCGCGACGCCGGGCCGATCTGTACTTCCGCCGTGCGCGCACGGTCCGGAGCTTGCGCCGCCTCCGCCAGCAAGGGGGCGAACTCCGGCACCACCTCACCCAAGGGCTGGCCGATTGCCGCCATCAGGTCCCGGCCCACCAGCTCGCTCGCGGCACGGTTGGGCAGCTCGACGTGCCCGGCCGCGTCCAGGCCGATCACCCCGGCGGACACGCCCGCCAGCACCGTCTCCGTGAAACGCCGCCGCTCGTCTATTTGGCTATAGGCATCCATCAACTCGGTCCGCTGCGCCGCCAATTGCCCGGTCATCCGGTTGAACGCCCGCGATAGCCCAGCCACCTCGTCCTCGCTCTGTATTTCGGGCACCCGCACAGCAAGATCGCCAGCCCGTACCCGCTCGGCGGCCAGGATCAGCCGCCCTACCGGCCGGGCAATCTGGTTCGCCAGCACGAGGCCAATCAGCACCGCCGCCGATAACACCAGCAACGCCACTAAGGCGAAGATCAGCGCGAACGTCACTTGCAGTCCGGACCGGTTCTCATCAAGCCGTTGGTACTCGGCCACGGCGCTTTCAGTCCTCACCATGTGGTCGAGGATGGTCTGGTCCACCTGCCGGCCAATCAACAGCATCAGGGTCGGTTTCTGGTTAATTTGCACGATCGCCCGCACCCGGTGCTCGTCCGCCGACCCCAGCACCGCGACCTCCCCGCTCCGCGCAAGCTCGGTCGCCTCAAACGGAGCCTGTTCGGCGTCAGGAGTGCCGACCGCGCTGAAACCCGCGACGACTTGGCTGGTCAGCGGGTCAAAGATGACCGCTTCCGTAAGGCCGCGCAGCAAAGTCTGCGTCTGCAGCACCTGGTTGAAAAAGTATGGATCGTTGGTCTGGCCGGCCTTCACCAAGTCGTACGCCATGCCGAGCGCGTCGGTGCGGATGTTGTTGCGGTGCTCCTCGAGGTAGCCGCGCGACGCCTCCAGGCCCTCGTTCAATGCCGTGCGCACCCGGTCATTGAACCAGCCCTGGATGCCCAGGGTAAAAAACGCCGTGGCGAACACGGCCACAACGATGGTGGGCGTGACTGCGACGACGCTGAACAGCATAACCAGCCGCACATGCAACCGCGACCCGGCCGATCCCCGGCGCCGTTCCACCCAGACCCGGGTGAGACGCCCGGCCAGCACTGCGCCTAGCAGCAGCAGCACCACAAGGTTCGCCAGCACCAAGCCAAACATCACGTTGGGCTGCAAACTGAGCGACACCCCGCCCGACAACAGCACGAAGGTGCCGATCCCGAGCGCCAGCGCGCCGGCCGCGAGCAGCAGCGTGGTCACCTTGCCCAGCAGCAGGTCCGCCAAGCGCCGCGTGAACGAACCGCGTTGCAGCTCCGGCGTTGCCAGTTCCGGAACCGGCGGCAGCCGCGGCGGGGGACTGGACGCGTTCACCCTAGCCAATCCCGCGCACCACCGGGATGTCGAGGTCCCGGATTTTCTTGCGCAGCGTGTTGCGGTTCAGGCCCAGCATGGCGGCCGCCTTGATTTGGTTGCCGCGGGTTGCCGAAAGGGTCATCTGGATCAGGGGCCGCTCCACCTCGGCGATCACCTGGTCGTAAATGTCCCGCATCGGCATACCGTCCCGGCTTGACGCCAGGAACTGCCGGATATGCCGCTCCACCGCATGCGCCAACGGCTCGGACCCACCAGCGTGGTTCGGCTCGCTCGGGTCAATGCCGGTCTCCAACAGCTCGGCGGCGATTACCTCGTC
Source organism: uncultured Acetobacteraceae bacterium (assembly GCA_964242575.1). Lineage (GTDB taxonomy): Bacteria > Pseudomonadota > Alphaproteobacteria > Acetobacterales > Acetobacteraceae > JANPPS01. The sequence continues at coordinate 36,066 of CAXTCN010000003.1, read as the reverse complement.
GGTGATAGTCTCCTGCGGATACAGCGCCGCGAGCCGCCGCATCAGGTTCTCCAACTCCCGCACATTGCCGGGCCAGCGATGCTGGCGCAGGCGGTCGAGCGCTGATTGGTCCAGTGCCTTGGATGCCAACCCACTTTCCCGGGCTTTCTCCAGGAAATGCCGGGCAAGCACGGCAATGTCCTCCAGCCGCTCACGCAGGGGTGGAAGACGGATCGGCACCACGTTGAGACGATAGAACAAATCCTCGCGGAACTGCCCCGCACGAATGGCTTGCCGCAGGTCCCGGTGCGTTGCGGCCACGATGCGGACGTTGGCCCGGATTGGCTGCCGGCCGCCGACGGTGGTGAACTCGCCCTCCTGTAGCACGCGCAACAGCCGCGTTTGCGCCTCGGCCGGCATGTCGCCGATCTCGTCCAGGAACAGCGTGCCGCCGGCGGCCTGTTCGAAGCGGCCTTGGCTGCGGTTGAGCGCCCCGGTGAATGCGCCGCGCTCATGGCCGAACAACTCGCTCTCGATCAGCTCGCGCGGGATGGCGGCCATGTTGATCGCCACAAATGGCCCGGCCCGGCGACGCCCGTAATCGTGCAGCGCACGCGCTACCAGCTCTTTGCCGGTTCCGGACTCGCCGTTGACCATCACTGTAAGGTCAGTCGTCGTGAGCCGGGCGATGCTGCGGTAAATCTCCTGCATTGCGACGCTGCGGCCAATGAGCGGCAGCCGCTCCTCCGCGTCGCGCGGCTCGACGGCCGGCGTGTCGGAGGCAAGCGCCGGAGCAGCCAGCGCACGCCCGACAACCGCTAGCAATTCCTTTAAATCAAATGGTTTAGGCAGATATTCGAATGCACCACGTTGGGTTGCCTTCACTGCCATCATCAATGTCGATTGCGCTGACATGACCACCACGCGCAGATCAGGCCGCAGGCGTTTGATGCGCGGTATCAAATCAAGCCCATTCTCATCCGGCATGACAACGTCGGTGATGACCAGGTCGCCCTCGCCGTCCTCGACCCATCGCCACAAGGTCGCTGCGTTGCCGGTGCAGCGGACCTGGTAGCCGGACCGTCCCAGCGCCTGTGTCAGCACGGTGCGGATCGACCGGTCGTCGTCGGCTACGAGCACGGTGGGCGGGGTCATTGGGGTTCTTTCAGGATGCGTCCGCCTCAGCATCGGTCATAACGGGCAGGCACAGGCGGAACTCAGTCCGGCCAGGGCGGCTATCCACCTCAATCAGTCCGCCATGGTCGCCGACGATCTTGGCCACCAAAGCCAAGCCGAGGCCACTGCCGCTAGGCTTGCTGGTCACGAACGGATCAAACAGATGCGGACGCATGTCCTCGGCAATGCCGGGGCCATTGTCCCGAACCGTCACCACCAACGGCAGATGCATCCGGTGCGGGCTGCCGGCGACTGCCATTCGCAACCCGTGCTGGTAGGCCGTGGTCAGCGTGATCTCACCGCGGCCCGCGAGGTCCGGGTCGGCGTTGATGGCTTCGGCGGCGTTTTTCACGAGGTTCAGCAGCACTTGCACCAACTGATCCCGGTTGCCCCATGCTGGCGGCAATGAGGGGTCGTAGTTTTCCAATAGCCGCAGATGCTCGGCAAAACCGGTGCCTGCCAGGCGTTTCACATGTTCCAGCACACGGTGGATGTTGACCGCACGGCGCTCGATTGGCCGTTCGCTGAACTCCTCCATGCGGTCCACCAGATCGCGAATCCGGTCAGCTTCGTCCCTAATCAGCACGGTCAGCTCACGGTCCGCCTCCGATACGCTGCTCTCCAGCAACTGCGCCGCGCCGCGGATGCCAGAAAGCGGGTTCTTCACCTCGTGCGCCAGCATGGCTGACATGCCCACGACACTGCGCGCTGCACCACGGAACATCATCTGCCGGTCGAGCGCCCGGGCAGCAGAGCTGTCCTGCAAGGTGAGCACCACGCAGCTTGGCTCCTCGATCATCGGGGCAGCTTGGACAGTAATGCCCTGTTTGTGCAGCCGGGGGCTGTCGAGAGTCAGGTCGTGATCGGAGATGGTCACTCCATGCGCCCGCACTTGCTCAAGCAGCGCGAACAAGGGGTTATCGGTCGGTATCAACGTGGAAAGAGACATATTGCGGAGTTGCAGCAGCGACACGCCGAGGAACTGCTCGGCAGCCTGGTTGGCAAAACGGAACGCGTTCGCGGGGTCCAGCACCACGACCGGAACTGGCAAGGCGCTCAGCACCGCATGGGCGTCAACAGTGACGGGGGGCTGCGGCACCAGCCGGCCCACCAGCGCGAGCCGCTTGCGCGTGAGGGCGGCGATCATGCTGCGGCGGCCTCCGGCACGACGCCCTGTGCAATCAGGGGGTCAAAGAAACGGTCAATCAGCGCCTCAACCGCCGCAGGCTCGGCCAGGCGGTTCACCTCAACACGGAACTCCGCGGAGCCATGCAGGCCGCGCGAGTACCAAGACACGTGCTTGCGGGCCAGCCGCAATCCGGCGTCGGCTCCGAAATGCCGCAGCATCGCCCTGTAGTGCGCGAGAAGAATGGATTTCTGCTCCAATAGGGACGGGTCAGGCACGTGCCGCCCTGTCATCAGGAACCCGGCCACCTGCGCCGGAAACCATGGCCGGCCATAGCAGCCGCGGCCAATCATCACGCCGTCTGCCCCCGACTGCCGCAGGGCCTCCACCGCATCGGCAACCGTGAGGATGTCGCCATTGGCGATCACCGGCAGGCGCACCGCCGCCTTCACCGCGGCGATGAAGGCCCAGTCGGCGCGGCCGGTGTAAAACTGCTGCCGGGTCCGGCCATGCACTGTGACCATCTGGATGCCGGACTGCTCGGCGATGCGCGCGAGGTTTGGGGCATTCAGGCTGGCGTGGTCCCAGCCCATGCGCATCTTGAGCGTGACTGGCACTGGCACCGCCTGGACGGTGGCCTCAAGGATGCGCGCTGCCGCTAGCTCGTCCCGCATCAACGCAGACCCGGCAGCTTGCCCAACCGCGACCTTTCTCACCGGGCAGCCGAAATTGATGTCGATGATGTCGGCGCCGTGCCTCACCGCGATGCGCGCGGCCTCTGCCATGGCAGCCGGATCGCAACCGGCCAACTGCACCGCGTTCGGGCCGCCGCCGCCCACGACCTCGGCCATGCGCAGCGTCGCCTGGTTCTCGCGCACCATGGCCCAGGAAGCGATCATTTCCGACACCACCAGCCCGGCGCCATGTTGCTTGGCCAGGCGGCGGAACGGCAGGTCGGTCACACCGGACATTGGCGCCAGGATGACCGGGACATCGATACGGGCCGTATGCGACCCGGCGCCAAGCACGACGGGGCCGATGCGTCCTGGCTGCATCGAGCCTGTGGTTTCTAGGTTGCCCATCATTTGAGCAAACTAGGCGGCCAGCGTTCCCGGTGCAATCACTGTACGCTCACGCGGCGCTTTCCGTTGATGACGGGCGTGGCTTGACGGCGATGGGCACACTGTCCATTGCATTCTCCCATGCGTGTCGCTGCCATCCTTGTTGCGGCCGGGTTCGGTACCCGGTTCGGGTCGGCCCAGCCTAAGCAAGTCGTTAACGTCGCCGGGCAGCCAGTGGTGCGCCAGGCTGCCTTAGCGCTGCTGCCGCATGTGATGCTGCTGCAGCCTATTGGAGACGCTGAGCTGTTGGAGCCGGTGTTGCAAGGCCTGGATCACTTGCCCATCGTCCCCGGTGGCCATGCCCGGCAGGACAGCGTGCGCGCCGGCTTAGAGGCGTTGCTGTCCCATGCGCCGGACGTGGTGCTGGTGCATGACGCCGCGCGCCCGTTCTTCCCAGCCGGCACCGTCACGGCGTTGCTGACGCAGCTTGAGCACCACCACGGAGCAATACCAGCAGTGGCCGTCGCCGATACCCTGAAGCGGGCGGCTGGCGGACGAATTATCGAAACTGTTTCGCGGGATGGGCTATACCGGGCGCAGACGCCGCAGGCATTCCGGTTCGATACCCTGCTGCGCTTGCACCGGAGCCACGCAGGCACAGGCAGCGCCACCGACGACGCCGCCTTACTAGAAGCAGCCGGCCTCGATGTTGGGTTGGTGCCCGGCTCGGACGACAACATCAAGCTCACCTTCCCGGAGGACCTCGTGCGGCTCGAGCGCGTGCTGGCTCCAGCCCTGCAGCCAAGGGTTGGGATCGGCTATGATGTGCATGTCCTGGAAACCGGCCGGCCGTTATGGCTATGCGGAGTTAGAATCGAACACAATCAGGGCCTTTCTGGCCACTCGGATGCTGACGTTGGATTGCATGCGCTGTGCGACGCCATTTACGGCGCACTGGCGGAGGGAGACATTGGCCGCCACTTCCCACCCTCTGAGGCAACTTGGAAGGACGCGGACAGCGCGCGTTTCGTCGCCCACGCCGCTGGCCGGATCGCGGCACGCAGGGGAACGCTGGTTAACGCGGACGTGACGCTGATCTGCGAGCAGCCCAAAATCACCCCGCACGCGGCGGCCATGCAGGACCGGATCACCGCCATGTTGGGGACTGGGCCGGGCCGTGTCTCGGTCAAGGCGACCACGAGCGAGCGCCTGGGCTTTACCGGGCGCGGCGAAGGCATTGCAGCTCAGGCCGTGGTGTCGCTGCTAATCCCGGCCTGAGGCGGCCCTGGATGGTCGGAGCGGCGGGATTCGAACCCACGACCCTCAGTCCCCCAGACTGATGCGCTACCAGGCTGCGCTACGCTCCGACACGACGCCCAGATAGCAGGACACGCTACAAGCCGCAACGCACGGATTACCGCAGCAACGCCCGCAATGCCACGAGTTCGTCAAGCGTGTGGCGCAGCAACATCCGGAGACGCTCAATTTCCAGGGCGGCGTCCGGGTCGATGGCATCGGCTGCAACGTCGAGCGGCTCGGCCACGGCGTTATCGATTTCTACCCGCTCGGCACGCTCAGCTTCCGCGGCGGCGCGTTCGGCCGGGGTGGCTGGCGGTATATCTTCGGACAACTGGCCACCTCCGTCACGCAACAGGCGCTGCACGCCCTTGATGGTGTAGCCCTCAATATACAGCAAGTCCGAAATACGGCGCAGCAGGCCGATGTCGTCCGGACGATAATAGCGCCGTCCGCCTCCCCGCTTAAGCGGTTTAATTTGTGGGAACTTGGTCTCCCAGAATCGCAGGACGTGCTGCGGAATATGCAGCTCGTCGGCGACTTCCGAAATCGTGCGAAACGCGTTCGGGGCCTTTTTGGCCTTCGGACGCCCGCCTTCACCTTCCGGCGGCTCGGGCGCAACATCGAGGTTCGTGCTCATGCGCCCTGGTTAACCCTCATCATCTACGGCGGGAACTGAGGTTCCATTGACGTGCGCCTTGAGCACCTGGCTCGGACGAAAGGTCAACACGCGGCGTGGCAGGATGGGCACTTCGATGCCGGTCTTAGGATTGCGGCCAACACGGCGGCCTTTTTGCCGCACGGAGAACGTTCCGAACCCACTAATCTTGACTGAGTCGCCTGCCTCGAGCGCCTGGGACATCCGCTCCAGCACCGTCTCAAGCAAATCCGCAGAATCGTTACGGGACAGTCCAACCTGCGAGTAGATGGTCTCCGCCAGTTGCGCCCGGGTCACAGTACTCATGACGGCACGGTACGCACGCGGTCCATAGGCGTCAAGGAAATGCCCTTGACCTTAAACAATTTACAACGCGGCTGTGGCAAAAATGGCCTACATGCGCACCAGCGCCGACCCCCACGTCATGCCCCCCCCAAGCGCCTCCATCAACACCAGGTCGCCCCGCTTGATCCGTCCGTCGGCGTAGGCTTCCACCAACGCCAGCGGAATGGATGCGGCGGACGTGTTGGCGTGCCGGTCCACCGTCACCACCACCCGCTCCGGCGGCAGATGCAGCTTGCGGCCCATCGCCTCAATGATGCGCAGGTTCGCCTGGTGCGGCACCAGCCAGTCCACGTCCGCGTGCGTCAGCCCGTTCGCCAGCAATGCCTCGTCAACCACCGCCGCGAGCTTGGCGACAGCGTGGCGGAACACCTCGCGGCCGTTCATCACCAGGTGCCCGGGCCGGTCCGCACGGCCGACCGCGCCGTCCACGTACAGCAAGTCTCCTAGCGTGCCCTGCGCGTGCAAGTGAGTGGACAGCACGCCACGGCCGAGTTCATCGCCACGCCGCAGGAACGCCGCCCCGGCGCCGTCGCCGAACAGCACGCAAGTGCCCCGGTCGGACCAATCCACGATGCGCGAGTAAACCTCGCTGCCGATCACCAGCACGCCCGACGCCTGGTTGGCCCGTACCATCGCGTCCGCGACCGATAGGCCATAAACAAAGCCGCTGCATGCGGCCGACAGGTCGAACCCGAAGCCGCGCGTGACCCCCAGTTCCGCCTGCACGCGCAACGCGGATGCCGGGAAGGCTTGGTCCGGGGTGGCGGTCGCCAGGATAATGGCGTCCACGTCCTGTGCCCCGCATCCAGCGTCCGCGAGCGCCGCCGCTGCCGCCTGCGCTCCCATGTGGGCGCATGTCTCGTGGGCAGCAGCGATGTGGCGTTGCCGAATGCCGGTGCGCTCGAAAATCCAAGCGTCCGTGGTGTCGAGCGTCTGCGACAACTTGTCATTCGTGACAACACGGGACGGCAGGTAACCACCTAGTCCTGCAATATAAGACCGCACCATCAGACGGCTACCAGCACCGGGCCATCCCGCCCTGGCACAGGCAAGCTCTCGATCCGCGCCAGGCCCTCGCGAATTTTGTCGTTGAAGCGGTGCACCACCATGTCCATCGCCACGTCAATCGCATGCGCGAACTGCTCGGCGTCCGTGCTGCCATGCGACTTCACCACGACGCCGTTCAAGCCGAGCATGACAGCGCCGTTGTAGCGGCGCGGATCGAGCCAAACCCGCATCCGGTCGAGACCGGGTTTGGCCAGGAGATAACCCAGCCGAGCTGCCCAGCTACTGCGGAAAATCTGCTTCAACAAGTCGCCCACCAACCGCAGGGCGCCCTCCGCCGTTTTCAGCGCCACGTTGCCGGTGAAGCCGTCCGTCACGATGACATCGGTTGTCCCGGCCGCGATGTCATTGCCCTCGACGAAGCCATGGAACTGCGGCCCGATGTGACTCATGCGCAAAATCTCGGCCGCCTGCCTTACCCGTTCGTCGCCCTTCAACTCCTCCGAACCCACGTTCATCAGACCGATGGTCGGCGCCGGCAGGCCGAGCACCGTGCGGGCGAACACGTCGCCCAGCACGGCGAACTGCACGAGGTTGCGCGCATCGCACTGCACGTTGGCGCCCAGGTCCAGCATGACCACGTCGCCACGCGCCGACGGCCCGATGGCCGCCAGCGCCGGGCGGTCGATGCCCGGCAATGTCTTGATGACGATGATGGCCAGCGCCATGAGCGCGCCCGTGTTGCCGGCGGACACCACCCCGGACGCCTCACCAGCAGCCACGGCGTCAATGGCGAGCCGCATAGAGGAGTTGCGCACCCGCAACGCCGCGGTCGGCTTCATATCGCTAGAAACCGCCATCGGGGCGTGGCGCAGCGTGCAGCAACCTTGGACGCGCTTGCGCGCCGCCACCATCGGCGCAATCCGCGCCTCGTCGCCTACCAGCAAGAAGCGCGCGCCGGGGTGCCGCTCGGACGCGATTGCGATGCCGTCCAGCACTGCGTCAGGCGCGTAGTCACCGCCCATCGCATCGATTGCCAAGGTGAATGGGACCGAGGCGGCTGCAACGGGGGGCACTAGGCCTAAGGGGGATGCCGGGGCAGTTGGGTCGCTCAAGCGACCATCCTTGCGGGAATGGACGGCATGGGCGTAGGCGTCAGACCCGAACTGCGCCCTTCAGCGCCTTGCCAGCGGCAATAACCTCGCGGCCGTCATAGTGCCCGCAATGGCTGCACAGGTGATGCGGGCGCTTGAGCTCGCCGCAATTCGAGCACTCGGCGTGCGCCTCGGTCCGCAGCGCATCATGGCTGCGACGCATCCCGCGACGGGACGGGGACGTCTTTTTCTTAGGAACGGCCATGGGACTGTGCCCCTCCGGGCAAATTGCAACGGCGTGCCACTGGTAGGTGCGGCGCCTAGCGTGTGATCGTGAGCCGTCGCGTCTAGCAGAGCCGGCAACCCACTGCAAGCAACACGAGCTACGTCGGCCGCGCCCGCAGTCCAGTCAGGGCGGCGAACGGACCGGACAGGTTCCCGTCTTCAATCTCACCCAAGGATGCGCCGGGCTTGCGCGGATAGGGATCGAGCACGAGAGCGAGCTGCTCGACCGTCGCCTCGCCGAGGTCGATGGCGCTGCCCTCGTACGGGATTTGATCGACCGAGTCTGGCTCGGGCTCGTCATCCTCGGTCCCAGCCGGAACGAAGTGCACCAGGAACGCCTCTGCGACGTCCTGCACGAACGCATCCAGCGAGACCACGCAAACCTGCTCCACGGCGGAGCGCAGCGTGCCGTGGGCTTCGAACAACGCAGCGCCCACGCGGCGTACCCGGAACGTCGCATGAAGCCGATGCACCGACGGCACCCCAAGCCGGCGGGCAATCGCCTCAAGCTCGTCCGGCTTGGCCGTGGCCTCGAAGTCCGATCCGTGCGCCCCAATGCGGTCGAGCGAAATCGGGCGGTGCAGCTCCATCACGCAGCCGCCGCGACCGGAGGCTCGAAGCTGACCTGCCCCGCCAGGAGCGCCTCAATCGGCTGCGCCGCAAGGTGCCGGCTTTGGCTGATGGCCAGGTTCGCCAGAGCCTGCGCATTGTGGTCCGCCTCTCCGCCACGCCACACGTTGCGCGCGATCGCCGTGGCCAACGCTGCGGCGTCCCCGGCCTCCAAAGCACTGGCATAGGCGCTGGAACGGCCATGGAACGCCTCCCACATCGCCTTCACCTTCTTACCGACCGTCATATCGCCGACGCCGATCTCGCGCAGCGTCATGTCCATGTCGGAGAACATCGCATCGAACACCGCCTGCGCGAGCTCAGCGCCCGGCTTGGACGCGGCATGCAGGCGATGGATCACGAGGAACACATATAACCCGACCAGGTCAAAACGGCCGTCCATCGTGTCCGGGACGCCGAGCCGTCCGTAGAAGTAAGGGTCCCGCGCCGCCTTTACCGCGGCCGTATAAAGCTCATAACCAGCGCGTTCGTGCCGCTTACGGCCAAACAACTTTGGGAACGCCATGACGCCTCGTCCTGTCTGAAACACTGCTGCCTGGCGTTCAGACCGATACAGTTCGCCGGGCATGACACCTGACTGGATGTGGGTGTATAAGCCGCGTGATCAATGCGCCCCCGCCGTTGCGGCTCTAGACAAGATGACCCGCTTAACAAAGGACGGAAACATCAGCGTGCGCCGAACCCTGTCGCCCCTCATAGCCGTTCTGGCTTTGCTATCCGCCTGCAGCGTGATCGAGGCGCCAATGCAGGTGCGCGGCAACCGCGTCGATGCCGACCAACTCAAGGAGCTGGTGCCCGGCACCTCCACCCGCGCCGACGCGACGGCGTTGCTGGGCTCGCCGTCCACGCGGGCCACGTTCGACGACAAAACTTGGATCTACATCAGCGAAACGACCCAGACCCGCGTTGGCCGCACGCCCGGCATCAGGGCGCAGGACGTGACGGTGCTGACCTTTGACCAGGCCGGGGTGCTGCGGGACGTCAAGCGGCTGAACCAGGACGATGGCCTGCCAGTGAATGTGGTGAACCGGTCCACGCCGTCGCCGGGTAGCGAAGCCTCGTTCTTGCAGCAGCTTCTGGGCAACGTGGGCAAGTACAACGCAGGCATTCCCGGCACCACTGGCGGTGGCCGCGTCACGCCGGGCGGCAGCGGGGCGACGCAAACCGGGCTGTAAGCTCAAAAGTGGCTCCAGCCCGGCCGGTCGAACTGCAACGCCGCGCCAGTCGCATCAAGAACGCGGACCGTGTTGCCCGGTACGAACCGGCCGATGCGGGTCACGGAGATGCCCTGCGCCGAAGCGGTCCGCACCAGCAATGGGGCATGGGCCGGCGACACCGCCAGCAACAGCTCGTAGTCGTCGCCGCCGGTAAGGCACAGCGCCCGCCACTCCGGACCGGCCGCACGCGCAGCATCGGAGCGCGGCACCAGCTCCGCCTCGATGTCCGCTCCGACCCGTCCAGCCCGGCACAGGTGGCCCAGGTCCTGCAACAGCCCGTCTGAGACATCCATGCAGGCGTGGACGACCCCTGCCAGCGCCATGCCCAACCGCGGCTGCGGCTGCCGGTAGCGGCCCGCCAGCCAGTCAGTAGGGTCATCAAGCCGGCCTTGCAGGGCCGCGAGGCCGAGCGCGCCGTCGCCGATGGTGCCGGTCACCCAGACCTCGTCACCCGCCTCAGCGCCGGCGCGGCGCAGCGCAGCGCCAGGCTCCACATGGCCCATCAGGGTCAAGCCAAGTGAAATGGGGCCGGGCGTGGACGTGGTGTCCCCGCCCAACAGCGTGACGCCATACGCCGCCTGATCCCGTGCCAGCCCGGCGGCAAAGCCCTGGAACCAGTCCTCGGCCGTCGAACGCGGCACCGAAACCGTCAGCAGGTAGGCCCACGGCGTCGCCCCCATGGCCGCCAAGTCCGACAGGCTGACGCGCAGCAACTTCGAGCCAACGCTGTCCGGCGGGTCATCCGGCCGGAAATGCACGCCCTCCACCATGGCGTCCACGGTGACGACCAACTCCCTTCCGGGCGGCGGGCGCACCACGGCGGCGTCGTCCAGCAAGTCCAGGGCGCCCGGCCCAGCCAGTGGGCGGAAATGCCGGGCGATCAGCCCGAACTCGGCAGGCGCGTCCATCCTGCCCGCGTTACGCGGGCGTGGCAGTGTCAACGGCAAAGTCGCCGGGCCGCAGCTCACGCGCCAACCGGTCCAACATGCCGTTCACCATGCGCGGCTCCTCCCCGGTGAAAAATCCGTGCGCCACGTCCAGGTACTCGTTGATCACCACCCGGGGCGGCGGGCCATCGGCCATCGTCAGCTCGGCTCCGCCGGCGCGGAGCAGGGCGCGCATGACCGGGTCAAGCCGCGCCATGGGCCACTCCGGCGGCAGTGCTGCGGCAATCAGGGAGTCGAGCCGATCCTGCTGCTCGACAGCGGTGCGGACGATGCTGGTGAACAGCGGCACATGGGCGTCCGGCACCCGGCCCTCCTCGAACCCGCCGCCGCCCAGGTGCTCCGGACCAGGCATCTCACCCAGGCGGTGCCGCACGAACTGCTGGATGACCGCCTCCCCGGACTCGCCGCCCTGTTCGCTCTGGAACAGCGCCTGCACGGCCGCCACGCGCGACGCCGTGCGGGGACGGCCCGGCGGCTGGGCCTTACGCGCCATCAGACCGCCTCCAGCCGGCGCATCGCCCCGACCTGCATCAGGGCCGCCGCCGCCGCCTCCGCGCCCTTGTTGTGCCCGTCGTCCGAGGATCGCGCCACCGCCTGGCCGATGTCATGCACCGTCAGCAGACCGGTGCCGAGCGCGATCCCGTACTGCAGCGCCACCTGCATCAGCCCATCCATGCTGGTGCGGCAGATATGGTCGTAGTGGTCGGTCTCGCCCCGCACCACGCAGCCCAGCGCGACATAGCCGTCGAACCGCTGCGCCCCGCGCAGCGCGATCCGCACCGCCTGCGCCAGCTCGAACGCCCCGGCGACGTCCAGCACGTCGTGCGTCGCGCCGGCGGCACCGAGGATGCGCAGCGCGCCCCGGGTCATGCCGTCCACCACGTCGCGGTAGTATGGCGCGCGCACCAGCAGGATGTTCGGCGGCGCGCCCGGCAACGTTGGCACGGCCGGCGTTGGCGCATCGACGGTGCTCACTCGCCAGGCTCGGTCACGCCAAACTCACCGACGCCCGGCTCGGCTTCGATTGGCCGTTGGTCGATGATGTTCAAGCCGTAGCCCTCCAGCCCCACCACGGTGCGGCGCGTGTTCGACAGCAGGATCATGTCCCGCACCCCAAGATCCACCAGGATTTGCGCGCCGATCCCGTAGTCCCGCAGGAACGGCACCGGCCGAGGGCTGCCGGCCATGGCGCGGACCCGTTCGGACACCGCCGTCGGCCGGGGGTCACGGATCAGCACAACCGCGCCGCGGCCCTCGGCGGCGATCATGTGCATGGCGCCGTGCAGCAGGGACCAGTGCGGCCCGCCTAGCATGTCGGACACGATATCGACCGCGTGCATGCGCACAAGGCACGGCTCCGGGCGGGACAGGTCGCCCTTGGACAGCACGAGGTGCTCGGCGTAGTCGATCGTGTTGGCGAATACGCTGAGGCGCCAGTCGCCGCCGGCGGCATGGTGCAGCGTGCCGTCCTGCACGCGCCGCACCAGCCGCTCGGTACGCCGCCGGTGCGCGATCAGGTCGGCGATGGTGCCGAGCTTCAAGTTGTGGTGCTGCGCGAACGCCACCAGGTCCGTGAGCCGGGCCATGGTGCCGTCGTCGTTCATGATTTCGCAGATCACCCCGGCAGGCGTGAGGCCAGCCAGCCGCGCGATATCAACCGTCGCCTCGGTGTGCCCGGCCCGCACCAGCGCGCCGCCGTCGCGCGCCACCAGCGGGAACACGTGCCCCGGCGTCACGATGCCGTCGCGCCCGGTGTCCGGGTTGATGGCGACGGCGATGGTGTGCGAGCGGTCGGCGGCCGAGATGCCGGTGGTCACGCCGTCCCGCGCCTCGATGGACACGGTGAACGCCGTCTGGTGCCGGGTGCTGTTGGTTTGCGCCATCAGCGGCAGGCCGAGCTGCTCCACGCGTTGCCGGGTCATGGCGAGGCAGATCAACCCGCGGGCATGGCGCGCCATAAAGTTGATGGCGTCCGGCGTCGCGAACTGGGCGGGGATCACCAGGTCGCCCTCGTTCTCGCGGTCCTCGTCATCCACCAGGATAAACATGCGCCCGGCGCGCGCCTCCTCGATGATGTCGGCGGCGCTGGCGATGTAGTCGGACAGGAACGCGGACTTCATGGCACCTCCGCCAGCCGGGCGACGTAGCGCGCCAGCATGTCGATTTCGATATGCACGGCGGCGCCGGGCCGGAGCTGACCGAGCGTGGTGACGTCCCAAGTATGCGGGATGACGTTCACGCCGAAGCCGTCCGCATCGACCTCGTTCACCGTGAGCGACACCCCGTCCACCGCCACACTGCCCTTTTGCGCGATGAAGCGCGACAGGGTGCGCGGCACGGCGATGGCCACGCGCCAAGACCCGTTCTCCTGCACGACCGAGCGCACGGTGCCCAGCCCATCGACATGGCCGCTGACCATGTGCCCGCCCAGCTCGTCGCCGATGCGGAGCGAGCGCTCGAGGTTCATGGCGCTGCCGACGCCCCAGCCGCCCAGCGTGGTCTTGGACAGGGTTTCGCCGGACACGTCGACAGCGAACCAGTCGTCGCCGACCTCCACCGCCGTCAGGCAGCAGCCGGCGCAGGCGATGGACGCGCCGAGCGGGATGCTGGCGGTGTCCGCCCAGGGCGCCGCGATGTTGAGCCGCATGTCCTGCCCTTGCCCGGTCGGCGTGACGGCGCGCACGCGGCCGACCCCAGTAATAATCCCGGTGAACATCAGGCCGCCCGGGCGAATTCGGTCAGCATGTCATCTCCCAGGGCGTGTGCGCCCGTTCGTATGAAGCGCGGCATATCGTGCAACGCGTGGGCGTCAAACGCCTGCGTCGCCGGCAAGCCGTCCGCGCCCATCACCGCCGGGGCATGGAACCAGGCGATGCGGTCCACCAACCCGGCCCGCATCAACCCGGCCGCGACGCCCGCTCCGCCCTCTACCAGCACGCTCGTGAGTCCGGCTGCACCCAGGGCCGCCAGCGCGGCGACGAGATCAAGCCCTTCCGGGCTGCCGGGCACCGCGAACAGCCGGACGCCATGATCGGCCATCACCCGCTGCCGGCCTGCATCGGCGCTGTCATGGTGCAAGACCCAGGTCGGCGCCTGCTGCGCTGTGGCGACCACGCGCGCATCGGCGCTGGTCCGTAGATGGCTATCGACCACCACCCGCACGCCGGGCCGCTGCGCGTAGCCAGGAATGCGGCAGGTCAGGTCCGGGTCGTCCGCCAGCACCGTGCCGACCCCCACCAGCACCGCGTCATGGCGCGCCCGCATCGCGTGCGTGGCCCGGCGCGCCATTGGTCCAGTGATCCATCGGCTCTCGCCGCCCGCGGTGGCGATGCGGCCGTCCAGCGTGGTGGCCAGTTTTAAGGTCACGAGCGGCCGACCCCGTTGCACGCGGGCGAAGAACCCCGCTAGGGCATCGGCGGCATCGGCGGCATGCAGCCCGGTTTCGACCGCAACGCCCGCCGCGCGCAGCCGGGCCAGGCCAGCGCCGTCCACCCGCGGATCGGGGTCGCCGCACGCCACCACCACGCGCGCCACTCCCGCCGCGGCCAGCGCATCCGCACACGGTCCGGCCCGTCCGGCATGGCTGCAGGGTTCGAGCGTCACATAAGCCGTGGCGCCCTGTGCTGCCGGTCCGGCCATGGCGAGCGCCGCCGCCTCCGCATGCGGCCGGCCGCCCGACGCCGTGACGCCGCGCCCGACCACCCGGCCGTCCCGCACCAGCACGCAGCCGACCGACGGGTTGGGCCAGGTCGAGCCCAGTCCGCGCCGGGCCAGCGCCACGGCGGCGCGCATGTGTTCCACGTCGGTCACGGGATCCGTCATAGCCGCTATGTAGGCTCCTCAAGCGAGCCCAGGAAGGCCTCGAAGTCGCGCGCCTCACGGAAGTCCCGGTACACGCTGGCGAAACGGACGTAAGCCACGGCATCGACCTCCTTCAACGTCTCCATCACCAGCTCGCCCACCTGCTTGCTCGGGATGTCGTTCTCGCCGGATGCCTCAAGCTGCCGCACCAGGCCGTTCACGATGCGCTCAATTCGCTCCTCCGGCACCGGACGCTTGCGGAGCGCGATGCGAATGGAGCGCGCGAGCTTGTCGCGGTCGAACGACACGCGGCGTCCGTCGCTTTTGACGATAATAAGCTCGCGCAACTGCACGCGCTCGATGGTGGTGAACCGCTGCCCGCAGCCGCCGCAGAACCGCCGACGCCGGATAGCCGACCCGTCATCCGTGGGTCGGCTATCCTTCACCTGCGTGTCGTCATGGCCGCAGAACGGGCAATGCATCCAGGGTGGGCGGCGTCACGCTTGCGCCGAGTAGATCGGGAAGCGAGCGCACATCGCTTGCACCCGCGCGGCGACCGCCTGCTCCGCCACGGCGTTGCCGCCGTCGTTGGAACGGGCCAGGCCGTCCAGGACCTCGTTAATCATGAGGCCAATCTCGCGGAACTCCGCGGTCCCAAAACCGCGCGTGGTGGCGGCCGGGCTGCCGAGACGGATGCCGGAGGTGATGGCCGGCTTCTCCGGGTCGAATGGGATGGCGTTCTTGTTCGCCGTGATGAACGCTCGCTCCAGGCTGGCCTCGGCGGCCTTGCCCGTCACGCGCTTGGGGCGGAGGTCCACCAGCATCAGGTGGCTGTCGGTGCCGCCAGTCACGATGTCGCAGCCCTGCTCCATCAGCGTCTCGGCCAGCATCCGGGCGTTGTCGATCACAGCGCGCTGGTAGGTGCGGAACTCCGGCCGCAAGGCCTCGCCGAATGCCACCGCCTTGCCGGCGATGACGTGCATGAGCGGACCGCCTTGCAGCCCGGGGAACACGGCGGAGTTGAACTTCTTGCCGAGGTCCGCATCGTTCGACAGGATCATGCCGCCACGCGGGCCACGCAGCGTTTTGTGCGTCGTGGTGGTGCAAACGTGGGCATGCGGCAGGGGAGTGGGATAGGCGCCCGCCGCGATCAGCCCGGCGTAGTGCGCCATATCCACCATGAAGTAAGCGCCAACCTCGTCCGCCACCGCGCGGATACGGGCGAAGTCGATGGCGCGCGGATAGGCCGAGCCGCCGGCGATAATCATGCGCGGACGCTCGGCGCGGGCCAGCCGCTCCAGTTCCTCGTAGTCCAGCAGCCCGTCATCCTGGCGCACCCCGTACTGCACCGCGCGGAACCACTTGCCGGACAGGTTGGGCGCGGCGCCATGGGTGAGGTGTCCGCCGGCGGCTAGGCTCATGCCCAGGATGCAATCGCCGGGCTGCAACAAAGCAAGGAACACCGCCTGGTTGGCCTGCGCGCCCGAGTGCGGCTGCACGTTGGCGTAGGTGCAGCCGAATAGCTGCTTGGCCCGCTCGATCGCCAGCGTCTCGGCGCGGTCCACCTCGAAGCAACCGCCATAGTAGCGGCGGCCGGGGTAGCCCTCGGCATACTTGTTGGTCAGCACGGAGCCTTGCGCCTCAAGCACCGCGGCTGACACGATGTTCTCGCTCGCGATCAGCTCGATGCCGTCCTGCTGGCGCACCAGCTCTGCGCCTATCGCAGCGGCGAGTTCGGGATCGGTCTCGGAGATCGGCGCGGAGAAGAAGCGGCTCAGGCTGCGCGGGGAGGTCTGCTCGTTCATGCTGGGTCCTAACCCTGAAGTGCGGCGTCGAGCGTATGTATGCCTCCGGCGCTATGCGGCAAAGAGCCGGCGCGTCAGATAACGCCCTGGGCGCGCAACTCTGCCAGGCGCGCCGTTGAGAGGCCGAGACGGCTGCCCAGCACCTCGTCGGTGTGCTGGCCGAGTGTGGGCGACGCCATGCGGTAGTCGGCCGGGGTCTCGGACAAGCGCACCGGGTTGGCGACCACCCGCACGCCGTCCGGAGAAGCCGGGTGCGGCAGGCTCACGACGGTGTTGCGGGCCTGGATTTGCGGGTCGGCGAACACCTGCTCCAAGGTGTTGATCGGGCCGCAGCCGATTTTCAGCGTCTCCAACCGCTCGACCCACTCGGCCGTCGCGTGCTGCCGCATTACCGGGGCCAGCGTATCCGTCACGAGCTGCCGGTTGCCGACACGGGCGGCATTGGTGGCGAAGCGCGGATCGGACAGCAGGCGCTCCAGCCCGAACGCCTCGCAGAACCGCTTGAAGGTCGGGTCGTTGCCCACTGACAACACGACATACCCGTCGGCGGTCGGGAATACCTGGTAGGGCACGATGTTGGGGTGCTGGTTGCCCAGCCGCTCCGGGTTCTGCCCGGTCGCCAGGTAGTTCATGCCCTGGTTCGCAAGCCAGGCGGCGTGGGTGTCCAACATGCCGATATCCACTTGCTGCCCCTGCCCCGTCGCCTCCCGGTGTCGCAGCGCCGCCAGCACGCCGATGCAGCCATACAGCCCGGCGAACAGGTCCGCGACCGGGATGCCCACCTTCTGCGGCAACCCGTCCGGCTCGCCCGTCAGGCTCATGACGCCGCCCATCGCCTGGATCAGGCTGTCGTAGCCCGGCCGCGGCGCATACGGCCCGGTCTGCCCGAACCCGGTGATGGAGCAGTACACCAAACCAGGGAACCGGGCGTGCAACTGGTCGTAGCCGAGGCCGTACTTGGCCAACGCGCCCACCTTGAAGTTCTCAACCAGGATGTCGCTGCGCTCAATGAGCTGCAACGCGATCTCCTGCCCCTGCGGCGTTGCGATGTCCAGCGTGACGGAGCGCTTGTTGCGGTTCACGCCAACGAAGTAGGCGCTCTCCTGCGTGCCCGGCATGAACGGCGGCGCGAACCCGCGCGTGTCGTCGCCCGAACCGGGCTTCTCGATCTTGATGACATCCGCGCCCAAATCCCCCAGCATCTGCACGCAGGTCGGCCCCGCCAGCACCCGCGTGAGGTCGAACACGGTCACGCCGCGCAAAGGGCCGCTGGGCTGGGTTTCGCTCATGGTTGTTCGATGCTCCAAGGCCTTGTTCGGGATACCGGCCGGGTCCATTGTCGGTGGACCGTTATATGCACCCGGCACGACAAGGCAAACCTCATGCTAGACCGTCCGCACCCGACCCCTGACGCGCCGACGCTGGACCAACAGGCGTTGGCTACGGCGCTGTCCGGGGTCCACTACATCGGTGGCCGCTACGTGCCGGCCCGGTCCGGCAAGACGTTCGCCGTGGTGAACCCGGCCACCGGCATTGAGGTCGCCCGCGCCGCCGAGGGCAACGCCACCGATGTGGACGCGGCCGTGGCGGACGCGTCGGCGGCGCAAAAGGACTGGGCCAAGGTGCCGGCCAGGAAGCGCGGCGCGATGGTGGCGCAATGCGCGGCGGTGCTGAAGGATCACGTGGAGGAGCTGGCCCGGCTGATCGCGCTCGAAACCGGCAAGGCGCTCCGGACCGAAAGCCGGGTCGAGGCGCAGGTCGTGGCCGACATTTTCGAGTTCTACGGCGGCTTGGGCGGCGAGCTGAAAGGCGAGACCGTGCCGTTCGCGCCCAACGTGCTGTCGGTGACGGTGCGGGAGCCGCTGGGCGTGGTAGGCGCCATCATTCCCTGGAACGTGCCCATGCTGCTGATGGCGCTGAAGGTCGCGCCGGCCTTGGTTGCAGGCAACACCGTCGTGGTGAAGTCGGCCGAGGAAGCTCCACTTGCGGTGCTGCGCATCTGCGAGTTGATGAACCGCGTGCTGCCGCCGGGCTGCTTCAACATGCTGTCGGGCTATGGGCCGGAGTGCGGCGCGCCGCTGGTGGCGCATCCGGACGTGCGCAAGGTGACGTTCACCGGCAGCGTCGAGGTCGGCCGCATCATCGCCCGGGGCGCGGCGGAGAAGCTGGTGCCGGTCACGCTGGAGCTGGGTGGGAAAAGCCCGATGCTTGTGTTCGCGGACTGCGACTTCGAAAAGACCGTGCTGGGCGCCATCACCTCCATGCGCTTCACCCGGCAGGGCCAAAGCTGCACCGCCGCCAGCCGCATCTACGTGGAACGGCCGATTTTCGACCGGTTCGTGGACGCGCTGGCGGCCAAGGTTGACGCCATGCGGATGGGCGATCCGCTCGACGAGGCAACCGACATCGGCACGATCATCAGCACCGAGCAGTTCGACAAGGTGCGCGGCTTTATCGACGAGGGCCTGGCCACCAAGGGCGCCACCGGCCGGGCCTGCAGCGCCATGCCCGATGACCCGGCCATGCAGAAGGGCCTGTTCGTCCGTCCATACATCTTCAGCAACCTGCCCAACGAGAGCCGGCTGGTGCGGCAGGAGATCTTTGGCCCGGTCACCTGCGTGTTCCCGTTCGATGACGCGGAGGCTGCGTTGGCGGCGGCCAACGGCACCGAGTACGGCCTGGCGGCGTCGCTGTGGACCAATAACCTGAAGCTCGGTCTCGACCTCGCGCACCGGTTGGAAGCGGGTCTGGTGCAAATCAACCAAAACCTCGTAGTGCAGGCCAATTTGTCGTATGGTGGCGTCAAGAGCAGCGGGCTCGGCAAGGAGGCCAGCTTGGAGTCGATGCTGGAGCATTTCACCCACAAAAAGACCATCATGGTCAATTACGGCTGATCCCATGGCGAAGACGGACCAAGGCATTCCCACCAGCCTGCAGCCAAAGGCGGCCGAGTACGAGTTCGACCTGGAAAACGCCCTCCGGTCCGTGGTGGCGTTGCGCGCGACCGTGCCGGAGGACGCGTTCACCGCCTCGACGCTCGGCACCGAGCGCGCCGGCAGCGCCGTGCACATCCGCCCTGGCCTGTTTCTCACGATAGGCTACCTGATTACCGAGTCCGAAAGCGTGTGGCTCACTGCGTCCGACGGGCGCACCGTGGCCGGGCATGCGATGGGCTATGACCAGGAAAGCGGCTTCGGCTTGGTGCAGGCGCTAGGGCCGTTCGACCTGCCGGTTATGGAGCTGGGCGACAGCGCGGGCGCACGCGTCGGTGAGCCGGTGATCTTTGCCGCCGCCGGGGGCCGCCGGCAGTGCGTGGCGGCCAAGGTGGCGGGCCGGCAGGAGTTCGCGGGTTACTGGGAGTACCTGCTGGACGACGCCATCTTCACGGCGCCGTCCCACCCGTTCTGGGGCGGCGGCGCACTGATTGGCCGCGATGGCAAGCTGCTCGGCATCGGCTCGCTCGTGCTGCAACAGGGCGGCAGCGGCGGCAAGCGGCAGGATATGAACATGGTGGTGCCCGTGCAGTTGCTGGCGCCGGTGTTGGACGACCTGCTGGCGTACGGCCGGGTGAACCGCCCGGCGCGGCCCTGGCTCGGCCTGTATGCAATGGAGGACGACGAAGCGCTCGTGGTCGGCGGGCTTGCGGACAATGGCCCGGCCGACCAGGCGGGTATGCGCACCGGCGACCGCATCCTTGCAGTGAACGGTGAAGAAGTGCCGGACCTTGCTGGACTGTGGCGCGCGATATGGGCGTCCGGACCGGCTGGCACCCCTGTGCAGGTCAGCCTGGGACGCGGCAGCAAGACCGCCGCCGTCACCGTGACGTCCACCGACCGGGCCAGCATCCTGAAGTCTCCCAGGCTGCATTAGAAAGCCCGGACCCAGCGCGATGCGCCAACGGCGAGGGCGGTTCCGGCGGGTTGCGCGCGGCCTGCTGGCTGGTTTGGCGGGGGTGTTCGCGTTGGTCGGCGCCGTAGTGGGCGGCTTGTTGTGGTGGTCGCTGCCCGGCTCCCAGCAACAGCTCCGTATCGCTGGCCTCGCTGCACCGGTCCGCACCACGCTCGATGTGGATGGCATCCCGCGTATCCGCGCCGGGTCCGCCCGCGATGCTGCGACAGCGCTCGGGTTCATGCATGCGCGGGACCGGATGTTCCAAATGGACCTGGGCCGGCGCGCCGCATCCGGCCGGTTGTCCGAGCTGGCCGGGTCCGCGACCCTCCGGCTCGACCGCACGATGCGCGTGCTCGGCCTGGAGCGCCGTGCGACGGCGGACTTGGCGGGCCTGACTCCGGAAACCCGTGGCTTGCTGGACGCCTATGCGCTTGGGGTGAATGCCTGGATCACGGAGCGCGGCCGTTTTGCGGCGCTTGAGTTCATCCTGCTCGGCGCGCCGGCGCCGTGGACTCCAGTGGACAGCCTGCTGTGGGCCAAGACGATGGGCCTTTATCTCTCGGGCAACTGGCGCACCGAGGTGGCTCGCGCTGCCGCGCCGCGCAGCCAGCCGCTGTGGCCCTCGCAGGATACCACCCCGCGCCCGGACGCATCGGTGGCGCGCAGCCGTCTCGCTGCCCTGGTCCCCCAATTTCCCGAGCCGTTCACCCAGCCCGATAGCGCCAGCAACGAGTGGGCCGTCGATGGCCGGCATACCGTAAGCGGCGCTCCGTTGCTGGCCGGTGACCCGCATCTTGGGTTCAGCATGCCCAATATCTGGTACCTGGCCCGGATCGAGACGCCGGACGGCGTGCTCGCGGGCGCAACCGCGCCGGGGGTGCCGTTCCTGGTGATCGGCCACAACGGCCGGATTGCCTGGACCTTCACCACCACCGGCGCGGACACCCAGGACGTGTTCGTGGAAACCGTGCTGCCGGACGGCACCTACCAGACGCCGGACGGTCCGCGCCCGTTTGAAACCCGCGAGGAACGGATTGCGGTCCGTGGCCAGCCCGACCAGGTGCAAGTCGTGCGCGAGACCCGGCACGGGCCGGTGCTGAGCGACCTGGACGACCCTGCCGGCCCGGTGCTCGCGGTGGCAATGGCGAACCTCGCACCGAGCGATACGGCGGCAAACGGCCTGATCGCGCTGAATGCCGCCACGGACGCGCAAGTGGCCGGGGAAGCCGCGGCGCTGATTACCGCGCCGGTGCAGAACCTGCTGGTCGCGGACCGCGTCCGCATCGCGCAGTTCACCACCGGCCGCATCCCCCTCCGCCGTGCCGGCGACGGCAGCGCCCCCGTGGACGGCGCGGACGGCGCGCATGACTGGACTGGCTTTGCCCAGGGCCGCACGTTGCCCTGGGTCGTGTCGCCCGAGAGCGGACGCCTGGTGAACGCCAACGAGCGCATCGCGCCGCCGGACTTCCCGGTGTTCCTGGGCCGCGACTGGTTTGGCGACTGGCGGGCGCAGCGCATCCGGGCCGTGCTGAAAACAACGGACCGGCACGACGCCGCCGGGTTCGCGGCATTGCAGGTGGACGCCGTCAGCAGCTTTGCGCAAGCCATCTTGCCGGTGCTCCGGACCGTCTCGCCGGCTGACGCGCCGTCCAGGCAAGCCCTGGCGCTGCTAGCCGACTGGGACGGTGGGATGCGGATGGACCAGCCGCAACCGCTTATTTTCAACGCCTGGATGCGCCGGTTCGAGGCGGCGGCGCTCGCGGCGCGCGGGGTGTCTGACGCCGTGGCCGGCCAGGCGTCCGACGTGGTCGCACTGCTGCTGGCGCCATCCGAAACCGGGTCTTGCGGCGGCGCTTGCGGGCCGGTGCTGTCAAAGGCGCTCGCGGACGCCATGGCGGACCTTGCCACCCACCATGGCGCGGACTCGGCCCTATGGCGTTGGGGCGCCGTGCACCAAGCTGTGTTCTCGCACCCGTTGCTGGGCCGCTTGCCGTGGGTCGGCGCGCTCACCACCTGGCGGATTGACCAGCCCGGCGACGACACCACGGTGTTCCGTGGCGGCATGCGCGGCAACGATTGGTCCAGCGTGCACGGCGCTGGGTTCCGCGGCGTTTACGACTTGGCCAATCTGGACCGCAGCCGGTTCGCCGCGACGCCGGGCCAGTCCGGGCATCCGTTCCGCTACGCCGCGGCATCGCTGATGCAACGCTGGCGGGACGGCACCAACTTATTGCTGGGTCCCGAACCCGCTTTGGTCAATGAGACCGTGGAGCTGTCGCCATGAGCTATGCAAGCGGAAATATCCCGATTGCCGATGATGCGCTGACCGAGAGCGTGCTGCTGCGCCGCGCTGGCGCCTGGGTGATCGACTTTGTATTGATCGGCATCATCGTGGCCGTGCTCTGGGTCGTGCTCGCCACCTTTGGCCTGCTCACCTTGGGCCTGGGCTTCCCCTTGCTGGGGCTGTTGCCCATCGTGCCGCTGGCCTATCACGTCCTGTTCATCGCCAGTGCCGGCGGGGCCACGCCGGGACAGGCCATGCTGGATATCACCGTCCGGCGTGACCTAGACCTTGGACCGGCCTCGCTATTGCAAGCGCTGTTGTTCACGGGCGGCCTGTGGCTCACCTTGAGCGCCGGGGTGGTGTGGCTGGCGGCGGCGCTGTTCGTGCCACGCAAACGCGCGCTGCACGACCTGGTGTCCGGACTCGTGGTCATGCGACGACGGGCGTTGACCCAGGCCTCCAGTTTCGAGAACATAGGCTGGGGACCAGATCGCATATGAGCTACAAGCCGCCACGCCGCCCGCAGTTCTTCTACACCACAGCGCCCCTCCCCTGTCCCTATGTCACCGGACGGACGGAGCGGAAAGTGGTGACGGAGATCACCGGGCCGGACGCGGACAACCTGCATGACCGGCTGTCCCGGGCAGGTTTCCGCCGCAGCCACAACATCGCCTACGCGCCGGTGTGCCCGTCCTGCTCGGCCTGCCTGCCGATCCGCATTCCGGTGGCGCTGTTCAGCCCAGACCGCGGTTTGCGCCGCATCAACCGTGCGAACGCTGGGGTGCAGGGGGTGGATGTGCCGGCCCGCGCCACCGCCGAGCAGTTCCAGCTATTCCAGCGCTACCAGCAGGAACGCCACAGCGACGGCGATATGGCGACCATGAGCTTTTACGATTACCGGGCCATGGTCGAGGACACGCCAATCGAGACCACCGTGACCGAGTTTCGCGCCCCGGACGGTCGGCTGGTTGGCGGCTGCTTGACGGACCGGCTCGGCGACGGCCTCTCAGCGGTTTACAGCTTTTTCGCGCCCGAGTTGGAGCGGCGGTCGCTCGGCACCTACGCCATCCTGTGGCTGATTGAACGTGCGCGGGCCGAGGGGCTGCCGTATGTCTATTTGGGCTACTGGGTCGCAGAAAGCCGCAAGATGGCCTACAAAGCGCGCTTTCGCCCGTGCGAGATCCTGGTTGGCGGCGCCTGGCGCATGTTGAAGGACCAAGAGGCCGGTCGGTTGGAAGGCGTGAGCCCTGAACTGGTGCCAGAAACGGCCGGCTAGAAGCGCGCTGATAGAGCCACCGAACCGAAGTTAAACAGGCCGCTTTTTTGCCGGCTGAACTGCTCGGTTTGCCAGGTGTGGGTGTATGACAGCCGGACGCCATAGGCCATCAGAGCCAGCCCGGCGTGAAGCTCTCCAAAAAACCCCTTCTTGTTGACGCCCGGGCTACGGTCTCGGAACGTGCTTCCGTCCAGGAAAACATCCCGCGCCACGCCTTGCCCGTCGGCGCCAGCGAACAAGTACCAAGCGAATGGCTGTACCGGCGTGAACGCGTCGGACCCGCTCCGGCCAGGACTGATGCGCGCGGGGCCGAAATCGCTGCCGAGGCCCTGCCCGATCCGGAAGCTGACGCCGGCCTGCACATAGTCCCGTACGGTGCCGACGCCGATCGTAAAGGCCGGCAGCGCATCCGTCTCGAATGCGCCCAGGCGCGCAAGGGGCAAGCGATAGGTTTGTCCAACCAGCACCTCGACTGCCGGCTCGTCCTTCAGTTGCGACCGCCAGCCACGGGTGTCAGGGTCCCCGACGATGTCGTGGAACCCGTTCTGCACCACCTTGCCCAATGCGGACGGCCCGACGACGCCGAGCGTCAGGCCGATAACGCTGCGCACCTCCGGCGTGTCATGGATCAGGGTAGCGTTGGCGCGAAGGTACCCAGCATATGGCCGGTCCCGTGGATCGGGTGGATTGGCCTGGGTGTCACGCGGCGTAAAAATAGATTGGGAAATGTCGATGCTAATCCGCTGGATGCCGTCGCCCCAGATTAGCTGGCCGAAGTTGGCCAGGAACTCCGGCAGGCGTTCAGTCCCCGAGGTGTAGCCAAGGCGGATGCCGCTGGTGTAGTAGCGGTCCGACGTGCCCCGCTGCGTCGACACGCCATCGTTTTCGACTTGGAATGTAACAATCCCGGTGGGATCAGCCGGTGGCGCTGCCAAAGCGGCGGCGCCGTGCAGGACAACCGCGGCTAGGCAACCTGTCAGCGTGTGCAACTTCATCCCTGCCCCGCGATCCGGTTCCGAAACTTGCATACCGGCTTCGCGGCTATCGGGGAACCCTGAAATAAGCTGCCGCACCTTGCCGTGGCGCCAGTGTGGCGTATAGGTCATCGGCTAAGGATGGGTGGCCGAGCGGTTTAAGGCAGCGGTCTTGAAAACCGCCGTGGGTGCAAGCTCACCGTGGGTTCGAATCCCACCCCATCCGCCACAGGATCAGGAAGCGCGCGGCCGTAGCCGGCGCGACCCGGGCATTGCCTCCACGCCAATCTCATGCCGTACGACCCGGCCCGCGCGCCAAGTCCGGACCTGCATGCGCTCGCCCCATGAACGGTCCGCCAGGGCTGCGGCAATGTCATCGGAGCGGTGGGTTCGATGGCCGGCGATGTTGAGCAGCACGTCGCCAATGCGGAGACCGGCTCGCTCAGCGGGGCTACCCTCGGCGATGCCTAACACCAGCAAACCGCGTTGATCGGTTCCCGGCAAATAACGCGTTCGCCGCGTACGGACCCCCAACCAACCCTGAACAAAGGACACCAAACCAGCACGGTTCGATGTCAAGCACTCCATAACTTCAATCGATAGCCGTCGCAGGGCGAGCAGCGCCGCCGGATCGAGGTCTGATGGCTGTGGACCCAAGACCGAAACAGCGCCAAGCCGGTAGCCCTCCCGGTCCGCTAAGCTCACGCCGGCATAGAACCTCAGGTAAGGCGTCCCCTGAACCAGCGGGTACCCCGAGAACCGGGGGTCTAAAATAGTGTCCGGAACCACAAGCACGCCCGACCCTTCCTCGATCGTGTGGTGGCAGAACGACAGGTGACGAGGAACTTCCTGCAAGCTTAGGCCTACGCGGGCCTTCACCCATTGCCGTTTCTGGTCGACGAAGCTGATGAGCGCAATCGGGGCCTGCGTTGCCGAAGCGGCCGCCTGTGCGAGCATGTCGAACTGCAAGGTCGGAGGCGTATCAAGAATGCCATAGGTTTGCAGCGCCGCGATCCGCGCGGCCTCGATGACATGCCGCCAAGATGATGAGGACTGGCTACAAAGCCTACTCCGCACAGTCACGCTCGACAAGCGACAGCTTCATTCCCATTTACTACCATAACGCGAGCCAATGGGCCAGTAGGCCTACTTTGAATTGTTTCCGGCTGTGGGTTAATGACGGGCAAGTCGCTTGATGGAATCAGCGGACTTTGCAGGCAGTCTCACAAAAAAAGCATGACGCTGAGCCGAACCAAGCTTAGCGTTGCTTCGTGAACGTTCATGCACCGGCCAAAGCCCGCATGCAGATCGAGGTCGTCTACGATCTCGTGTGCCCTTGGTGCTATCTCGGCGTCCGACGCCTGTTCCGCACTATGCACCGGCGCCCTGATTTATTGTACGACCTGGTCTGGCGGCCGTTCCTGCTCAACCCCGATATGCCGCGCGCCGGGATGAACCGGTCCGATTACGTCATACGGAAATTCGGCGGCGAGGATCGGGCTCGGCGGATGTACGGCTCCATCACTGAAATCGGCGCAGCCGAGGGCGTGGCGTTCCGGTTCGACCGCATCCGCAAGACCCCCAGCAGCGTGGACGCCCACCGGGTCGTGCGTTGGGCCGCGCGGTTTGGCCGCGGGTGTGAGATCGTTGAGGCGTTGTTCGCCGCGCATTTCAGCGACGGCTACGATATCGGCGACCCGGGCGTGCTGCGTGCGGTCGCAGCGTCCTGCAGCCTGGACGCCGGCGCGTTGGCAGCGTTCCTCGGCACCGACGAGGATGTCGAGCTTGTGCACGCCGACAACCTTCGCGCGCACCGGCTGGGCATCAACGGCGTCCCATGCTTTGTCGTGTCCGGCCGGCACGCCATCGCAGGGGCACAGGAGCCAGAGGTGATCGAGCGCCTGTTGGACGTGGCGGCAGTCGACACGCTGACGTATTAACCCTCTGGTCATCTACACCCGCTACAACACACGCAATGCCGGCAAGCCAGGGATTTCCATGCATCGCCCCGTTCTGATTGCGCTTACCGCCGCGGCCTTAGCTTGCCACGCCCCGATGCCAGCGGGCGCGGCCGACGTCACGCCGGACCAGGCGCGTGCGCTGGAAGCGCAGGTGCGGACGTGGATCAGCGGCATACTCGGGCCGGACGCAAGGATCGGGGACCGGCCCATACAGGTCACCCCGGACGGCGAGCGTTACCGTATCGCAGCGCCAATCGGAGTCATGCGGGATAACAAGCGCGAAACCCTCACGCTCACGGCCACTGCGCGGCAGGCGGATGGCCGGTGGACCATCGACGACGTTCGCCTGCCGTTTCCCGCACGGTTCACCATCACGTTGCCGCAGCCGCCAGCGGACGGCAAAAACAGCGCTCCCGCCTCGGTCCCGGTGACCTACATCGTGGACGCGGCCACGCAGGACAGCCGGGCCGTCTGGGACCCGGCATTCGCCACCCCGAGCACCTGGGCCCTGAACTTCACCGGCCTGCAGGTGGACGCGACCGGCGCAGGGGTCCGGCAAAGCACTCGCGTGGCACGATCCGCCTCCCTCAGCACCTTGCGCCCAGCTGGCGCCGACCGGGTGGACGTGGTCACTGACAGCACGACCGAGGGCTATGCCAGCTTGTCCAAGTCCGGCGACACGGAAGAGGTCAGGATCGCCGCCGGCCGGGTTCGCGTGACCGGTGAGCTGACCAGCGTCTCACGGGAGCGTGCCGGGACGATCCTGCAGGCCTTGATCCGGATTGGCGGCGTGGCGCTGGCCAACCTACCCAAAGCTGGCGTGAAGGCCCCCACCGCCGCGCCTGGGCTGGATATGCAGCCCGTCCGCGCCGTGCTGCAAGCCATGGAGGACTTCGCGTCGGAGTTCACGCTCCAGGAAACGGCAGACGACGTCGCGGTCTCCTATGGCGCTTACGGCGGCAAGGCGGCGCAGCTTAGCGTTGGGATGGGAGCGAAGTCGGACCAGGGCATTCTCCAGGCGCACATGGACTTCGGCTTGGATGGCTTAATGCTGCCGGACATCCAGTTGGGGGCCATGGCGGCGCTGGTGCCAAAGCGAATCGCGCTTCGCCCGGTGCTCAGCGGCGTTGCCACCAAAGACCTGCTGGCGCTCGCGGTCGCCTCGACCGAGAGCAAGGACGGTAGCCCGCCTGGCGACGCTATCGCGCAGCTATTCAGCCGTGGCGGCATCAGCGCCGGGCTGGAGAGCTTTGTGCTCGACATTGGCGGCGCGACCTTCGCCGGCATGGGCGCGGTCCTGGTCCCGTCTCCGGACCGGATGTCCGCCACGGCCCAGATCACCGCAACCAACTTCGACGCGCTGATGCAAACCGCCAACGGCATCCCGGAACTCGCGGGCGTGCTGCCACTGTTCACGTTCGCCAAGGGCCTGGCCCGTACGGTGGAGAGCCGGCTGGTGTGGGACGTGACCTATCGCGACGGCCGTGCGCTGGTGAACGGCACCGACCTGTCGGCCATGATGGGCGGCGGGCGCAAGTAGCCAAGCCGCCCTATGAAACTACGCCGCCTTCGCCGCCAGCCGGTTCAGGTTGCCGAGCACGTCCCGGCCCAGCGTCATCCGTTCGGCCACCGCCATGTCCCTGACAATCGACAGCTTGTGGTCGGGCCGTAGCCGGATCACGCCCTTGCGAGTGTTCAACCAGGCAATCAGTCCGGCCGGGTTGCGGAACGCGTTGCCGCGGAACCCGATAACCATGCCCTTTGGACCGGCCTCCAGCTTCTCCACCCCGGCGTCCCGGCACATACGCTTCAGGGTCACGACCTGCAGCAGGTTGTCCACCTCCGCCGGCAGCGGCCCAAAGCGGTCCACCAGTTCCGCCGCCATCGCCTGCGTCTCGGCATCAGAGGTCAATGCGCCGATCCGGCGATACAGGCCCAGACGCACCGGCAAGTCCCGGACGTAGGTTTCCGGAATCAGCACCGGCAGGCCAAGCTGGATATTGGGCGTCCAGTCCCGGTCGTCGGCCTTCTTGCGCCCCTTTTCCGCCCGCATCTCGGAGACCGCATCCTCCAGCATCTGCTGGTACAGCTCGATGCCGACCTCGCGGATATGCCCGGACTGTTCGTCGCCCAACAGGTTGCCGGCGCCGCGGATGTCCAGGTCGTGCGACGCCAGCGTGAACCCAGCGCCCAAGTTGTCCAGCGTCTGCATGACATCGAGCCGTTTCCGCGCCGCCACCGACAGCCGGTGGTTCTGCGGCCAGGTCAGATAGGCATAGCCGCGCTGCTTGCCCCGGCCCACGCGCCCGCGCAACTGATACAACTGCCCCAGGCCGAACATGTCGGCCCGGTGGATAATCAGCGTGTTGACCGCCGGCATGTCGAGCCCGCTCTCGACGATATTGGTGGACAGCAGAATGTCATACTTGCCGTCGCCGAACTCGGTCATCACCCGTTCAAGCTCGGTCGGCGCCAGCCGCCCGTGCGCCTCGATCATGCGCGCTTCGGGCACGATGTCGCGGATGCGCTCCGCCATGCGGGCCATGTCCTCGATCCGTGGCACGACGCAGAACACCTGGCCGCCGCGGAACCGCTCGCGCTGGATGGCTTCCCGCACCACCACGCTGTCGAACGGCGAGATGAAGGTCCGCACCGCCAGCCGGTCCACCGGAGGCGTCGCGATCAGGCTCATCTCCCGCACGCCGGTCAGCGCCAGTTGCAAAGTGCGCGGGATCGGCGTGGCGGTGAGCGTCAGCACGTGCACGTCCGCCTTGAGCTGCTTCAGCTTCTCCTTGTGCGAGACGCCGAAATGCTGCTCCTCGTCCACGATCAGCAGCTCGAGGTCCGCGAACTCGATTCCCTTGGCCAGCAGCGCATGGGTGCCGACCACGATGTTGACGCTGCCGTCCGCGAGGCCGCGCTTGACCTCGGCCGCCTCCTTGGCGGTCACCATGCGCGATAGCTGCGCCACCCGTACCGGCAGGCCAGCGAACCGGGCAGAGAACGTGCGGTAGTGCTGCCGGGCCAACAGGGTCGTGGGCACCACGATGGCCACCTGCGCGCCGGACATAGCGGCCACGAACGCGGCCCGCAGCGCCACCTCGGTTTTGCCGAAGCCGACGTCGCCGCAAATCAGCCGGTCCATTGGCCGGCCGGCCGACAGGTCTTCCAACACGTCGCTGATGGCACGGGACTGGTCCTCGGTTTCCGCGAACGGGAAGCGGGCGCAGAACTCGTCCCATGCGCCCTCGGCTGGCGCGAGGCTGGCGGCTTCCCGCACCTGGCGAGCGGCGGCGATGCGGATCAGCTCGCCGGCCATGTCGCGGATGCGCTGCTTCATGCGCGCCTTGCGGGTCTGCCAGCCCGCGCCGCCCAACCTGTCCAACTGCACCGCGCCGCTCTCGGCACCGAAGCGGGACAGCAGCTCGATGTTTTCGACCGGCAGATAAAGCTTTTCCAGCCCGTCATACAGCAGCCGTAGGCAATCGTGCGGCGCCGGGCCGATGCGCAGGGTCTCGAGGCCGTCATAGCGGCCGATGCCGTATTCCTGGTGCACCACCAAGTCACCCTCGGCGATCTCGGTTGCTTCGGCAATGAACTGGTCGGCCCGCTTGCGCCGGCGCGGCGGACGGCTGATGCGCTCGCCCAGCAGGTCCTGTTCGCTGACCAGCACCGTCCGGTCGGCGATGAACCCGCGCTCCAGCCCGAGCGTCACGACCGCAACGGCGCCCGGCGCGGCGCGCTGCGCCTCCGCCCACGTGTCGGACGTGTCGGCCCGCAGGCCATTCTCCTGCAACAGGTGCGACAGCCGCTCCCGGGAGCCACGGGTCCAGGCGGCGACGATGGTCCGGCGTCCAGCCTCGGCCTGGGTGGCCGCCTGATCGCGCAACTGCTGGAACACGTTCTCGCCCGTGACTGCGCCGGCCTTGGTGAACACGGTGCCGGGCCGCCCGCCGGCGTCGATGCCCAAAGCGCCAT
Organism: uncultured Acetobacteraceae bacterium; assembly: GCA_964242575.1. Classification (GTDB taxonomy): domain Bacteria; phylum Pseudomonadota; class Alphaproteobacteria; order Acetobacterales; family Acetobacteraceae; genus JANPPS01. Next base: position 5,277 of record CAXTCN010000003.1, on the reverse strand, counting down.
CGGGCCGGCCATAGGGGCTGAACGTGACAGCTTGCCCGGCTGCCAACAGGGCGTCCCACTCGGCCCGGTCCAGGTAAAGCCGGCCCGGCGGCAACGGCCGGTATGGCACTTCTCCGTCCCGCGCCGGGGTTTGCCGTGCCGCCGCATGGTCCGCGATCATCTCCAACCTGGCGTCCAGGACCTCGCTGGATTGGTTGTCCAGGCTGATGGACGCGCCAGGCAGGTAGTCCGGCAGCGTGTCCATGCCGGCGTGGAACAGCGGCACCCAGTGCTCCATGCCGGGATAGCGGCGTCCATCGGAGATGGCCTGGTACAGCGGGTCGTCTGCCGCCTTGGGGCCGAACAGCTCCCGCCACTCCTCGCGGAAGCGCTTTACGCTGGCCGCGTCGAGCGGCACCTCGGACACCGGGCGCAGCACCAGCGCCTTGATTTTCGTGGTGCTGCGTTGGGTATTGGGGTCAAAGCGGCGCAGGCTCTCGACCGTGTCGCCGAATAGGTCGATGCGCACCGGATCTGGCTCGCCGGCCGGGTAGATGTCGATGATGCCGCCGCGGGTGGCATACTCGCCCGGCTCCATGACGGTGCCGGCGCGGCCATAGCCGTTGGCTTCAAGGAAGCGGACAACGTCATCCGGGTCGCTGGCGCCGCCCTCGCGGATCGTGAGGTTGGCGCCCTCGAACGCGGCCCGCGGCGGCACGCGCTGCACCAGGGCGTTCACCGTCGTCAGCACCAGGCGCGGCCGGGTTGGCGCTTCCAGCAACCGTGCCAACGTCGCGATGCGTTCGGACACGATCTCCGGGTTGGGCGAGACCCGGTCATAGGGCAGGCAGTCCCAGGCCGGGAAGCGCAGCACTTCGATCTCTGGCGCGAAGAACGCCAACGCCTCCGCCAGCCGAGCCATCCGGCTGTCGTCACGGGCGGCGTGCAGGACCGGTCCGGCGTGCTCGGCCCGGCGCCGGGCCAGCAGGAGCGCATCGAACCCCTCCGGCGCGCCATATACGGTAGCCATGCTCATCGAGGCCGCCCCTCCCCGTCCCTGGCCGCCTGGCGGATAGCGCGCAGCATATCAGTGTCGCAGTCCGCCGGGATCGGCTGCCGGCCGGTCAGCCAGTCCGCCAGCAACGCGTCCGGCATTTCCATGACCTCCTCCAGCGCGTCCAGCTCCGCCTCCGTGAAACCGGCCAGGCGCGCGCGGACGAAGCCACCGATCAGGATGTCGTTCTCATAGGTGCCGCGATGCGTGGCGCGAAACAGGATGCGGCGGCGGCGATGGTCGAACTCTGGCTGATGCACACTTGGGTCCCTGGATGAGCGCTGTCATATAGCGGCGACCCCCCTGACTGTCAGCCCGTGGACGACCTGCTCACCTCCCTTCTCGCTCCCATCACAGACTTGCGCGGCGTTGGCGCCACGATTGCTGAGCGCGTCGCTCGCGTGTGCGGCGGCAGCCGCGTGCTGGACCTGCTGTTCCACATGCCGGACGGCTACGTGGACCGCCGCGCCGCGCCCGCCATCAAGGACGCGCTGCCGGGGACGGTCGTGACGCTGGAAATCGAGGTGGTGAGCGTCGATCCACCGGGGCGCGGCACCCGGCAGCCCTGGCGCGTTGTGGCGCAGGACGACACCGGCTTCGTCGAAATCGCGTTCTGGAAGGAGCGCCCGCCGCTGTTCCGTCCCAAAGCGAAGCTCGCGGTATCCGGCAAGCTGGAAGCGTTTGGCAACCGCTTGCAACTCAAGGAAGCTCGCGCCGTTCCGGCCGAGCAGCGGGCACAGTTGCAAACCCTCGAACCGGTCTGGCCGCTGACCGAGGGCTTGAAGCAGCCAACGCTGGCGAAGGCCATGCAAGCCGCATTGTCCTGGGTGCCGGAGTTGCCGGAGTGGCATGACGCCGCGCTGCTGCGGCGGGAACGCTGGCCGGGGTTTCGTGACGCCCTGCACGCGCTCCAGGCGCCAGACCAGGAACCCGGCGACCTGCCGCGCGCACGCCTGGCGTATGATGAGCTGCTGGCGCACCAGGTCGCGCTGGCCTGGATGCGCAACCGGGAGAAACACCGGCCTGGTCGCAGCCTTGCCGGAGACGGCCACTTGCGCGCCGCAGCGCTTGAACGGTTCGGGCACCCGCTCACGGCATCCCAGGCGCACGCGCTCGCGGAGATCGACCGTGACCTTGCCGCGCCCCGGCGCATGTTGCGGCTGCTGCAGGGCGATGTCGGCTCGGGCAAGACGCTAGTGGCGATGCTGGCGATGCTGCGCGCCGCCGAGGCCGGGCAGCAATCCGCGTTGATGGCGCCAACCGAGGTGCTGGCAAAGCAGCATTTCAACACCCTGTCGCGGTTGGCTCCGGTATCGGTCGAGTTGTTGACCGGGTCGGTCAAGGGTGCCGCGCGCCGCAACGCGCTGTTGGGCATCGCCAATGGCCGGGTCAAGCTCGTGGTCGGCACCCATGCGCTGTTCCAGGACGCGGTGGACTACCACAGCCTGGCGCTCGCGGTGATCGACGAGCAACACCGGTTCGGCGTGGACCAGCGCCTGATGCTGGGCGCCAAGGGGGAGCGGACCGACCTGCTGGTTATGACCGCGACGCCGATCCCCCGCACCCTGCTGCTGACGCAATGGGGTGAGATGCAGGTGAGCCGCCTGACCGAGAAGCCCGCCGGCAGGCAGCCGATCCGCACGACCTTGCACTCGTTGGCGACATCGGCGGACGTGGTGGACGCGATCGGCCGGGCGCTGGACCGCGGTGAGCGGGTGTACTGGGTGTGCCCGATGGTGTCGGAAAGCGAGGTTGTGGACCTGGCCGCAGCCGAGGCGCGGTTCGCGGAGCTGCACGCCCGGTTCGGCGCGGTGGTTGGCCTGGCGCATGGCCAGCAGGACCCGGCGGTGCGGGACGCCGCGCTGGCCGGTTTCGCCGCCGGGCACATCCGCTTGCTGGTCGCCACCACGGTGATCGAGGTGGGCGTGGACGTTCCGGAGGCCAGCATCATGGTGATCGAGCACGCCGAGCGGTTCGGCTTGGCGCAGTTGCACCAGTTGCGCGGCCGGGTCGGACGCGGCACGGCGCAGAGCTACTGCCTTCTGCTGCATGAGGACGGGCTGACCGAGACGATGCGACGCCGGCTGCTGCTGCTGCGGGACACCGAGGACGGCTTCGTCATCGCCGACGAGGATTTCAGGATACGCGGCGGCGGCGACCTGCTGGGCAAGCGCCAGAGCGGCATGCCGGGCTTTCGCCTGGCCGACCCGTTGCAGCACGAAAACCTGTTGCAGACCGCGAACCGCGACGCGGCCGTGCTGCTGCACCGGGACCCGAAGCTGGACAGCGAGCGCGGGCAGCGCATCAGGCTGCTGCTGCGCCTGTTCGGCCGTGGCGCAGCCTTGCAGACACTCGGCGCGGGTTAGCAAAGCCTGGCGTCAAGAACTCAGGCTTGCGCCAAAGCCTGCCGCACGAACGGGTTGGAGTTGCGCTCCAGCCCAATCGTGGAACCCGGTCCGTGGCCGCACAGGAATGCCGTGCGGTCATCAAGCGTCATCAACTTGTCACGGATGGCGGTCAGCAGGGCGTCCGAGTCGCCGTACTCGAAATCCGTCCGGCCGACCGAACCGCGGAACAGCACGTCCCCCACCAGCGCGAACCGTGCCTCCGCTTGCAGGAACACTAAATGGCCTGGCGTATGGCCGGGGCAGTGCAGCACGGCGAACGGAACCCCGCCGACTGCCACAGTATCCCCCTCCTGAAGCCAGCGGTCCGGCCGCACGTTGCGCGCGCCCGTGACGCCGTAAGCGCGCCCCGCGTCCTCAAGCCCGTCCAGCAGGAAAGCGTCCCGCTGGTCTGGACCCCAGATCGGAACGCCGAGGGCGTCGCGCAGCTCTGCCGCGCCACCGGCATGATCGATGTGCCCATGGGTCAGCCAGATGCGCTCCACCTTAAGGCCCAGCGAAGACACTGTTTCCACGATCCGCGCCACATCGCCGCCGGGGTCGACGATTGCGGCCTGTTTCGACCCATCGTCCCACAGCACGGTGCAGTTCTGCTGCAGGGGCGTGACCGGGACGATGACGGCTTTGAGCGGCGGCATGATGGCTCCCCGGGCAGTTGTCCCGCGGCCCAGTCTGACGCCGCGCCGCGGTCGGACGTCCTGTCGCCAGGCCATCACGCCGCCGCAGCATAGCCGCTCCGCTACGCGTGCGCCACGCGGGCCAGCGCCGGACCGGACCGGCCGGAACGACGCAGCATCGCCAGGCCGAGCAGGCCGGGCAACAGCAACAGGGCGGACGCCGGCTCCATCACGGAGACGTAGGCTCCGAACGGCACGTTCGCCTCGCGGAACCCAGCGGTGAAGTTGTCCGCTTCGAACCCGCCGCCACTTGCCTGAGTCAGCCTGACCTCGTCGAAGTAATCCGACAGATCAAAGAAGTTGAGATAAACGTATTGCTCGGTCCCGTTCGCGCCGGTCGTGGGATTGCCGCAATACGGGTTTTGCAGGTTCGGGCAACTCCGGAGAGCCGTCCGGAGTATATCGGCGTCGAACGACGTGAGGAGACTGCCAGTTCGATATAAATTGACGACGTTGTTTCCGTCGAGCGCTGATATCGCCACGCCGAAGTAATTAACCCCTGGGACCGCTGCCGTAGTGGTGAACTTTATGCTGAGCCCCGCCGCAGTACGCGTCGTGATGTAACGGCCGGTGCCGCCAGCACCGCCATATTGGTCGAAGTTTGTTATGCCGTAATTGCCGCTGAAAGAGCCGGTCACGGCGCCCGCAGTGCCGAAATCACTCGTAAAAGGAGTTCCGCTGCCAACCGCCACCAAGGGCCGCGCGTCAAACGTTTCCGTCCCCGTCACCGCGGTCGTCGTGCCGCTCTGGAGTTGAACCGTCGTGGGGTTCTCTTGTTTGCCGGCCAAGTACGTCGTGTAGATAACGTCGGCAAACGTCACCGCCGGGAGCATCGCCGCCACGAGGCCGAATGTCGCCAATGACCGCTGCCACCGTCGCCTGATCCGCCGCAACCGGGACGGGCTGGGCGGCTGTGGCAAGCAGGCGGCCGGAATTGGGCCGACCGGCAGCTTGACCAGCAACCGGTAGCTGACCTGATGATAGCTCCGGCGGCGGCGGCGGCGGTGGGTTGGGCGTTGCGGCGTCGGATGGTCGCTCATGGATACGGCTCCTCAGACGATCGGAACCGGCTAGCGTTTCCGCCCGCACCTCTCTGCCGACGGTCTTAGAGCCTGTTTGACTGTCTGAGATAGTTTTGCGTTGTCCATTTTTGAGGAGATGG